>DATAVM010000131.1:0-7352 GCA_036267775.1 Gemmatimonadales bacterium
GGCCTGCTTGGCGAGGCGGCCGGTCTCGATGACCAGCGGGCGGCCCGCGAACTGCGTTTCAATGCGATGCACGTTGTTCCTTCACTGCGGTGAGCACCTGACAATGGAAAGGGCGCCCCACAGTGCTCGCGTGGGACGCCCAGCAGCATGCCACCAGATTAGTTCCGGAGGCCCAGTTCGGTGACCAGCGCGCGGTAGGCCGAGAGATCGCGGCTCTTGAGATAGTTCAGGAGGCGCCGCCGGGTCCCGACCATTTTCAGCAGCCCCTGCCGACTATGGTGGTCCTTGGGGTGCGTCCGGAAATGCTCGGTGAGGTCGTTGATCCGCGCCGTCAGCAACGCCACCTGCACCGAAGGCGATCCGGTGTCGGTTTCGTGGGAACGGTGCTTCTCGATGACAGGCTGCTTCTCGATCATGCGGTGGTCCAACCCTCTGGTATGCTGCGCTTGCACTTAGGTCTGTTTGATAGCCCCTAAGGATAGGCAGAAACGGGCCGCCCGACAAGGTCCCGCGTTCAGGGATGCCCTCCGCCCCAGCTACTTCCCGAATGCCCGGAAGATGTCGTTCTTGACCACGACCACCATCAGCAGCACCACGATGGCCAGCCCGGCCATGGTGACCACTTCCCGGAGCCGGACCGGCAGCGGACGGCGGATCACGGCCTCGACCACCAGGATCACGAACGTGCCGCCGTCCAGGACGGGGATGGGCAGCATGTTGACCACGGCCAGGTTGATCGAGATCAGCGCAATAAAGGCAAGAAAATCCTCAAGGCCCGCCCTGGCCTGCTGCGCCGCCAGCTGGCCGATGAGAATCGGACCGCCGACCTCCTTGCTCGACACCTTGCCATCGGCCACACCGCGCAGGGTCCGCAGGATCATCCCCGCCGATTCCGTCGTGGCACTTCCGCCCGCTTTGACCGCCCCGCCCAGTGCCAGCGTTTCCGTCTTGTAGTCCGAGCGTCCCTGCGCGCCAATCCGCCCCACGATGGCGGAGGACGGATCCTCCGGGACGTCGTGTTCGCCCTTGGGCGTCACCGTGATCACCAGTGGCTTGCCTTGGCGCACCAGGGCAATCGTGAGCGCCTTGCCGGCCGATTCCCGGATCATGGTGACGGCATCGGACCACTGGTCCACCGGCGCGCCATTGACCGCAGTGATCGAGTCGCCTGCCAGAATCCCCGCCGCGACCGCCGGATAGTCCGGCAGCACCGAGCCCACGACCGGCGGCTCATGCGGCTCGAGCGCGGTCGCGATCTTGGTGCGTTGCACCAGGGCGTCGCGCGCCAGCGGAATGACCAGCGTCGGCGCGTTGGCAAAGGTGAAGGTGATGGTGTTGGTGTTTCCGGTGGTGAGCCGCGTGGCAATGTCTTCCCACGAGCTGATCGGCTTGCCATCGATCGCGACCACGCGGGCACCCTCGGGCAGCGACGCAAGTGCCGCGGCCTCGGGCGGCAGGAGATTCACGTCCACGCGACCGATCGTGGTGGTCGGGTCGTAGTGCCGGCCATTCTTCCACGCGAGGCCGGTGAAGATGGCCCACGCGAAGACCGCATTGAACGTGACACCCGACAGGATGATCACCATCCGCTGCCACATCGGCTTCGCTTCGAAGACGCGATCGGGCGGAACCTCGGCGGAGGCGTGACCTTCGAGCACCGACGACGCGGGTTCTTCCTCGCGCGACGCCATCTTCACATACCCGCCGATCGGCAGCCACGAAATGGCGTACTCGGTCTCGCCGCGACGGAACGACAACCCCTTGATCGGTGTGCCAATGCCGATCGAAAAGCGATGCACCCAGACGCCAAAGATCTTGGCGGCCCAGTAGTGTCCCAGCTCATGCACCAGCACCAGCACGCCGAGCACGACGGCGAGAATGACAATATCAAAGAGAATCGTGGTCATGCGAGCACCTCCGCGGCGGCCGCGCGAGCGCGTGCATCGGCACCGCGCACGGCCTCCAGCGATAGTTCACTCTGGCCAATGCCCTGACCCAGCACGCGATCGATCACCGCCGCAATCCGGCCAAAACTGATCTGCCCCGCCAGAAACGCTGCCACTGCCACCTCGTTGGCGGCGTTGAACGCCGCCGGATGAGTGCCACCCGCTCGCCCGGCCGCCACGCCGAGCGCAAAGGCTGGAAAGGCTTCTCGATCGACCGGCTCGAACGTCAGCGGCCCCGCGGCCACCGGATCAAAGCGCCGCACACCATCGTCCAGAAGACGTGCGGGGTGCGAAAGAGCATACAGGATCGGCACTTCCATCGAGGGAAAGCCGACCTGGGCGAGCACACTGCCATCGGGAAACTCGACAAACGCGTGCACGATACTCTGAGGATGCACGACGACTTCGATTGCGTCGTACGGCAAGTCAAAGAGAAAGTGCGCCTCGATCACTTCGAGCGCCTTGTTGGCCAGCGTCGCCGAATCCACGGTGATCTTGGCTCCCATCTGCCAGGTGGGATGCCGCAAGGTCTCGGCGACCGTCGCCTGTGCCACGCGCTCGCGATCCCAGGTGCGAAACGGACCGCCCGAGGCGGTGAGAATGAGCCGCGACGCCGGAGCGCCTTGCGCGGTGCTGCATTGCAAGACGGCGCTGTGCTCCGAATCGATCGGCACCACTTCGCCCGCACCCTGCCGTGCGGCCTGCGCGACCAGCCCGCCGGCCATGACCAGCGATTCCTTGTTGGCGAGCGCGACGCGCTTGCCGGCGCGCAACGCCGCCAGTGTCGCGTCGAGGCCGGCAGCACCCACCACCGCATTGACCACGATATCCACGTCCGGGTGCGTGGCCGCGGCGAGCATCGCCGCACTGCCCGTGGCAAAGGTAGCGTCGCCATTGCCGTGCACGAGTCCGGCAAACTGCGGTCGCCACGCCGCCACTTGCTCCATCAGTCCGGCGCGGTTCCTTCCCGCCACGAGTGCGATCAGGCGGAAATGGTCACGGTGCCGGTCGAGCACGCGCAGGGTCGACGTGCCGATCGAACCGGTCGATCCGAGAATGGCGACGCCGCGCGGGCGAGAATCAGACAAGGCCGAGTATCCGATAGCAGGCGGCCGCCGCGGGAATAGCGAAGTAGAGCGAGTCCAGCCGGTCGAGCACGCCACCATGGCCCGGAATCAGCGTCGAAGAATCCTTGACGCCGGCCTCACGCTTGAACAGCGACTCGGCGAGATCGCCCACCTGACCCAGCACACCGATCACCAGCGCGACCGCAGTGGCCGCGAAAGGATCAATGACAATGTGCGCGGCGGGAAAGATCGCGAGCGCAAAGATCGGCCCGATGATGGCACTGCCCAGAAGTCCCGCGATGCCGCCGGCACGCGTCTTTCCCGGTGAAATCGTAGGCGCGAGTTTGGCACCGCCAAAGATGCGCCCGCCGAACATGGCCGCGGTGTCGCCCACCCAGGTGACGACCAGCGGGAAGAGCACCAGCGCCGTGCCCGACCACGAGTATTCACCGCGCGACGAACGGATCACCAGCAGAAAGGACGGCAGCACGCCCACGTAGAAGACACCAAAGAGTGTGACGGCCACGGCACTCAGCGGGCGCGCATCGGGACCGCGCATGCCCAGGGTCTCGATCAGCAGCAGGATGACCAGCGCGACCGCAACGAATGCGATGTTGCTGCCGAGCCATTCGCCGGCCCGCGGCGTCGCGAGCGCCAGATAGGTGAGCAGCGGCGTGAGCGATGCGAGGCCGATGCCCGTCTCCCTGAGCGGTGCGACCTGCTGCAGCAAGGCAAGATCAAAGAGTTCGCGGCAGCCGAGAAACGCGAGGGTGACCAGCAGCAGCGTGAGCGGCCAGCCGCCCGCCCAGATGAGCACGATCGCGGCGGGAATACCGATCGCGGCAACGGCAATGCGACGGCGGAGATTGGCATCCATTGGCGTCAGGCGCTCACGCGGCCAAAGCGGCGGTCGCGGTTCTGGAAATCGCGGATGGCGACATAGAGACTCTGGCGAGTGAAGTCTGGCCAGAGCACCGGCGTGACATGGAACTCCGCGTAGGCGAGTTGCCACAGCAGAAAATTGGACAGGCGCATCTCGCCTGAGGTGCGAATGAGAAGATCCGGATCGGGCCACTCTGCCGTGTAGAGTTCGGCCTGCAGCAGCTCTTCGTCGATCGCACTGGCCTTGAGTTCGCCGCGCTCGACGCGTTCCGCCAGGCGGCGCGCGGCACGCGTGAGTTCCGCGCGCGATCCATAGGACAGACAGATGTTGAGTGCGAGCTTGTCGCCGCCGGCGGTGATCTGCTCGATTCGGTCAACGGCGGCGCGCGCGGCGGGAACGAGACGCTCAAGATCTCCGAGCATGCGCACGCGCACGCCCTGCTCCTTGAGCTCGGCCGCTTCCTGCGCGATGTAGGCTTCGAGGAGGGCCATCAGCGCGTCGATCTCGCTCGCGGGCCGCTGCCAGTTTTCCTGGGAGAACGCGAACAGGGTGAGCACCGCTACGCCGGCTTCGAGACAGCCTTCCACCGCTTCGCGCACGGAGTGCATGCCGGCCTGATGTCCCGCCGGCCGCGGCAGTCCGCGTTCGGCGGCCCAGCGGCCGTTGCCGTCCATGATCACGGCGATATGGCGCGGCACTCCTCCATGCACGCGCACCTGATCGAGCAGCGACGGATCGGACGTACTCACACCTCGAGAATCTCGGCTTCCTTCGCCTTGAGCTGCGCATCGATCTGATGGATCGCGTCGTCGGTCAGCTTCTGGATGTCCTTCTCGGCGCGCGTCTTCTCGTCCTCCGGCACCTTTTCCACCTTCTTGATCTTGCCCATCGCGTCGGTGCGCGCCTGACGGACCGCCACGCGGCCCTCTTCCACGAGCTTGGAGCAGATCTTGGTCAGCTCGCGGCGGCGCTCTTCGGACAGCATCGGCAGCGGCACGCGGATCAGGTTGCCCTGCGTCTGCGGATTGAGGCCAAGATTCGCGTCGCGGATGGCCTTCTCGATGAAGGTGGTGAGCCCCTTGTCGAACGGCTGCACCGTGAGAAGCCGCGGTTCGGGCGAACCCACCAGCGCCACCTGATTCAGCGGCACATGTGATCCGTAGGCGTCCACACGCACCACATCGAGCAGCGCGGGCGAGGTCTTGCCGGAACGGATGCCACTCAATTCGCGCCGGGTGTTCTCGGAGGCCTTCTGCATGCCTTCGCGCGCGGCCTTGAGGATGTCAGCTATGGTCATCGGACAATGGTGCCAACGCGCTCACCGCTGAGTGCACGAGCGATCGCGCCGGGCTGGTTGATGTTGAGGACGATGATCGGGAGTGCGTTCGACTGGCAGAGACCAAAGGCATTCGCGTCCATCACGGCGTAGCCGTTGACGAGCGCTTCCTGGAAGGTCAGTTCCGGCAGCAGCCTGGCATCCGGCACCTTGCGCGGATCCGCGGTGTACACGCCGTCGACGTTGGTCGCCTTGAGCATGACCTGCGCCTCCATTTCGAGCGCGCGCAGTACCGCGGCGGTATCGGTCGAAAAGAAGGGATTGCCGGTGCCGCCGCCAAAGATCACCACGCGGCCCTTTTCCAGGTGCCGCATCATGCGCCGGCGGATATACGGCTCGGCCAGCGATTCCATCCGGATCGCACTCATCACCCGCGTCTCAACGCCGGTCGCCTCGAGCACGTTCTGGAGCGCCAGCGCATTGATCACCGTCGCCAGCATGCCCATGTAGTCGGCCGATACGCGATCGAGGCCGTGGCCGCTTGCCGTGGCCCCGCGCACGATATTGCCGCCGCCGACGACCAACCCGAGATGGATGCCGAGCGCGTGCACTTCCTTGATCTGGGCCGCGAGCGCTTCGATCACGCCGTAGTCGAGCCCGCCGCCCTTGTCACCGGCCAGCGCCTCCCCGGACAGCTTGAGCAGTGCCCGGGTATAGGCGAGCGCCATCAGACTTCTCCGACCTTGAAGCGCGCAAAGCGCAGCACACGCGCCCCGGGAAACCTGGCCACCATCTGTCCGATGGTCATGGCTTCATCCTTGATGAACGGCTGCTCGAGAAGGGCCCGTTCGGACGAGAACTTCCGGACCTTGCCTTCGACGATCTTCGCGCGGATCGCTTCGGGCTTCCCTTCCTGCGCAACCTGATCCTCGGCAATGCGCCGCTCACGGTCGAGCACATCCGCCGCGATATCGGTCGACGCGACCGCAATGGGATCGGCCGACGCGATATGCAGCGCGATGTCGCGCGCGAGCGCCATCACTTCGTCGCCGACCGCGCCCTCGAGTTCGACGAGCACGCCGACCTGCGAGTTGAAGTGGCGATACTCGCCCACCGTGTGCGCGTTGCCGCCGAGCTTGGCGACGCGCTTGACGGTCATAGCCTCGCCCGTCTTGCCCGACGCTTCCTGAATCGTCTCAGCGATCGTCTTGCCGTCCATCGTTTCCTGGACGAACTGCTCGAGGGTGACACCGACTGGACTCGACGCGAGCGCGTGCGTGCCCAGCCGCTTGGCGAGCACCTGGAAGCCGTCGGTACGCGCCACGAAATCGGTCTCGCAGTTGAGCTCGACCATCGCGCCCTCGGCGCCGGCCGCTTCGATCACGACCATACCCTGCGACGCATCGCGGCCGGCGCGCTTTTCGGCCTTGGCAATGCCCTTCTTGCGCAGAATTTCGGCGGCGAGGGACATGTCGCCCTGCGCCTCTTCGAGCGCCTTCTTGCAATCCATCATGCCGGCGCCCGTGCGGGCACGCAGCTCGGAGATATCCTTGGTCGCGATCGTCATACCGGTCATCGGTTCCTGTCAGGTGTCATGGGCCGAGTGTGAAACCGCCGCCCCGGCGCTATTGGCTCCGCGGGCGGCGGCAAGAAAGATGGCGGGGCGGTCGCCCTCAGGCTACCGCTCGGCCGGCAGCCATCAGGCCGCCGGTTCGCCACCCTCGCCTGGGGTCGTGCCGTCGTGCTTGAGGCGGGCGGCAATCGCCTCGGGACGCGCCTTCCGCTTGCGCCGCGGGCGCCGCTTCTTGCGATCCTCTTCCGACGCGCCGTCGCCTTCGCCCGCGGAGTAGGTCTCGGCGTCTTCGTCAACCGCCGCATCGCGCACCGGCATCTGCGCGCGCGCTTCCTTGACGCCGTCGCAGAGCGCCGTGGTGATGAGCGACACGCTGCGGATCGCGTCATCGTTGCCCGGGATCGGCACCGTGATGACATCCGGATCGGCATTCGTGTCGACGATCGCCACGACCGGGATGTTGAGCCGGTTGGCTTCCTGCACCGCGATCTTTTCCTTCTTCGCGTCGATCACGACGAGCGCGCCCGGCAGGCGGCCCATCATCTTGATCCCCTCGAGGTTGCGCGAGAGCTTCTCGCGCTCACGCCCGAAGAGGAGCTGTTCCTTC
>DATAVM010000132.1:0-18607 GCA_036267775.1 Gemmatimonadales bacterium
CGATCGCTTTTTCTCGACACTACCGGAGGCGCTCGCATGACCGACTGCGTGGCGTTCCGGGTGCGGGTACTCCAGGCGTGGGATGACATTCCGTTTGATCTGCCGCTGACGACCACGATCGGCGACGTCAAACGTCGCGCGCTCGCGGCCGCGCGGATCACCGCCGATCCGTCGGCCTATCTGGTGAAGTTTCGCGGCGCGGAGGTGAGTGACGAGAATCTGTCGCTCGCCGCGGCGGGAGTGCCGCAGGGCGGTGCGCTCATTGCGATGCGCCGTCGCCGTGTTCCGGTGCGCTGAGGTCCGACCGTGACGCGCGTGGTGACGGCCGCCGCGTGTCTCGATCACGATCCAGGCCCAGGCCATCCTGAACGGCCATCGCGACTGGCCACCGTACTCACCGCGCTGCAGGCCGATCCCATGGTCGAACTCGTGACCGCAGCACCCGCGCCCATCGAGCCACTGCTCGCTCGTCACACTCGCAGCTATCTCGATGGCGTTGCCGCGCTGAGTGCCGCGGGACACGGCGACTTTGGCGCCGACACGCCGGTCGATCGTGCCACCTGGACCGCAACGCTCGCCGCCGCCGGGGCGGCGCTCGCCGCACTCGACCATGCGTTGACCACCGGCCGTCATGCGTTCGCCGCAATTCGCCCTCCCGGACACCACGCGCTGCCCGAAAGCGGGATGGGCTTCTGCCTGGTCAATCACATCGCGGTGCTCGCGGCCGAAGCGTATCGGCGCGGCGCCGAACGCGTGCTGATCGTCGATTGGGATGTGCATCATGGCAACGGCACGCAGGCGATGGTCGCGGCCGAATCGTCCACGCGATTCGTGTCGCTGCATCAATGGCCATGGTATCCCGGGACCGGCGCTACCGCGGAGCGTGGTGCGGGCAATTGCTTCAACGTGCCCATGCCACCGGGCTTGCCGCGCGCCACCTACGTCGACGCGCTCTGGGCCGCGATCATCGCGGCGACCGCCGCATGGACTCCCGGCCTGATTCTGATCTCGGCCGGATTCGACGCCATGCACGGCGATCCGCTCGGCGGGTTCACCCTGGAGCCTGCTGACTACGCCACCTGGGTCGGCCGGCTGCGCGAGCGATTTCCGACGGTGCCATTGGTGGGGCTGATGGAAGGCGGCTACGTCCCGGCGCGTCTGGCCGATGGCGTGCTGGCAACCGTGCGCGCAATGCGCTAGTGTCCACCAATGGCTCTCACGCTGACCACCGAAACCCTGGCGCTCCACACCCGCCACCCCTTCATCATCGCGCGGGGCGGGCAGAGCGACTATCACACCCTCATGGTGCGCATCGCCGATGGTGACGGCGTCGAGGGCTGGGGCGAGGCGGCTGCCACGCGCTTCTACGGCGAAACGCTCGAGACGGTGGTCGCGGCACTCGCGACGTACGCGCCGCTGCTGGGTGACGATCCGCGGCAGCTCGAATCGATCGAGCGCAACATGGAAACGGCGCTCCGCGGCAATGCGGCTGCGCGCGTGGCGATCTCGACGGCGCTTCACGATCTGGTGACACGCCGCCTGGGTGTCCCGCTCTGGCAGTGGTGGGGACTCGATCCGGAGCGCGCACCACGTTCGACTTTCACGATCGGGATGGACACGCCCGAGGTAATGCGCCGCAAGGTCCGCGAGGCCGCTGGTTATCCGATTCTCAAGGTGAAGCTTGGCAGCGCCGACGACCTGCTCATTCTGCGCACCATTCGCGAAGCCACGGATGGCGAGGTGCGCGTCGACGCGAATGGTGCGTGGACGCCGTCGCACGCGGTCGCGATGCTGCCGGTGCTCGCGGAGTTCGGCGTCACCGTGCTCGAACAGCCGGTCGCCGCCGGCGATATCGCAGGCCTGGGTCACGTGCGCCGGCACGCACGCATTCCGGTGATCGCGGACGAGAGCTGCGTGGTCGCGGCGGATATCCCGCGCCTGGCCGGACTGGTCGACGGCATCAATATCAAGCTGGCCAAGTGCGGGTCGTTGCGCGAAGCACTGCGGATGATCGCTGTGGCGCGGGCGCACGGCATGATGGTGATGATCGGCTGCATGATCGAGTCGTCGATCGGCATCACCGCCGCGGCCCATCTCTCGCCGCTCGTCGACATCGTGGATCTCGACGGGGCTGCGCTGCTCGACAACGATCCGTTCATCGGCGCCACCATCGATGGCGGACAGGTGACGCTTCCCACCGGCCCCGGACTCGGCGTGACGCGACGATGACCGAGCGGTATGCCCAGGTGGCGCTCCCGCTGCCGCTGGCCGATCCCTACACCTACCGCATTCCGTCATCGCTGGCTGACCGCGCGCTCCCCGGAGCGCGCGTCGTCGTTCCGGTCCGGCGGCGCGAGATGGTCGGCGTTGTGGTGGGCGTCGACGTGCCCCCGCCACCGGCCGCGCCGCGCGATCTGCTCGCGGCCCCCGATGCCGACGTGGCGCTGCCGCCGCATCTGCTCGAGCTTGCGCGTCAGATGTCGCGGTACTACGGCACGCCACTCGGCCTCACGCTGCGCGCCATGCTCCCTGCCGCACTCTGGGGTCACTCAACCGTGCAGCTCGTGCTGCCTGAGGGGCGGCAGACGGCTGTGGGCGGCACGGCGGCCACGCTGGTTCGCTGGCTGGCCGATCGCGGGGGCCGTGGCACGGTCGCCGCCGCCGCGCGGGCGCTCAAGCGCCCGGTGTGGGATGTGGCCGATCGCCTCCAACGCGTCGGCGCACTCACGCTTGAGGTGATTCCTCCCGATACGAGTGGCGGCGTGGCGACGGCGCGTGTGGCGCGGATGGTGGGCGACCCGCTCACCCTCGTGGAGCGCGACCACCGCTTCAAGCGTGCGCCACGGCAGCGGGCACTCTACGAAGCGCTCGAGGCGCGCGGTGGACACGCCGGCGTGACGCAGTTGTTGGCCGCCGTCGACGGCACGGCAAGCTCGTTGAACGCGCTTGCGAAGTCCGGCTTGGTGGAATTGTCGACCGCCGAGGCGCCGCGCGATCCCTTTCACGACATTGCCGTCAGCACGCAAACTCCGCCGCCGCTCACGAATGATCAACTGGCGGCGCTCGCTGCGCTGGACGTGCTGCCGCCGGGCCACGCGTCGCTGCTCTTTGGCGTTACCGGTTCGGGAAAGACGCGCGTCTACCTGGATCGCATCCGCCACGCGCTCGATGCCGGTCGCGGAGCGCTGTTGCTCGTCCCGGAGATCTCGCTCACGCCGCAGACTGTCGGCCGCGTGCGCTCGGCGTTTGGGGCCGAGGTGGCGGTGCTGCACAGTGGCCTCTCCGATGGCGAGCGCGCCGACGCATGGCGCGCGCTCCGCAGTGGCGCGCGGCGCATCGCGATCGGCGCGCGGTCCGCGATCTTTGCGCCGGTGCGCAACCTGGGCGTCATCGTGCTCGACGAAGAGCACGAGGCGAGCTACAAGAACGGCGAGGCGCCGCGCTATCACGCCCGCGATGTCGCCGCGATGCGCGCGCACGTGGAACAGGCGACGCTGATTCTCGGAAGCGCCACGCCGTCGCTCGAAACCTGGACGCGCGCCACCGAAGCGGGCCGAGTGGTGCGGTTGCCGGAGCGTGTTGCGGCCCAGCCCATGCCCGCGGTGACGCTGGTGGATCTCCGGCACGAACCACAGGTCGAAGGGGTGTCCGGCGTGCCATGGACCAGAGTGCTCGATGACGCTGTCACGACCTCGCTCTCGCGCGGCGAGCAGGTGCTGCTGTTGCTCAATCGTCGCGGCTGGTCGGCGTACGTGCAGTGCGTGTCATGCGGCACGGTCACGGAATGTCCCAACTGCAGCATTTCGCTCACGGTGCATCGGCATCCGGAAATGCTGCGCTGCCACTACTGCGACTACCACGAGCCGGTGCCCACCGTCTGCACCATCTGCGGCGGTGCCACGCCGCGCTCGCTGGGCGCCGGCACACAGCAACTGGAGCGCCTGGTAGCGGAGCGCTTTCCGCAGGCACGCGTGGCGCGCATGGATCTCGATACCACCACTGCCAAATGGTCGCATCATCGCATCCTCGAGCGTGTCGGCCGAGGCGAAGTTGATGTTCTCCTTGGGACGCAGATGATCGCCAAGGGACTCGACTTTCCCAACGTCACGCTGGTGGGTGTTGTCGATGCCGACACTGCGCTTCATCTGCCGGACTTTCGTGCCGGTGAGCGCGCATTCCAGCTGATCGCGCAGGTGGCGGGGCGCGCGGGGCGGGGTCCCAAGGGCGGCCGTGTCGTGGTCCAGACGCGCCAGCCGGAGCATCCAGCGCTCGAGTGCGCGGCACGCCACGATGTCGTCAGCTTTCTCGAGATCGAATCGACGCTCCGGCGCTCGCCGGCGTATCCACCGCACACCGCACTTGTCCATGTGGTGCTCAGCGGTCCGGACCGCGATGCGGTGGCGCGCCGTGCTGCAACGGTGGCAGAATGGTGCGAGCGCACCATCGCGCGCAGCGAACTCGCCGTGATCGTCCTCGGGCCCGCGCCATGTCCGGTCGAGCGGATCAAGGATCGCTGGCGCATGCATCTGATTCTCAAGGGCGCGAGCCGCGATCTGGGCCGCTGGGTGCGCGCGGCCGCGCCGCGTCTGGCCGGTATCCGCGGCGATATCCGGATTGCCGTCGACCGCGATCCGGTGAGCCTGCTGTAATCGTCGCCGCGTTACCCGCTACTTCCCCTGTGCGGTGATTGCCATTCCCAGATAGATCGTGCGTCCGGCCGATGGTTCAAAGACGCGGCCGGCCGCACCGTTGGTGGTCACCGATCCGACATAGCGGCGGTCGAACGCGTTGAGCAGCGCCGCAAAAGGTGCGACCGGCCAGCCGCCCACGACGCCCTGCCACGAAAGCCGCACGCCGGTCACACCAGCGCCCCAGCCGGCCACGCGAATGGTGTTGTCGTCGTCGCCGAACATGCCGCTGGCAAAGCCTTGATCAACGTCGATCAGAAAACCTCCGCCGACGCTGCCGCGCAGGCCGACGTGCGCCACCGAGCGCGGCAGGCCCGCAAGCTGGTGGCCGCTCAGCGTGTCCACGGACGTCGGACTCACCACCAGATAGTCCGTGTAGACGGCATCGGTAAGGGTCAAGGTGGCGAGCAGCGCCAGGCGCGGCCGTACCGCCCATGTCACGCCGAGCTCGGCACCGCGGGTCCGCATCGCGCCGGCGTTGTCATAGTAGGTGCGCCCGCCCACCTCGTTGTACGGCACGATCGCGTCGTGCGTCGCGGTGTGATAGATCGCGGCGTCAAACGTGAACGCGCGCAACACACCGCGCGCTCCGACTTCCTCGGTGACACTGCGCTGCGGACCCAGGTCCGGATTGAAACCGCCGGCGCCACTCGGCTGATTGGCGAGCTCGGTGGTGGTCGGCGTTTCGAACACCGTGCCGATGTCGCTCCATGCCGTGATCGCGGAGCCAAGTCGCAGTGTGATCCCGCCATCACCGCTTGCGGCGGTCATGGTGCGCGATCCGCTCGCGTCGCCATCGCTCAGCAAATGGTCCGCTACGGAGAAATGATTCACGTCATACCGGGCGCCCGCGTGCACACTCACCCGGTCGCCGAGCGGCAGGGCCACCTGTACGAACGGACCCACTTCCGCGACGCGCTCCCGCTGATCGACCAGCAGCGTGTCGGTCGCGACACCACTCACGCTGCGCTTGTTGACGCGATCGTCCTGGAGTGACTGCACGTCCGCGCCGGCGGTGATACTTGGCAGGCCCAGGTCAATCGTGGCACTCGCTCTGGCGCCGCCCACCAGGCGGTTGATCCCCGACCAGGTGCCCTCGTTGGCCGCTGCAGGTGCGGGCGGCGGCGTGGCGAGCGGATTGACCAGCGCGCGGGTGAGACCAAAGATGGTGGCGTCGAACTGCACGCGGCCGCTGGTGTGATGCATGCCGAGCGCAAGCTGCGTCTGCGTTAGCGACTTGTCGGCGCCCCGGCGGATGTTTGCCGCCGCCGCGGAATCGGGGTTGACCACGAGTTCCGCGTCGGTCAGCGCACCCGGATTCTGCGCCCGCGGATCGTCGGCCGATTCAAGGCGCACGGTGAACGTCGTGGTGGTATCGGCCCGCCAGTTCAACCCGAAGGACAGGCGCTTCTGCTCGGCGGCGCTCTGTTGACGAAACCCATCGGTGGCAAAGCGCGACACCGCGAGCGTGGCTCCCACGTTGCCCAGCCGTGCGCCCGCGGTCACCTCTTCCTTGCCAGTGCCAAAGCTGCCGCCTTCGCCCCGCGCGGTGATCGTCCACGGAGCGGCCGGCACCGGATTGGTCGTGAACGCGATGACGCCGCCCGATGCATTGCCATAGAGCGCCGAGCTGCCGCCGCGCAGCACTTCGGCGTGATCGACGAGTGTGAGGTCGAGGTTGTTGAGTTGACTCTGGCCGTCGGGCAAAGTCTGCGGCACGCCGTCGAGAAGCACCTTGACGCCGCGCAGCCCGAAGTTCGCGCGCGCACCAAAGCCGCGCATCGAGAGGCGTTCGTCGACGGAATAATTGAAACGATTCTCCGCGACGACGCCGGGGACAAAGGCAAACGCTTCGTCGAGTCCGGCCGAGAGCCGTCCGCGCTTGAGCATGGTCGAATCGACGACGGTGACCGCGGCACCCAGTGCGGACAGCGGTGCCGGCGCGCGGGTGACGGTGACACTGAGCGCGGGGATCGTGGCGGCCGAGTCGGGTGTCTGTGTCTGGGCGGTTGCCGCCACTGGCGCGGTGGCAAGAACGGCGACAATGACGGCGGAGCGCAAGGTGGGCATCGGTCAAACGTGGCGCTAGTGGCCGACCGGGGCAACGAGTAGGTTTCCGCCCCGATGTCCTGGCTTCCCGATGTCACTCAGCCGCCTTTTGCGACCGCGCCGCTGGCGAGGTTCCTCGCTGCACCGCGCGATGGCGTGCTGCCCGATGGGTTCTTCTCGACATCCAACCTCCCGACCTATGTGCACCTGGAATCGGGATGGGCCGCGCCGGCGCGGCCGCGCATGGATTGTGTGATCGTCCGTCGCGGCGACGCCATCGAAGCGGTCGAACCGCGCCGCGTGCGCGCTGGCGAGCTGGTCATGATGGGGTTGGAAGAGCACGGCGGCGATGGTGTCGTCGTGTGGGGCGAAGGTTTTCTCGGCGGCGGTCACAGCGGGAACGAGTTCTCCTTCATGGGCACGGAGGTCTCGCGCGAGCGTCCGGTCAACTATGACGATCTCGCTGAGCGGCTGCGCGCGGAGAAGGCGCGCGGCGGATACCTGATCTGGGTCACCGGTCCCGCCATGGTGCACTCGCGTGCCCGCGCCGATTTCGAATGGATCATCCGCAACGGCTACGTCCAGGCCGTGCTGGCCGGCAACGCCGTAGCGGTGCACGATATCGAAGCCGCGCTCTTTGGCACCACCCTTGGCATGGATAACGCCGGGCGCGCCACCGAGGGCGGTCACGGCACACATATGCGCGCCATCAACAAGGTGCGTGCGGCGGGTTCGATCGCCAACGCGGTGCGGTCGGGCTTGATTCCGTCCGGCATCATGCACGCGCTGGTGACCAACGACATTCCCTTTGTGCTCGCCGGCTCCATCCGGGATGACGGACCGCTGCCGGAGGTAATTCCCGATGCGCTCGCCGCGCAGGACGCCATGCGGGAGCACACGGTCAAGGCCACCGGCGCCATCTTCATCGCGACAGCTCTGCACGCGATCGCCGTCGGCAACATGCTGCCGGCTTTTCATACCCGCACGCCTGACGGCCACCCGGTGCCGCTCATGACCATCTGTGTCGATCAGACGGAGTTTGTGGTGAACAAGTTGCGCGACCGCGGCACGCATCAGGCGTTCGGTGCGGTGACCAACGCTCAGGACTTTCTCCGGATCATTCGCCTGGCGCTTCAAGATGCTGCCTAGATTCGAACCCACGGGACCCGGCCAGGGACCGCACTGGGAGCGGCTGGCGGCGTGGCTCGCCGAACAGTTGCCGGCGCGCGAGATCGATGGCGTGTGGGTGTTTCGCGTGCTGCGCCGCGAACAGCGCGAATTTGGCACCGCCGTGCTGAGCCGGGTCGATGGCGATCGCCGGCGGATCTACACGGCGCGCTACACCGCCACGATCAAGGGCAAGCAGCGCGGCGCCTTTCAACCGGAGCTGATCGAAGTCGGCAGCGGCCCGCTCGAGGCGCTCCACGAACTCTTTGCACTCGTCCCGGTGCGATCCGACGACGAAGAACCGCCGGAGCCGGTCGACCGCGCACTCTGGTTTCCCGCGGCGTTCGAGCAAGTGGAACTCGAACTCCCCGCCGCTGAGAGCTAGCGCGCCGCTTACTCGACCTCGAGACTCTCCTCGAGTTCCTGCCGCATGAGCAGCGAGAGATAGCGGCCGTTGGCGGTCACCAGGTGCGCGTGCGTCCCGCGCTCGATGATCCGCCCACCTTCCAGCACCACGATCTCATCGGCGTCGCGCACCGCGGAAAAGCGGTGCGACACGATCAGCGCCGTGCGCCCGGTGATCGCATCGCGCAGCGCGGCAAGAATCTCGCTCTCGGTGTGCGCATCCACCGCGCTCAACGCGTCGTCGAGCACGAGGACCGATGGATTGCGTACCAACGCGCGCGCGATCGCGGCGCGTTGACGCTGTCCGCCCGAGAGATTGATGCCACGCTCGCCGAGCATCGTGTTCCAGCCGTCGGGAAGATCGGGGAGTGCCGTGGCGAGCCGCGACACCTCCGCCGCATCGTCGAGGCGCCCGTCATCGGGGCTGCCCAGCAGCACATTGTTGCGCAACGTGTCGGAAAAGAGAAAGGTCTCCTGCGGCACCACGCCGATGGCGCGCCGCAGATCCGCCAGCCGCAGTTCTCGAATGTCGACCCCATCGAGGAGAATCCGCCCGCGATCCGGATCATACGTGCGCGCGAGCAATTCCAGCAGTGTCGACTTGCCGCTGCCGGTCGCACCGACCACGCCGAGCACAGCACCGGCCTTCACCGTGAACGAGACGTCCTCGATCACCCACCCGCGATCCGCCACGCCGGGATAACGAAACCAGACCTGCTCGAACGTGACCTCGCGCGGGCCGCTGGTGGTCGGAAGCGCTGTGACGACCGCGGGATCGGCGATGGCGGGCGCCGTCTGCCAGAGCATGTCGATCCGGCTCGCCGCCGCGTTGCCGCGCTGCAAGAGCGAAATCGCCCAGCCGAGCGCGATCATCGGCCACACGAGCGTGGCGAGATACACACCGAACGCGACGAAGCCGCCAACGGAGATCCGCCCGGCCAGCACGCCGTTCGCACCGATCACCAGCACGATGACCGCACCCAGGCCGCCAAGAAAGTTGAGCAGCGGGTTGAACACACCGAGCGCACGGGCGAGCGCCATGTTGCGCGCCCGGTAGCCCAGATCGAGATCGTGGAACACCGCCGTCTCGGCGCCTTCCTGCCCATAGGCGCGCACGATGCGGACACCGGCAAAATGTTCCTGCGTGAACGCCGAGATGTCGCCGTAGTGGTCCTGCACCGCGAGCGAGCGCCGATGGACATTGCCGCCGAGGAACACCATGACGACCGGCAGGCCGAGCGTCGGCAGCAAGGCCCAGAGCGTAAGCGAAGGTGAGATCAGCGCCATCATGGGCACGATCATCACGGTCCGGGCAACCGTATCCACGAGATACATCACCGCCGGCCCCGCCACCATGCGGAGGGCAAGCAGATCGTTCGTGGCGCGCGCCATGAGGTCGCCCACCGGATGCTCCTGATAGAACGGTGCTGCCAGGCGCATGAGGTGGTCGAACAGGTCCTGCCGCAGATCGGTCTCGGCCCACCGCGAGGCGCTGTTGAGGAGTTGGCGCATCCCGAAGCGGAGAACGCCACTCCCGAGGGCGAGCACCGTGAGCCAGAGTGCCGCCATCCGGACGCCGTGAGCCGACCCCGCGCCAAAGGCGTCGATCCCCTTCTTGACGTACTGGGGCGCCACCGTCGCCAGCAGATTGGATCCGAGGAGACAGAGGAAGCCCACCAGGTAGCTGCGCGCGTAGCGACGGAAGTACGGGCGGAGTGCCAGCAGGGCTTGCATGCCCGGAATGTACTTGGCCCCGGAAAGGCCCTGCGCGATGGCCCCGGTCAGCCCGCGCGTTCCAGAATGGATGTAGATTCGTCGTGCCCCGTTGCCCGGGGCGCCATCACCATTTGCCTGCGTCCCAACGCTGGAGGTCGAGTGAAAGCTCCGCATCTTCTGCTGGCGCTGACCGTTGCGGTCGTCCCCGCGGCGTTCGCTCAGCAGACGCCACCCAAGCCCAGGCCCGCGCCCGCCGCGATGGGCACCGTGGCACCCCATATCCCGCTGGTGAGTTATGAATTGCCCAACGGCCTCACGGTGCTGTTGTCAGTGGATCATACGGCACCCGTGGTGGCGGTCGACGTGGAACACCATGTCGGCTCCAAGAATGAGGAAGTCGGCCGCACCGGCTTCGCTCACCTCTTTGAGCATGTGATGTTCACGGGGTCCGGCCATGTGCCCTACGGTGTGCACGACAAGTTCACCGAGGGTGTGGGCGGGTCCAACAACGGCTCGACCAACAACGACAAGACCAACTTCTACGAGTCGGTTCCGTCCAATTATCTCGAGACGGAACTCTGGCTCGAATCCGACCGCCTGGGCTGGCTGCTCGATGCGCTCGACATCAACAAGCTCAACGCCCAGCGCGACATCGTGAAGAACGAACGACGCCAGAGCGTCGACAATGTGCCCTACGGCCGTGTCGACGAAATCATGAACGCCCAGATGTTCCCCGAAGGACACCCGTATCACTGGCCGGTGATCGGGTCGATGGCGGACCTGTCGGCGGCGTCCGAAGCGGATGTGAAGTCCTTCTTCAAGAAGTGGTACGGCCCCAACAACACGGTGCTGGTGATCGCCGGCGACTTTGATCCGGTGCAGGCCAAGGCGTGGGTGGCCAGGTACTTCGGCCCGATTCCCCGCGGCCCGGCCATTGTGCGGCCGGTGGTTCCCGCGGCGCACCTCGATCATCCGGAACGCTTTGTCTACGAAGACAATGTGGCGCTGCCGGAACTCTTTGCCGAGTGGCCGGGCGTGGGTCAGCGATCGATCGACCGGATTCCGCTCACGGTGATGGGCTCGATCATCAGCGGCGACCGCACGCAGTGGCTGGCGCAGGAGTTTGTCTACAATCGGAAGTGGGCGACGTCGATCTCGCTGCGTCCCGACGCCAATGAGAATGTCGGTACGATCGATCTCGATGTGGTGCCCACGCCGGGCACCGATCTCACCAAGCTGGAACTCGCCGTCGACTCGGTGATCACCCGCTTCAAGGCCGAAGGGCCGACGCCGGAGCAGATGAAGAAGGCGACGGCGGGGATCGAGTTCTCGTCCTACAGCCGGTTGCAGTCGATGCTGGGGAAGGCCATGACGCTGGCCAGCGGCTGGATCTATCACGGCGATCCGGGATGGTATGCCAAGGATCTCACGCAGACGCTCGCCGTGAGCGCGGCCGACGTCAAGCGCGTCGCCAATACCTATCTCGGCGCCAACCGGATCGTGCTCTCGGCCGTGCCCAAGGGGAAGGCGAACCTTGCGTCGCACGCCGATCAGTCCAAGCCGATCACTTCACAGTTCGCATCAAAGCAGGAGGTGGGACAGTGAAGCATCTGACCATCACGGCGGCACTCGCGTTTGCGGCGGTCGCACCACTCGCGGCGCAGGGCACGCCCACGACATTCGATCGCAACACACCGCCGCCCGTGGCTGCGGCGCCCACGTTCAAGGTCCCGACCTGGACCATCGACACGCTGTCCAATGGCGTGCGGCTGGTGGTCGTCGAAAAGCACGAACTGCCGATCGTGTCGCTCTCGATCCACTTTGAGGGTGGCACCAATCAGCTCGGTACCAGGCTTGGCGTGTCGACCTTTCTCGCGCAGATGCTACGCGAAGGAACCACCACTCGCAGCGCCGATCAGATCAACGACGAGCTCGCCCTCCTCGGCACGAACGTGGGCTTCGGCGTCGGAATTGAATCCGGCACGGCGAGCTTCTCGTCGCTGACCCGCTCGTTCGACAGGACGATGGACATCATGATGGACATGATGCTCCATTCGACGTTCCCCGCGGCGTCGCTTGAACGGCTGCGGACGCAGGCGCTCGCGGCATATACCCGCAGCCAGGACGTTGTCGGTACCATCGCCGCGCAGATCACCCCCAAGCTGCTCTATGGCGACGAGCCCTATGGGAAGGTCACCAACGACGCCGATCTTCGCGCCGTCACACGCGACGATGTCGCGACCCTGGCGAAGGCCTTCTTTGTGCCGGTGAATGCCACCGTCTATGTGGTCGGCGACATGACGCGCGCACAGGCAAAGCTCCGTCTGGAGCGCGCGTTCAAGGTGTGGCCCGCTGGCGGCCAGAAGCTCACGCCACAATACGCGGCCGCACCGGCGGCGGGGGCCACGACGATCTACATGGTCGACATGCCCAACAAGCCGCAGTCGCAGATCGTGCTTGCCGCGACGCTGCCACCGGAATACTCGGTCGACATGCCCAAGATCGATGTGATGAACGCCATCTACGGCGGGCTCTTCCAGTCGCGGCTCAATCTCAACATCCGCGAGGTGCATGGCTACAGCTATGGCTTCAACTCGCGGGTCTCGTGGCTCAAGGGCCCGGGCAGCGAGCGCGGCCAGGGTGCGGTCACGCGTGAGAAAACCGACAGCTCGCTCATTCAGGCCATGAAGGAGACGCGCGGACTGACCGGGAGCACGCCGGTGACGCCGGAAGAGCTCGCGGCCGCCAAGAACGCGCTCACGCTGTCGTTGCCGTCGGCCATCCAGTCGAATGCCGGCGTGCTGAATGTGGTCTCACGCGTGGTGGATGACCATCTGGCGCGCGGCTGGTGGGCGAGCTACATCGCCGACGTCAACGCGACCAGTTCGGGGGATGTAGCCGCGATGGCGTCGAAGTACATGGATCCGGCGCATCTGCGGATTGTGATTGTGGGCGACGAGGCCAAGATCGGCGCCGCGGTGCGCGCCACTGGCATCGCGCCGGTGGTGATGCTCGACAAGACGGGCAAGCCGATCACGCAGCGGCCGTAGCCGCGGTTTCCGGTATCGCGAACGGGCCCGGCAGAAGTTGCTGGGCCTGTTGCGTTGCCAAGGGGCTAGGAACAACATCTCAGACCGGGAGTGTTTCTGCTGCGGCGTTCAGCATTGCGTTGCCTTGGTGATTGGCGCCGTGATCTCCCCGATCGTGAGCGCGAAAGCGCAGGCCGTTGGCGGCTTGCGATTTGGTGCGGCGGCAGTCGTGTCCCACGCGCCGATCTCGTGCGACCGCTCGTTGCGTTCGGGCGTCGACAGCATGGTGCGGCGCGAACACAGCGGCGCGTGGCCGGGAGCACTTCTTGGTGGGCTGATTGGGGCCGCGTGCGGAGCGGTGCTCTACGCGGTGGAACACGCCGATCATCCGTCCAGGGCACGTGAGCTGTTCATCGGCAGCACGCTCGGCGGGGCCGCCATCGGGTACTTCATCGGGTACTGATCATCGGTGATCGGCCGCAGCCGCAACCGCCGGCCGATCGCCGGCGGTCACGGGCGGCCGCTTCATGATTCGGTTGCCGCCATCGCGTGCTCATTGATGCCGTTCTGGGCCAGCGCATTGAGCGTCTCGTCCGCGGCCTTCTCTTCCGCCAGCGTGGCCTCGAGGAGTGCGGTGACCTCGTCGTGCCCCATCATCCGCGACCAGGTGGCGAGCGTGCCGTACGAGGCAATCTCGTAGTGCTCGACCTTCTGCGCGGCCGCAATCAGGCCGGCATCGACCGCGGCGTCGGCCATGTCGCCCTTCTTGTCGATGATCTCCCCGCCTTCCTTCACCAAGCCCTTCATGGCCTCACACTTGTTGCCCTTGCCCTTTTCGCCAAGGCTTTCGAATGCGCTCTCGAGGCGCTGGAAATGGCCCCTGGTCTGCTCCAGGTGACTGTTGAACGCCTGTTGCAGGTCCGGATCGCTGGCGGCCTTTGCCATCTTTGGGAGTGCTTCGATCAACTGCTGCTCCGCATCGTACATGTCGCGCAGCTCGTCGAGAAACATCTCGTGGAATGGTCCCATCATGGTAACTCTCCTTGTCGTGGAAGGCGCGAAATTGTCGTAGCGCCCTTGAGACGTGGCTTGTCGATGGGAATGCACAACGCCGCATCCGCGGTCCATCAATGCGGATGCGGATTCACTTGCTCTGGTGTCGCGGCACGGTTGCACGAGCCGCCGCGCGGCTGGCGGCGGGTGCTCTGAGCGGCAGAACGGACCGGCTAGTAGCCCGAAGGCCGTCCGCCGCCGCGAGGATCGCTGACGCCCTGCCAGCCGGTGGCGGTGCGGATGATGGCCTGCACGTCGCCGCCACCACCGGCGACCACCTTGTGGCCCATCGCGCGCAAGGAGTCCATCACAGCCTCCGAGAATCCGCCGCGCTCGAGCTCGATCTGATCCGGGAGGCCTTGATGGTGCAGCCGCGGTGCCGCTACCGCATCGGCCAGCGTCATCCCATGGTCGATCACGTTGCTGATAACGTGATATACCTGCGTGATGATCGTCGGCCCGCCCGGCGTGCCCACCACCATCTTGAGCTGGCCTTGCGGATCGAGCACCACCGACGGCGTCATGGCCGAAAGCATCCGCTTGCCCGGCTTGATCGCATCGATCTCGCCCTGCACCAGGCCGAACATGTTGGGTTTGCCAGGCGCCGTGGCAAAATCGTCCATCTCGTCGTTCATCAGGAAACCGGCGCTCGTCACCGTGACCGATGAGCCATAGGAATTGTTGAGTGTGGTGGTGATCGACACCGCATTGCCCTCGGCGTCGACAATCGAATAGTGCGTCGTGTTCGGGCCGTCCTTGATGGACGGATCAAACGGCGGCGTGGGCGTCGCTTTGGTCACGTCGATCGTGGCGCGCACCTTGGCGGCGTACTCCTTGGACAGCATGTCCTTCAAGTGCGGCAGCTTTTCAAAGTCGGCATCGCCCAGAAAGCGGTTGCGATCGGTAAAGGCACGCCGCATTGCCTCCGCCTCGCGATGGAGCAGTGCAGTCGAGCCGAACGGTGGCAGTGTGCCAAAGCCTTCCATGATGTTGAGAATCATTGCGAGCGTCGCACCACCCGACGACGACGGCGGCATCGAGATGATGGTGTAGCCGCGATACTTGATGCGGATCGGTGTCCGCCACTTGGCCTTGTAGCGCGCCAGGTCCCTGGCCGTGATGATCCCGCCGCCGCGCTTCATCTCGTCGACAATGGCCTCGGCCACCCAGCCCTTGTAGAAGCCGTCGCGGCCACGGTCGCGGATCGCTTCGAGCGTGTGGGCCAGATCGGGCTGCTTGAGGAGATAGCCCGGCGGCGGCGCGTTACCGTCCACCAGATACTGCAGTGCCGCGGTAGAGGAGTATTGCTTGAAGGTGCGCGCGTGGCTGGCGATCGAGCGGGAATGAAACGAATCGACAATGAATCCATCGCGCGCGAGCTTGATGGCCGGCTCGATCAATTGCGCCAGCGGTAGTCGGCCAAAGCGGCGGTGCGCTTCGAGCATGCCGGCCACGGAGCCCGGCACGCCCGACGCGAGATGTCCGTAGATGCTCTTGTTGGTGGGCTGCCCGGCCGAATCGAGATACATGTTGCGCGAAGCCGCGGCGGGTGCGGTCTCGCGGTAGTCGAGTGCGTACGCCTTCCCGTTGGCCTGGCGCAGGATCATGAAACCGCCGCCGCCAATATTGCCGGCTTCGGGATGTACCACGGTGAGCGCAAAGCCCACGGCCACCGCTGCGTCGACCGCATTGCCGCCGGCCTTGAGAATATCGCGTCCCACGTCGCTCGCGATCGGACTTCCCGACGCCACCATGCCGTGCGCACCCTCTGCGGTGCGCGCCATGCCGGCGTAGCGCCAGGGCGTGGTCGTCAGGGTGGTGTCCTGTGCCGCCAGTGCGGCGGGCAGGAGGAGCAGGCAGACGAGTGCGGCTGGGCGCAGCATGGAGCAACCTCGCATTCGGGGGCGGCAGGGGTAAGTTAAGCGGAACAATGCCCGCTTTCGATCCGCCTGTCCGCGCCACCGAACGCCGCCATCCCCGATCGGCCGATATCGACACCCTCGGCCCGCTGGACCTCGTCGATCTCTTCGTGGCCGAGGACGCCACCGTGCCGCACGCAGTGGGGCGCGCGCGCCAGGCGATTGCCGCGGCGATCGAGCACATCGAAGCGGCATTCCGCGCGGGCGGCAGGCTCATCTACGTTGGCGCTGGCACGTCGGGACGACTGGGCGTGCTCGACGCCTCCGAGTGCCCGCCGACGTTTGGCACGCCACCGGAAATGGTGCAGGGCATCATCGCCGGCGGGAGTGCCGCGCTCCAGCGGTCCATCGAAGGAGCAGAAGACGATGTCGACGCGGCCGCCGCCGCGATGGACGAACGCAACGCCGGCCCCAACGACGTGGTGCTCGGCATTGCCGCGAGCGGTGCGACACCCTTTGTGCGCGCGGCACTCGAACGTTCCCGGACGCGCGGCGCGGTGCCCATTCTCCTCACGTGCGCCGAGCCGCCGGCCGTGCTGGTCGAGATCTGCAGCGTGATCATTCAACTGGACGTGGGTGCGGAACTCGTCACCGGATCGACCCGACTCAAGGCGGGCACCGCCACCAAACTGGTCCTCAACATGCTCACCACAGGCGCGATGGTCCGTCTGGGCAAGACGTACGGCAACCTGATGGTCGACCTGCAAGCCACGAATGCCAAGCTGCGCGACCGCGGCGAGCGGATTGTCATGGAGATCCTCGGCGTCGATCGCACCGCGGCGCGCGGCGCGATCGACGCGGCGGGAGGCCGCGTCCGCACGGCGATCGTCATGCTGCGCGAAGGCATCGATGCCGCGGCGGCCGATGCGCGGCTCGTGCAAGTCGATCGCCACCTGCGCGCGATCGTCGGCCCGCCGCCACCGGCGCGGCACGCATGAGTGAAGCGCCCATGCTGGTCGCGGGGTTGATGTCGGGCACATCGCTCGACGGCATGGCGGCCGCGATCGTGCGCATCACCGGTCCCACGCGAGTCGAACTGCTCGGTTTTGCGCACCGGCCCTATGACGCAACCGAGCGGGCGCAGATCGAGCACGTGCTGGCCGGCGCCAGTGCGGCGGAGAACGCTCGCCTCCATGTGGCACTCGCCGAATGGGCGGCGGACGCGGTCGACGTGGCCCTGTTGCTCGCGCATGTGCGCGCGGATCAGCTCGCTGCCATCGCCTTTCCGGGTCAGACCATCTGGCACCAGCCGCCCACGGTTTCGTGGCAGCTCGGTGAGCCCGCCATCCTGGCCGAACGCTTTGGTGTACGCGTGATTCACAACTTCCGGGCGCGCGATGTGGCCGCGGGGGGTCAGGGTGCTCCGCTGGTGCCGATGGCCGACGCGCTCTGCTGGGGCCACGACAGCGAGCCGCGCATCCTCCTCAATCTGGGCGGCATGGCCAACGTCACCTGGGTGCGCCGGCGCGCGGATCTTGACGGCGTGATCGCCGCGGATACCGGCCCCGGCATGGCAGTCATCGACGCGCTTGCCCGCGCGATCGATCGTTCGCTGCCGTGGGATGTCGATGGCGCCATCGCCGCACGCGGAACGGTGGATCACGCGGTGCTCGCCGAGTGTCTCGACGATCCGTTTTTTGCGGAGCCGCCGCCACGGAGCACGGGACGGGAGAAGTTTGGCGCGGACTTCGCGGCGGCACTCGCGCGGCGGTTGCCGGGCGCCAATGGGGTCCGCACCGCGGTAGCGCTCACGGTCGAAGCGATTGCGCGCTTTTGCGAAACGCATCTGCCACCCGCGCGCGAAGTGGTCGCGGCCGGCGGTGGCACGCATCATCCGGTGTTGATCGAGCTTCTTGCTGCACGGCTCGCCACGTCTGGCATGGCGTTGCGACGCTTTGACGAGCTTTTCTTTTCGGGGGACGCCAAGGAAGCGGTAGCGTTCGCGCTGCTTGGCTGGCTCACGTTGCACGGCCAGCCGGGAAACATTCCTCGCGCGACAGGCGCTGAGGGGCCGCGCGTGCTCGGGTCGGTTACTCCACCCTGACCCTGTGCGGCTTCAGCGGCTGAGCCAGACGACCAGGCCGATGATGGCGATCGCCACCGCAATCACGGTGAGCAGCGGGCCGGTGCGAGACGGCGGCAGCGCCGGTATGACCACCGCGGCTGGCGCGCTCCCCGAAGCAAAGACGCCGGTCGGGCGCAGCGCCGGACGCTCCGCGGTGGTCACCATCTCGTGATAGCCGGGCGCGTCGGTGCTGTCGGCGGGAAGCGCATCGCCTTCAAAACGGACAATGACGACGGTGATGTTGTCGGGACCGCCGCGTTCATTGGCCAGATCGACCAATCGCTGGCACATGCGTGAGAGATCTTTCTCTTCCCGCACGGCCTGCGCAATGTCGTCGCGGCGCACCATGGTGGAGAGCCCGTCGCTGCAGATGATCAGCACGTCCTCGCGCTGCAGCGCCTGCCAGCTCAGATCCACACGGACCACGGGGTCGGGGCCGAGCGCCTGGAGAATGATGTTGCGGCGCTCGCTCACCTCGGCTTTCTCTTCGGTGAGCTCGCCCACTTCCACCAGCCG
>DATAVM010000133.1:0-31718 GCA_036267775.1 Gemmatimonadales bacterium
GATTGGTCTCACCGATCTCATTCGCACCTGGCTGCCGCGCCTGCGGCGGCGTTCGCGCGAAGCGATTCTTGGTGTGTACGCGGTGGCGCTCATTCCACTTGTTGCCAACTTTCCCGCCGCCACGCGCCGACAGATTCCAGACGCGACGTTTGCGCGTGACTTTGCGGTGGCCCTGCTGCAATCCGTGCCGCAGAATGGGATTCTCTTTACCTGGGGCGACAACGACACCTTTCCGCTCTGGTATGCGCAAGCCGTCGAAGGGATCAGAACTGATGTGACCGTCGTCTGTCTCGCTCTCGCTGAAACACCCTGGTACCTCAAGGAAATGCGGAACGGGGCGAACGGGGTGGCGGTGCATGACCTGAGCGATTCGGTGATCGACAACTTTCGCCCGTTCCGGCCGGATCGCGACGTGTCGATCACGCTGCCCAACGGCGATGTGGCCACCATTCCCGCGGGCACCGCGGTCTACGGCCGCGATTTGCTGGTGTTGCACGTGCTGGAGCTCAATGCCGGTAAGCGGTCGCTCGCGTGGTCGGTGACCGATCGCGACGTGCTCTTTGGGCTGGAGCCGCACCTGGTGCAGCAGGGGATGGCGCTGGTCATGCCGGCGGGGACAGTGCTGGGTACCGCGGGCGGTGCGGGTCGCGACGGATCGTCGCTCGACGTGGCCACCACACGCTGGCTCGCCGACAGTGTGTGGCAGTACGGCCGCATGCTCAAGGGCAACGCCGAAGACCTTGATCCTGATGTGCGCGCACTGGCGGACATGATGGCGGTGCCGATGGCCCAGGCGGGCCGGGTGCTGCTCGAACGGGGTGACACCGCGGAGGGTGTCGCACTTCTCAGGCGTGCGGTGCAGCTCGCAGCGGACTCGTCGGCGGAGGCGGCGTTGCGGGGGCTGTCGGGGAGTGGCGTTCGGCAATAGGTTGAGAATGCACTCTACCGGGCACGGCATTGTCGCGGCCTGGTTGGCCGCGCCCAGCGCGCTCGCCGCGCAGCAGTTTGCCGCGCAGCAGTTTGCCCCGCAGGACAAGTTCGGAAACTTCCAGCAGGTCGACTACCGGATCTTTGCGCCTGACCGCATCAGGGCGCTGTGTGCGCTGTCCGGATCTATCGATCCCATCGTGCTGCTGAAGAAGGACGATTTGCTCGTCAAGGCGGCGCGCGGGCACTCCTCGCGCTCAGCGGTCTGGAGGTCCGGCTGACCGATGCTGCCGGCACGCTCCTCGCCCACCGCGCCACCACGCTCAACCTCCAATAGCGCCGGCTCGCCCCAGGCCCTCCCGCTATATTTCCCGGCTATGTCGGAACCGACCCTGACCGAGCGGCTGGCCGCTCTGCGGCGGGTCATCGCCGAGCGCCAAGCCCAAGGCGGATGGACCCACGCCGTGCGGATTGTGGCGGTGACCAAAGGGCACGATGCGACGGCGGTGCGTGCTGCCGCGGCAGCCGGACTTGACACGGTGGGCGAGAACCGCGTGCAGGAGGCGCTTGCCAAGCAGGATGCGACCGCCGGCCTGCCGGTGGAGTGGCACCTGATCGGCACGTTGCAGCGGAACAAGGTCCGCCAGATCGTGGGCCGCTTTGCGCTGATCCACTCCGTCGATCGCGTCGACCTGGCGCAGGAGCTCCAGCACCGCGTGCCAGCGGGCGCTCGACAGGCCGTGCTGGTACAGGTCAACTGCTCGGCCGAGGCGCAGAAGGGCGGCGTGGAACCGGGCGAGTTGCCGGCGTTGCTCGATGAGCTGCGGGCCTTCACATCGCTCGACGTTCGCGGTCTGATGACAATGGCGGAGTTCACCGAAGACGAACGGGTGCAGCGCCGGACCTTTGCGTTGCTCAGGACGTTGCAGGAAGCGGCACGGCAGAACGGGCACGCTCTCCCCGAGTTGTCGATCGGGATGTCGGGTGATTTTGGTGCCGCGGTGGAAGAAGGTGCAACCATGGTGCGCCTCGGTACCGCGCTCTTTGGCGAACGACAGACCAAGCCATGAGGTGGCAACACACGTGACGAGTCCGCGCTGGCCCGCCTGGCCTGATGCTTCTCCCGACATTCTCGAGCGCGATCTGCTCACGCTCTGGAATGAGGAAGGGCTCTTTGCGCGCGTCCAGGACGCCACTGCGAGCGGCACGCCGTGGGTCTTCTTTGAAGGACCGCCCACCGCCAACGGTCGCCCCGGCATTCATCACGTCTTTGCCCGCACCATCAAGGACCTGGTCTGCCGCTATCACGTCATGCTTGGCAAGCGCGTGACGCGCATCGCAGGCTGGGACACGCACGGTCTGCCGGTGGAACTCGAAGTCGAAAAGCAGCTCGGCTTCAAGGGCAAGAAGGACATCGAAGACTTTGGCGTGGCGGAATTCAATCGCCGCTGCCTGGAGAGCGTCTTCACCTATCGCGATGAATGGGTCGATCTCTCCAATCGCATCGGCTACTGGCTCGACTACGATCGCGCCTATGTGACCTGCACCAAGGAATACGTCGAATCGGTCTGGTGGCTGCTCAAGCGGCTGCATGAGAAGAGTCTGCTCTATCGTGGACATCGCGTGCTGCCATACTGCCCGCGCTGCGGCACGACGCTCTCCAGTCACGAGCTGGCACTCGGCTACGAGGAAGTGCGGGACAAGTCCGTCTTTGTGACCTTCCCACTCGCCGACAACTCGGGGCGCGAGCTGGTGGTCTGGACGACCACGCCGTGGACGTTGCCGAGCAATGTGGCGGTGGCGGTCAATCCGGAGCTCGAGTACGGCGTCTTTGCAAGTCCGCTGCATGCCGGGCGTCAGTTTGTGATGGCGGCGGCGCGCGAGGCGAAGGCGGTCGAGCTGCTGGGGAAGGGCACCGAGAAGATTGCGTCGGTGATGGGACGCGAGCTTGCCGGACTTCGCTATCGCCGGCCGCTGGACGTCGTGCCGCTGCCGGGCGATCGCGCGAGCGAGATTGTCGTCACCGGAGATTTTGTCACCGCAGACGACGGCTCCGGCCTGGTGCACATGGCGCCGGCGTTCGGTGCCGATGACTACGCCGCCGGCCAGGAGCATGGTCTGGCGCTGGTTCGCCCCGTTGCCGCAGACGGCACCTTCACCGGCACCACGTGGCCGGACATCGAGGGCAAGCTCGTCACCGCGCCCGAGACCAACGAGCTGATCATTCGCAAGCTCAAGGAGCTGGGACGGCATCTGCACACCGAGCAGTACGTGCACAGCTATCCGCATTGCTGGCGCTGCCGGAGCAAGCTGATCTACGTGGCGCGCGATTCGTGGTTTGTGCGCACCTCCGCGGTCAAGGAGCAGATGCTGCGGTTCAACCAGGACATTGCCTGGCATCCGCCCGAAACGGGGAGTGGCCGTTTTGGCGAATGGCTCGCCGGCAATGTGGACTGGGCGCTCTCGCGCGAGCGTTACTGGGGCACACCGCTCCCCATCTGGGTGAGCGACCGCGATCCCTCGCATGTGGAAGTGATCGGTTCGCTCGAAGAGCTGCACGCGAAGGCCGGTTTTGTGGCGACACACGACCTCGACGTGCACAAGCCGTGGGTGGACGAAGTCACCTGGCCGGCACCCGGCGGCGGGACGATGCGCCGCGTGCCGGAAGTGATCGACACCTGGTTCGATTCGGGTGCCATGCCATACGCGCAGTGGCATTATCCCTTTGAACACAAGGACGAGTTCGAGTCGCACTTTCCGGCCGACTACATCTGCGAAGGGATCGATCAGACGCGCGGGTGGTTCTACTCGCTGCTGGCGATCGCCACGGCGGCGTTCGATCGCGCGCCCTACCGGAATGTGATCGTCAACGAGCTGGTGCTCGACGCGCAGGGCCTCAAGATGTCCAAGAGCCGCGGGAATGTGGTGAGCCCCTGGGACGTGATCGAGCAGCACGGCGCCGACGCCGCGCGTCTGTATCTCCTGCTGTCGAGTCAGGTCTGGCAGCCCAAGCGCTTTGACGCGGCACAGTTGATGGATACGGCCGGCGCGTTTCTCAAGCAGCTCAGGAACACCTACC
This sequence comes from Gemmatimonadales bacterium, assembly GCA_036267775.1. Lineage (GTDB taxonomy): Bacteria > Gemmatimonadota > Gemmatimonadetes > Gemmatimonadales > GWC2-71-9 > Palsa-1233. The sequence goes on from DATAVM010000133.1 coordinate 4,007, forward strand.
AGTTCTTTGCGCTCTACGCCGCGCACGATGTGACAGCACCGGCAGTCGCCGACCGGCCGCTCGCCGATCGCTGGATACTTGGCCGGCTGGATATGACGGTGGCCGAGGTGCGGCGTGCCTTTGACGACTACGACGTCACGACCGGGGTGCGCGCGATCGTCAACTTTGTCGATGCGGATCTTTCCAACTGGTATGTGCGCACCAATCGCGGACGTTTCTGGGCGCCCGATGGCGAAGCCGACGCGGCAGCCGTCGCGACCTTGCGGGACGTGCTCGTCACGGTGGCTCGGCTGCTCGCACCAGCGGCACCCTTTGTGAGCGACTGGCTCCATCGGGCGCTCACCGGAACCTCCGTGCATCTGGCGCCCTTTCCCACGGATGAGGGTCGCTCCGACGCCGCGATCGAAAACGGCATGGCGACCACCCGCATGCTCGTCTCGCTGGCGCGCGCGGCCCGCGAGAACGCGCGGCTCTCGGTACGCCAGCCGCTTCGCGATATCCATGTGGCCGGTGTCGGCGCGCTCGAGCAGAACCCGCACTACCAGACCTTTGCCGAGTTGCTGATGGCCGAGGCGAACGTCAGGAACGTGACGGTCATTGGCAATGCGTCGGACCTGATCCGGATCAGTGCCAGCGCCAACTTCCGGACGCTGGGCAAGCAGTGGGGCGCCCGCATGCCTGAGGTGCGCGCCGCGGTGGAGAGTCTGGCGCCGGGTGTGGTGGTTGCCATCACCAACGGCGTCCCCGTGCCGCAAGCGCTCGCCGATGGCACGCCGCTGCCGCTGACCGCCGCCGACATCGTGCTCAAGACCGAAGTCGTCACCGCCTGGCCGACCGCCAACCAGGGCGTGCTGGTCGTGGCGATCGACCCCGAGATCACCGCTGACCTTGCCAGCGAAGGTCTGGCGCGCGAACTCGTCAACCGCATCCAGCGGATCCGCAAGGACGCGGGCTACGCGGTGACCACGCGGATCGCGATGGCGCTCGACGGCGACGCTGCCCTGCTGGAAGCCGCGCGGAGGCACCGGGACTACATTGGTGGCGAAACCCTGGCCCGGGAGTTCCACGTAGGCAGCTCGGAGCTGGGCCGGACGCTTGCTCCGGGGGAACCGCTGGGCGAATACGACCGTATTGTACCGATCGAGATCGATCCGTATGGTGCCGCGCTCGCGGTGCGGCAACTCGGGGAAGGCCGGACCCTTTCCGGCCCAGCAGCAGTGGACGGCCTGTGACCAAGACGCAGCTCAAGCATCTGGAAAAGCGGCTCCTGGAAGAGCGCGCTCGGGTGATGAAGGAAATCGGCTACTACGACGAGTCGTTCAACGCCACACTGCAGTCGTCTGACGGCGACCTCTCGTCCTACTCCTTCCATATGGCCGATCAGGGCACCGACGCCATGGAGCGCGAAAAGCAGTTCCTCTTCGCCTCGCAGGAAGGACGCTACCTCTGGCACATCAACGAGGCGCTCCGCCGGATGTATCAACAGCCCGACAAGTTCGGCCACTGCCACCAATGCGGCACCGAGATCGACTTTGCGCGTCTCGACGCGCTGCCGCACGCGCGACTCTGCATTTCGTGCAAGGAAAAGGAAGAAGATGCCAAGCGCCGCTGACCGGCGGTCGCTCTTTGCGACGCTGGTCCTGCTCACGGTGATTCTCGACCGGCTCACCAAGATGTGGGCCGAGCGCACGCTGGCGCTGCGCGGCGTGGTGCCGGTGGTGGGCGACACGATTCAGCTCCGGCTCGTCTACAACCCCGGCGCCGCCTTTGGTCTCAATCTGGGCTCCTGGTCGCGCTGGGCGTTTCTGTCGATCGCGGTGATCGCGATCATTCTGCTCTATCGCATGGCGCAGCACGCGCTGCCGTTCGACCGGTTGCGACAGTTCTCCGTGGGCTTTGTCGCGGGCGGTGCCGCTGGCAATCTGGTCGACCGCATTCTGTCGTCGCGCGGCGTGGTCGATTTCATTGACGTCGGCGTCAACAGCGTGCGCTGGCCCACGTTCAACGTGGCCGACATCGCGGTGTCCTGCGGCGCGATCGTGCTGGCCTTTTCGCTCTGGCGCGAGGATGCGCGCCGTGCCACCGCATCGGTTTCCACCTGACGACGCGGCCGGGGCCGTGACCTTCTCCATCGTGCCGCCGTCGACCGAGCGGCTCGACCGTTTTCTCGCCGATCAGTTGCAGTTGTCGCGCACTCACAGCGCCCGACTCGTCGCCGCCAAGGTGGTGACCGTCAACGGCACGGTGGCGCGCGCGTCGCGCACGCTCGAGCGCGGCGACGTGCTGGTTGTCACACTCCCCGAGCACGAACCGCCGCGACAGCTCGCCCCCAATCCGATCGACCTCGATCTGGTCTATGAGGACGACGACATCGCGGTGATCGACAAGCCCGCGGGCCTGGTGGTGCACCCCGCGCCGGGACATTGGGATGACACGCTGGTCAATGCGCTCGTCGCCCGTGGGACCACGCTCGCCGGCGGTGCCGATGGGCGTCCCGGCATCGTGCATCGGCTCGACCGCGAGACCTCGGGGCTCATGCTGGTGGCCAAGACCGACCTGGCGCACCGGCGATTGGGCGCCATGATCGCCGGCCGGCGGGTGACGCGAGTCTATGCCGCGCTCGCCTGGGGTCATCTCGACGAACCCAAGGTGGTGATCGACGCTCCGATCGGGCGTAACCTCAAGGATCGCAAGCGGATGGCGATACTTGAGGCAGGGCGTGCGGCACGGACCGACGCCTTTGGCATTGCCCGGCTGGGCCCGGTCGAACTGGTCCGGTTGGAGCTGCACAGCGGCCGCACCCATCAGATCAGGGTGCATCTGGAGTCGATCGGCCACCCAGTGGTCGGCGATCCGGTCTATGCGGGCGGAGGCGCCCGGCGGATCACCGGGAAGGGGCGGGCCGAGGCACGGGCCCTCGAGGCTCTGGCGCCGCGCCAGGCGCTCCACGCCGCGCTTCTTGCGTTCCGCCATCCGGTGAGCGGAACGCCGCTGAGGCTGGCCTCGCCGTGGCCGGCGGACCTCTGGCCACTGCTCGAACTGGCCGCGGGCCCCGGGGTTCTGGCGGATCGCGGCAGCGCCCTGACGGATCTTGGCTTCTTTGGCGCCGATGGCTGATCCGCGCCCCGCCGTGGGCGGCCTGGTGGTCCGGGTGGCCGGCAACCGCTGGTTCATCCCGGTCGCCAACGTCCTCGAGGTGCTCCGGCAGCCCGAGGTCATCCGGGCGCCCGGGGCGGTGGCGGCGGTGCGGGGCATGGTCAATCACCGCGGCCGCGTGCTCACGGTTGCCGACGCCATGCGGGCGCTGGAACTGCCGGGCGACGCAGGGACGGGGACCGAGATGGTCGTCGTGGAAGTCGCCGCTCACCGTTTTGCCATTGCGGTCGACGCCGTGGTGGAGCTCAGCGCCGAGGCGCGCACGGGGCTTGCAGAGCTCGACCTTGGCCGGATCGCTGCCGCGATCTTTGCCTGACTCAACGTCGGAGGACGGAGTGGCACAGCGGATCCTGATTTGTGACGACGCGATCTTCATGCGGACCATGATCGGTGACATTCTCACGGGCGCCGGTTACGAGATTGCCGGCGAAGCGGAGAGCGGTCTGCAGGCGGTGGAGCGTTACAAGGCGCTCAAGCCCGACCTGGTCACCATGGACATCGTGATGCCGGACATGGGTGGGATCGAGGCGGTCAAGGCGATCATCGCCGTGGACCCGACCGCCCGGATTCTCATGTGCAGCGCCATGGGGCAGCAGGCCCTGGTGGTCGAGGCGATTCAAGCCGGCGCCAAGGACTTTGTGGTGAAGCCGTTCCAGCCGGCGCGCGTGCTCGAAGCCGCGCATCGCGTTCTCGGCGGATGACCGACGCCCGGCGGGCGCGATACGTGGCGCTCTTTGCCACGGAAGCGCGCTCCCGGCTCGCGGATGCGCGCCGCGCGCTCGCACAATGGCAGGATGCGCCCGGCGAGCAGGAAGACGCCGCCGAAGAAATCTTCCGCGCATTGCACACCGTCAAGGGCATGGCGGCCTCGCTCGAGTTTGCCGCGGCCGCCGACCTCACCCACAGCACCGAAAGCACCCTCAGCGAGATTCGTCGCGGCGAACGCACCGCGACCAAGAGCTGGCTGCGCGACTTTGAACGCGCACTCGACGAGATCACCGCGGCATGCGAAGCCGCGATTGTTGCGGCCGGGGGCGAGGGCGCTCCCACCGCGGGACGCGAGAGCAGCGGTCCGCGCATCGTGCGCGTCGATCTCGAGCGCCTCGATGCGCTGCTGCAGGATCTCGGTGGCCTGGTCACGGCGCGTCAGGACCTCGAACGCCACGCCGCCGCCGATGCGTTCTCGCCGGTCGCGCGTGCGGCCATCGCGCTGTCGCCCCGTCTCGACCAGTTGCAGCAACGGATTCTCGACGTGCGCCTGGCGCCGCTCACCGAAGTGCTCGAGCGGATTCCGCCGATGGTGCGCGATCTGGCGCGGCAGCTCAACAAGGATGTGCGCGTCGAGCTGAGCGGCGAGACGCTCGAAGTCGACCGCGCAATCCTGGATCAGCTCGCCGAGCCGTTACTGCACCTGCTGCGGAACGCCGTCGACCACGGCATCGAATTTCCGGACGACCGGCGCGCGGCGGGCAAGAAACCCACGGGCCGCATTGCGATCACCGCACGGCGCGACGGCGACACCGTCGCACTCGCCATCAGCGATGACGGTCGCGGCATCGACCGGGAGCGTGTGGCGGCGCGGGCGCGGCAGCAGGGGATTCTCGACGAAAACGCGGTGCTCAACGACGACGGCCTGCTCGCGATTCTCGCCCGGCCCGGCTTCAGCACCGCCGAAGCGATCACCGATGTGTCGGGTCGCGGGGTCGGCCTCGATGTCGTTGCCGCGCGACTGCACGAGGTGGGCGCTTCGCTCGCGCTGACCACCGTACCGGGACACGGCACCGTCTTCAGCGTGCGTCTGCCGACGCGGCTCGGGATTGTGCGCGCGCTGGTCACCGGTCTCGGCGAGGAGCGCTACGTGGTGCCGCTCACGCATGTGACCGAACTTGCCGCGTGGGAACCGGAGCGGGTTCGCGAATCGGCGGGCCGGACGATGCTCGATGTGCACGGCGATCTGCTGCCGGTGGTCGATCTCCGCCGTCTGCTGCAATACCGCGGCAACGACGCGCCGGCCCATCGGCCCGCGGTGATCTTTGAATCGGGCGGCCAGCGCGTCGCGCTGCTCGCCGATGCGGTGCATGGCCAGGTGGACGCCGTGGTGCAGCCGATCGATCGGCTGATCGGCATGCCACGCTGGATTACCGGTGCGACGGTCCTCGATGGCGGACGCCCGGCGCTGCTCGTCGATCTGGCGAGTGTCGTCTGATGACCTCGGCTCAACACACAGGGAGACGTGCGATGACGACCCCCAGCGAACGTGCCACGCTGCGCGAAGACGGCCTGCGCGAAGTCGCGACGATCGGCGCGGGCCACGCAGCCACTGCGCTGTCGCAATTGACCGATCGCCGGATCGCGATCTCGGTGCCGCACGTGCGGCGCGTGCAGTTTGGCGAAGTTCCCGACATGCTTGGCGCCTTTGGTGGCCACGTCGCCGTCGTCGCCATGCGCATGCTCGGCGACCTGACCGGGCGGGCGCTCCTGATCTTCGGGGAATACGACGCTGCCCGCCTTTGCGATCTCATTCTTCGTCGGCCGCCCGGTCCGCCGCGTGCGCTCGGCGAGCTGGAACAGTCGGGGCTCAAGGAAGTGGGCAACATCGTCTGCTCGGCGTACCTCACCGCGCTCAGCAACTTCATGGGGATGATGCTGCTGCCGTCGGTGCCGGCGCTGACGATTGGAGCGACGCCGGATGCGGTGGCATCGACGGTCGATCCCAAAGAGACGCGCGCGGATCTGGTCTTCTGTGTCGATACCGCCTTCCGCGCCGAGGGCGCCGATAGTCCGCTCACCGGCGCGTTCCTGCTGATGCCCGATCAGCCGTCGGTGCAGGCGATTCTCGAGGCGCTCCGCCTCGACTGAGATGGCGCCGCCCCGGTCGCGCGACGCAGCAGTCCTCGCGGCGCTGGAGCGGCGGCTCGGCGCCGGCAGCCCCACGACGCTCACGAACCTCGCCTGGTTTGCCGCCCGGCGCGGCGACTACGCCGCGGCACTCGGCTTGGCGCGTCGCGCGGTCGCGTTGCCGCATGCGCCCCGCGCCGCGTACCGTACGCTCGAGCGTCTCGCCGCCGGCCGCGCCGAAGGATTGCTCCTCACCGCCGATGACGCCGCGGTTCCGTCGCCGTCGCGAAGTGGCAGCCCCCTCGCCGCCGCGGTAGCGGCACACCGTCATGCGGAATTTGCGGTGGCCGAGGCGTGCTATCGCGCGGCCGCGGGCGACGTCGCATTTGCCGTCGCGGCATGGAATGGTCTCGCGGTGCTGCACGAACATCGCAACGAGCAGCAGGCGGCCGATGCCGCGTGGCTGCACGCGCTCGCCACGCCCGCGATTGCCGCCGAACACAATCGCGCCCTCGCCGCATTGCGCAGAGGGGCGCCGGGACGCACGCGGGCGTTGCTCGCGCAGAGCGCGCATCATGCGTCGGCGCCGCTGCTCTTTCTGGCCGGCTACGCCGCCCTGGTGGAGCACGACGCGGCGGCCGCGGTGCCGTTGCTGCATCAGGCAATTGCGGCGGATCCCGCGTTGCCGCGGGCGCACTTCACCCTCGGGCTGGCGCATGAGCGACTCGGCGAGCATGCCCCCGCTCTCGAAGCCACACGCCGCGCGCTGATGCTCTCGCCCTGGTATCTGCCGCAGGTCTGGCTCCTCGATCCGGGATATGGCCCGCTCGTCGAAATCGCCGCGGACGTGCCGCAGGCGGGTGACCCCGCGCCCGCGGACGACGTGCTCCTGGCACTCGGCCGCTCGCTGCTCGAACGCGCACATCTCGGCGAAGCACTGGCAGTGTTCGATCAGGTGCTGGTGCAGCAGCCGTCGCAGACCGCGGCACTCTTTCATCGCGGCGTGGTGCTCGCCAAGCTGCGTCGCTATGGCGAAGCGCTCGAGGACTGGGAAGCCGTCGAACGCGTCGACCCCGACAGTCCGCTGGGCGCCATGAGCCGCCGGCATGCGCGCTCGGCGCGCGAGCTCGCCACACTCTTTACGGCGGAGCAGTAGGTCATGCATGGCCCGTTGAGTGAGATCGGCCTGGTGGAAGTACTCCAACTGCTGGAGCGCGGCCGCCGCACCGGCGAACTGCGCATCGTCGGGCCCGATCCGACGGCACCGCGGACGCTCGTGGTGCACGAAGGACGGATCACCGCCCTCGCGCCCGACGCGTCCGATGCCGCGCTCGATGGTGCGCTCGTGCTGCGGCATCTCGCCGCGCCGGGTGACGGGGAAGACGCCGTGCCGCTCGTCACGCGTGAGGTGCTCCGTGGCCGTCTCGCGGCGCGCGCGATCGCCGCGATGCTGCACTGGGGCCGCGGACGCTTCGACTTTGAAGCGGGCCCGGTAGCGGCCGGACCGCTCGCACTTTCCATCGATACGGTGGTGCTCGATGTGGTCGCCGCCGAGAGCCGGCGCGTCGACCTCGCTGCCGCTCTCCGGGACTTCCACGCGGTGCCGGATTTTGTGGTGGATGACTCCGGCGCCGGTCCGGTGCCGCCGCTCCTGCCGCTCGACTGGCGCATTCTCGACGCCGTCGACGGCGTCCGCAGTGTCGCGGCCATTGCCGGTGCGGTGGGCGAGGCGCTGGAGGACGTCGCGGAACGCGTTCAAGTGCTGGAGGCCGCCACTATACTTGTGCTGCGCGCAGCGGCGGCGGATGTGGCACTCGACGCGCGCGCAGCGATCGAAGCGGGCCGCTACGAAGAAGCTGCCGGTCTGCTGCGCGACCGTGTGACCTCCGTGCCCGCCGACGGCGAATCGTGGCGCGCGCTCGGGCTCGCGGAAGTGGGCGCCGGCCGCTTTGACCGGGCCATCGAGGCGTGGCGGGCGTGGGGGGCGGCGGATCCGCGCCGCTCAGCCGACGCGGAATCGCTGGTGCACGCCGCTCGGACCATGCTGGAGGCTCTGCTCGACACTCGTGACTGACATTCGTGACCCTGGATCGCCTGCGCGCGCACCAGGCCTCGCCTTTCTGGAACTCGGCGAGCGTCTGCGTCAGCGCGGCCAGCTCGATGCGGCCGCGACGGTCGCGCTCGCCGGACTGGCGCACTATCCCACGCTTGCCGACGCGCACGATCTTCTGGGCCGCATTCGCGTCGAACAGGGGCAGGATGCGGTCGCAATGGCAGCCTGGCGTGCCGCACTCGAGTGCGACGTGTCGCATGTGGGTGCCCGCAAAGGTCTCGCGTACATTGCCTTTCGTGCCCGCGATTTTGCCACCGCCGAAGAACACCTCGAACTCGCCGTCCGCGCCGCACCGCATGATGTGACGGTGCTCGCCGCACTCGACCGCGTGCGCGCCGCCCGCCCGGTGGTCGAACCACCACCGATCGCCGAGACAGGCGCGACCGGCTTTCTCCTCTTTGACGGTCAGGGCATGCGCCTCAACGGCAGCGTCGGTCCCGACGCGCCGGAACATCTCGCCGATGCGGTAGCGGCCGAGGGTGCGTCGCTGGCGCGCGAGGGTGCGCGCGTGGCGCGCCTCCTCTCCCTCGGCGACGTGCAGCATGTGGTGGTCGAGAGCAGTGACGCCCGTGTGGCGATCTTTCCCGTGGCGGAAGGCGCATCGCTGCTGGTGAGTCGGCCCGCGGCCACACCGGTGGGCCGGCTGCTCGCGCTCGGACAGCGCGCGAGTAGTGCCGCGCGCGACTGGCTCGGACGGCTCGGATGAGCGGCGATCGCTGGCAGCAGATCCTGCGCGAAGTGACCGGCGTTCCCGGGGTCCGCGGTGCGCTCATTCTCTCCGCGGACGATGGCCTCGTGGTCGCGGAGTCGGCAATGGATGCGCTCGACACCGCCGACGTTGCGGCCCTCGCGGCAATGCTCGTGTCACGCGCGGGGCGCTGCGCCGCCGCGATGGGGACTGCCGCGCCCACCGCGGTGCATCTGACCGCGCGCCATGGTGCGCTCGTTGCCGTGGCCGGCCCCGAACCGCTCTGGCTCGCCGCCGTTGCCGATCATGACGCCGAGCTCGGCCGGCTCCGTCTTCTGCTCGGCGATTTTGCCGGAGCGATCGGCTGATGCGCGTACTCGAGCCGTGGGTGGCCGATCCGCTGGCGGAGTTTCTGCGCGAATCGTCGGCGCGTGTGGCGCTCGTCATGACAAGTGCCGGCCAGGTCATCGCGCAACATGGCTTCACGCGTTCGCTCGATGTGATGTCTGCCGCAGCGCTTGGCGCCGGCATTCTCGCCACGACCGGCGAGCTTGCTCGCATCATCGGCACCGCCGGGAACTTTGGCGCGGTGGTGCATCAGGGCGAACAGCAAGGTGTCTGGCTGGCGGGCTTTGACACGCCGCGCGGCCGCTGGATCGCGCTCGTTACTTTTGGCCGCGAATCGTCGGTGGGGCTCGTGCGTCTTTTCTTTGCGCGCTTTGCCGAGCAGCTCGCGGCGGCGACGCCTCCCGCCACGGCCGTGCGCGAAGTGCTGGCCGAAGGATTCGAGCGCGAGCTCGACGACTCGCTACGCGCGCTCTTTGGCGGGAGCTGAGCGTGGCGCACCTCATTCCCGACAAGCGCGAACTCACCGCCACGCTGGTGGTGTACGGCGCAGCGCGGGCGGGCAAGACCACCGTGCTGCATTGCATCAACGATCGCGTCGCACCCGATCGTCGCGGGCCGGTCGATCCGTTTGGCGCCGGCCTGGCCGTCGCACCACTGCTCGACTGGCTGCCGCTCGACCTGGGCACGATCAGCGGCTGGCGCACGCGCGTCCATCTCTACGCCGTCCCGGGTCACCGTCAGGCCGATGCCACGCGCCGGTTGCTCCTGGCCGACGCCGACGGCGTGCTCTTTGTCGCCGATTCGCAGGCGGAAGCTCTGCCTGCGACCAAGGACGCGCTCACGGCCCTTGGCGAGAATCTGCTGACGCACGGCGGTCGTCCGCGCGATCTCCCCACCGTGTGCCTCTTTACCAAGCGCGACCTGCCCGAGGAGCTGCTGCTGACGCCGGAAGCGATGGCGGAGGCGCTCAACCTCGGCGACGCGCGCTGGTTTGCATGCGACGCGCGTCATGGGATTGGCGTGCTCGAAGGGCTGCACGCCGCGGTCTCGCTGGTGATGCGCCGCCTGGCACCCGCGCGGGCAGTGGCACCGTGAGGCGCCTGTGCTGAATCCGCATGCGCGCTTTGCGTCATTTGTGGTTGGCTCGTCCAACCGGCTGGCCGCCACGGCCGCCAAGACGGTGGCCGAGACGCCAGGTGCCGCGTATAACCCACTTTTTCTCTACGCCGAGCCGGGATTGGGGAAGACGCATCTCCTCTCCGCGATCGGTCACGAAGCGCAGGCGATTGATCCTTCGCGCACGGTGGAGTACGCCACGGTCGATGAATTCGTCGAGGCGTATCACGCGGCCCTTGCCGCGGGCCAGGCCGAGGCGTATCGGCGCCGCTTTACCGATGCAGACCTCGTACTGCTGGACGATGCGCAGTTACTCGCCGGGCAGCGTGAATTGCAATCGGAGCTGCTGCGTCTGATCGACGTGCTGATGGCAGCCGATCGTCAGATCGTGCTCGCCGGTGATCGGCCGCCGGAAGAGATCCAGTCGCTCGACGAACGCCTGATCCGCCGCTTTGCCGGCGGGCTCGTCATCGACATTGGCACGCCGGATTACGAGACACGTCTGGCAATCCTGTCGCGCCGCGCCGCCGACCGCAGCGCCACCTTTGGTCCCGACGTGCTCGCGACGGTGGCCGAATTCCCGATCGCCACCGTGCGCGAGCTTCTCGGCGCGCTCAATCGCCTCACCGCGCAGCAGGCGGTGTTGAGTCGTCCGTTGCAAGTCGGCGACGCGCGGGCGCTGCTCGGCGAACTGGGTCATCGGAGCGCGTTGCGGGAACCGCCGACGGCAGCGGCGGCGCCCGTGCCCGTTCCGGCCCCCGCGGCCGATGAGTTCTCCGATTTTCTCTCGGACATCTCGGCCAGCGTGGCGCAACAGGTGGATCACTGGCGCCAGCGCCTCACCGAAACGGTGCTCCGCTTTGGCGGCGAGGGCTATCGCACGGCCGCGCTCGAAGCGTTGCTGCAGCAGGAGATCACCGTTGATCCCGACTCGGCGATCGCCGAATACGAACGCGGGGTGGTGCGGCTGCGCGAGCTGCAGGCGGAGCTCGCCGGCATCGCTCCCACATTGGGCGACAGCGCGGTGCTGCGCGATCCGGCCCGCGTGGCCGAGGCCGAGGCGTTCGTGGCTGACGCGCGCGAAGCGGGGCCGCCGCTGCCCGGTCCGCTGCCGCAGTACACGCTCAACGACGTCGGCGACAGCCAGACCATGCGCGCGGTGCTCGAGGCGATTCGCGCCGCGGCGGACGCTCCCGGCCGCCACTACAACCCGCTGGTGATTGTCGGCCACTCCGGTCGCGGGAAGACCCATCTGCTGCACGCTTTTGGCCACGCACTGCGCGCCACGGGCCTCCTGCGCGTTGCGGTGCTCGATGCGCGTCAGTTTGTCGACGATCTTGTGGCCGCGTTGAGTGACGGCACGATCGCGGAGTGGCGCAAACGGCTCCGGCGGGTGGATGCGCTGCTGGTCGACGATGTCGATCTGCTGGCGGGCAAGGGACGCAGTCAGGAAGAGCTCTACCTCCTGCACGATGCGCTGCTGGAGAGTGGCAAGCAGATGGCGTTCACGGCGCAGGGACCGCTGGCGCAGCTCTCGGGCTTCGAGCCGCGCCTGGCAACGCGGCTTGCCGGCGGCGTGGTGATCGAGCTTGGGGCTCCCGATCGCGACGCGCGCCGCCACCAGGTGGCGCGACTCCTGGGTAGCGCGGGCGACACCGATGTCATCGACTATCTCGCCTCGCGTCCGGCGGACTCGCTGCGCGACGTGCAGCAACTCGTGTCGCGCATGCTCGGCGCCGCGGCCGAGCGCGAAGTGTCGCTCACGCTGGCAGTGGCGCGCGACATGCTCGAGGGGAGCATGGCGGAAACGCCGCGGCCGGCACGGCGCGGCAGCGGGATTCTCGCGCCCGGCGGCGGTGCGGTGCGTTCGCGGGAAAAGATGATCGAGACCTGGCCCGACATGGCCGAGCGATTGATCGAGGAGCGCGGCTGATGGCGATCAAGGGCTCGCTCAAGGAAGCCTCGCTTCCCGATGTCGTGCAGCTGCTCTTTCTGGGGCGCCGCACTGGGTGTCTCTCCGTGGCCAGCGAGCGCAATTTCGCGTCGGTCTGGTTTGACGATGGCTGGATTGTCTTTGCCGGCATGGTCTCGCGCAGCGATCGCCTGGGCGAACGGTTGATCGCCTCCGGCAAACTGACCATGGCGCAGCTCGAATCGGCGATTGCCGCGCAGGACGCAGTGCCGGGACGCAAGCTTGGTCAACTGCTGGTGCAGTTGGGGCTGATCACCGCCAAGGACCTCGAGGCGGAACTCCGCCGACAGGTCGAGGAAACCATTTACACGCTGTTCACCTGGACGAGTGGCACCTTCTCGTTCGAGGCCGGCGTGCGCGCCGACGATCCCGGTGCGATCGTGCGCCTCAATCCGGAAGGGCTGTTGCTCGAAGGTGCCCGGCGCGTGGACGAATGGAGCGTGATCGCCAAGAAGATCACGTCGCTCGATGCAGTGTACGCGCTGGAAGACGGTGGCAGCGGCGGTAGCGGCGAAGCGCAGCTGTCGGACATCGAGCGGAGGATTCTGCCGTTGATCGATGGCACCCACACGGTGCGCGACATCGTCGACGGAACGGGTCTCACCGATTTTGAAGTGTGCCGCGTGCTGTTCGGGCTGATCTCCGCTGGCCGCGTCCGGCGCATCGGCACCGGGGGCGCGCCGGTGCCACGCCAGGAAGGTGTGCGGCTCGAAGAGCATCGCAACCTGGGGATCGCATTCTATCGTACCGGCATGCTGGCTGAGGCCGAGCGCGAATTCCGGCGCGTAGCGGAATTGCAGCCCGCCAACGGCTCGGCGCACTTTCATCTGGGATTGATCGCGCTCCGGCAGAGTCGGTGGGCGGATGGCTTCGAGCAATTTCATCGCGCGGTCGAAGCGGAAGCACCGCGCGCGGCGGCCTTGCACAATCTGGCTCTCGCGCTCGAAGCGCTGGGCCGCCTCGATGAGGCCGAGCACGCGCTCGCCGATGCGGTACAACACGACGGTCACGACCCACGCCTCCATGTGGGCTGGGGATTGCTGGCGTTGCGGCGGAATGAGCCGGCCCGGGCGCTGGAGCGCTTTGCGCGCGCGCGCGATCTCTTTGGCACGGCACTGCCGCCGGCACGCTGGTTCTGGGGCTGCGGCTGGGCGCAGGCGCTGCTCGAAAGCTGGCCCGATGCGCTCACGACCGTGCGCGATGGCGTGGCGGCGTATCCCGATCATCCCGTCCTGCGCACCACACTTGCGGTGCTGCTGGAAGGCACCGGCGAGGTGGGCGAGGCCGAAGCGCATCTGCGGCACGCACTGAGCGAAGATCCGACCATTCCGCAGGTGTCCAAGAATCTTGGCGATCTTCTCTATCGCGCCGGTCGGTGGGACGAAGCGGAAGAGTGTTACGAGCGCGCCGCCAAGCTCGCACCCGCTCTGGGTGATGATCTCTACTTCAAGCTCGGCAATCTGGCCTGTCGGCGCGGCGATCTGGCCGGTGCCGCGCGCCAGTGGGAGCAGGCCCTCGTGTACAATCCCGAACACGCCCTTGCGCGCGCCAATCTCGCCGGCTCGGGGGTGCGCACATGACCAGCGAGACGCTCGGCGACCTGCGCCAGGAGTTCGACCGGCTGGCCGCGGTACTCGAGGGTCCCCTCGAACCGGCCGATCGCGCCGCCGTGCGCGCGGCGATCATTGCGCTCTTCAAGCGGACCGAAGCTGCCATCACGGAGCTGGCCGAATTCAAGGAAACGATTCGCGATCTGGTCGCACGCGTGAAGACGGTGCCGGTGCCGGAGATTGCCTCGGTGCGTCACGACCATGTGGGCGCTTCGACATTCATCGAGCGCGGCTGGAGCGAGCTGGCGGCGGGGAACTGGTCGGCGGCGGAGTCGCTGCTACGCCAGGCCATGTCGCTGGACGCGACGAGCACCGCGGCACAGGCGCTGCTGGGCTGGGCGCTGATGTATCAGAATCGCACCGACGAGGCGCTGCAGCTCTGCCTGCAAGTCCTGCTCAAGGAACCGGAGCATGGGCTCGCGCGGGTGGTGGTGGGCGCGACGTGCCTCCGCAAAGGGATCATCGGCGAGGCGATTGAACATCTCTCCCGCGTGGCCGCGCGACCGAACGATGCCCGCGCGGCGTTGTACGCCAACTTCTGGCTCGGTGTCGCCTACCTGCAGCGGGACATGCACGCCGACGCGGTGGAGTTCCTTCGCCGCGCGGTGACGCTCGGCCCCAACCTCGCCGAGGGATGGACCGAACTCGGGCGAGCGCTGTGGTACCACGGCCGCGTGGCCGAGGCGCGCGAAGCGTGGACAGTCGGGGCAGGGATCCGCCACTCGCCGCACGCGGCGCGCTGCGTCAAGCTGATCGAGATCATCGCCGCGGGAGGAACTCCGCCACGCTCGCCCTTCGCCTGATCGCACTGTTCCAACTGGCGGGCGGCAGGGGAGCGCCGCCGCCGGTCCGGATCGAGGTGGGTGACATCACGGTCATGGCCGATTCCGCAAACGCGGCGCTCGGCGCGTCGCTGGGCGACGCCGCGGCGGTGCCGCACGACTGGCTTGCACTCGGACGGCAGAGCGTCGGACCGCTCGTGATCATGCTCGCGCAGGACCGCGCCGAGTTCACGCGCTGGTCGCGTGGACGGCTGCCGTCGTGGAGCGGCGGCGCCACCTTTCCCGGCAGTCATCTCATCATCATCCGCAAGGACGCCGGCGATCCGTTCGGCACACTGCGCCACGAGCTTGCGCATGTGGTGCTGCATCAGCAGGTGGGCGAGCGCGTGCCGCTCTGGTTTGATGAAGGCTACGCGGTGCTCGCGGCGGGCGAGTATGATCGCTTCGCGTCGCTGCGCCTCAATCTGGCGGTCTCGCTGGGACATCTTCCCGCCGATCTGCGCGCGCTCGACGGCGAATTGCGCGGCGATGCGACCGACGCCGAAGCGGCCTATGCATTGGCGGGCTCAGCTGTGGCGGAGCTCGCGCGCCGCAATCCCACCGGGACCTTGCTGCCGCTCTTTGGCCTGCTCAAGGGTGGCGTGTCGTTCGATGACGCGGTCACGCGCACCACGGGGCTCGATCCCGACCGCTTTGACGGCGCGTGGCGGCAGTCCGTCCGGCGCCGCTACAACGTGCTGACGTGGGCGGCTACGGGCGGTGCCTGGCTGCTCGTCACCTTTGTACTGATCTGGGCCGCGGCGGCCCGCAAGCGGCGTGATGCCCCGCGCCGGGCGGCTCTGGACACCGGCTGGACGGTCCCCCCGGACGACGAGGCGCCCGTCGCGATTCAAGACGTTCCCCCGCCACAACTTGACCACCCGGACCAGAGTCGCTAGCCTCCAAACGTGCCATCACCCACATCTGCTCCGAACGGTCCGACCCCGCTCTTCGCCCGGCGGAATTTCTATCTGCTCGGGGTCGCCGTCGTAACGATCGCTGCCGGCTACGGTGCGCTCGAGGGGAACTCCCCTGGGCTCGCGTCGTTTTTACTGGTGATGGGCTACTGTATCCTCTTCCCGATCGCGCTCATCGTCTGATCCGGGAAGTACGCGGGCGAATAGCTCAGCTGGTTAGAGCGCCTGCCTTACACGCAGGATGTCGGGGGTTCGAGTCCCTCTTCGCCCATCGGCCGGGTGCGGGACTCAGCGCCTGCGCCGTCATACAAGACACGCCAGACTTGAACAGGATGTAACAACATGGGGGTCCTCGGGATGCTGCAACAGGTCAATTCCTTCTTGCTGCTGGCGATGATGGCTGCAGCTCCGTCGGCTTCGCCGCAGGGCATTCCGCGCGGCGCCACGGTGAGCCACACCGTCACGGTGGCTCCCAATCCGCGGCTGCTGGTGGCCAACCCGGTGCCGGTGAACCGCCCCGGGAGCGATCCGGTGGCCGATTCGACCAGCGCCGTCTCCATCGGCACCGCCATGCGCGATGTGCTCGAGAACAAGCTCGCGAGCGATTGGCAAGTCACCACACGGATCGAGATGAACCGCTCGCTCCTGCAGTGGGGTTATGCGGCCGACGCCATCCTGACACCCTCGCTGGTCCAGCAGATGGCCACGCAGATCAGCGCGCAACTGCTCATCAGCGGTACGCTCATCAAAACCCCATCGGGTCAATACGCTGTCTCACTGCGCGTCGCGGGCGTCCACGCCGCCGCCGGTGAAGTGATCGCGGCGACCCAGGTCGCCAATCAGACCCAGCTCGCATTTGGTCAGCACCTCGCCGATCTCCTCGTGCCGGTGGTCAAGGCATACGTCGATTCCCGCAACTGCATCGATCAGGAGACGACCCGCAAGGACAAGGCGATCGAATCCGCCAACAAGGTCCTCAAGGTCTATCCCAACTACGGCCTCGCCGAAGTCTGTCTCGCGGAAATCGCCGAGCAGACCGACTCGGCCTCGCCGGTGGCGCTCGAGCACTACCTCAACGCCGCCAAGGGCGATTCGCTGGCCTTGTCCATCTGGGGCAGCATTGCGGACATCCACATCCGCAAGAGCGACACGAACGCGGTCGTCGCGGATTTCCAGCGGATGCTGCGCATCGATCCGACCAACCAGGATCTGGCGACCCGCGCCCGGAAGGTGTTCGTCTCGTACCACAAGCCGGACGCCGCGCTGCAAGTGGTCAACGAGCAGATCGCGCTCGACCCGACCGATCCCGACTGGCTTGATCTGGGCGCCAACAACTGTCTCGCGGTGAATGACTTCAAGTGCGCCGTCGACTACCTCGGCAAGATCTACCTGCTGAATCCGGCAGCCGCCGACACGAACTACTTCTCCAAGCTGCTCCTCGCTACGTCGCAGCCGCCGGAAAAGCCCGACACGCAGGCGTACCTCAAGTGGTCCAAGGTGGCAGCGGCCAAGTTCCCCAATTACGGCGATGCGGCGCAGCATCTGGCCCGTGCATACGCGATTGCCGGGCAATACGATTCCGCCGCGGCCGCCGCGCGCCACATGCTGCAGGTCGATCCGAACCAGATGACGGCGATGCTCTTTGTGGTGCAGGGGCTGCTGAACGTTGGCAAGGACTCGCTGGCGATCTCCTTTACCAAGTCCGTCAAGCAGCTGGGTGATGCGGACGCCAAGACCACGTACGCCAACCTGATCGTGACTGCGGCGTCCAAGGAATATCAGACGCAGAACGCCAAGGACAGCACGCAGACCAAGGACTGGAACACGCTGACCACACTGGCGCAGGCCACGCTCGACGTGGGCTCCGACAACGCGCAGATCAACCAGTATGGCAACTTCTTCCTCGGCCTCGGCGACTACCTCAAGATCACGCAGCTTGCCAAGCCGGCGTTCGACGCCAAGTCCTGCGACATGGCCAAGCAGATCGACTCGCTGCTCGGGGTGGCCGAGCCGGCCCTCAACGCGGCGGCGCCGAATCCGCAGTTTGCCGCCAACGTGACGTCGATCCTGGGAGCCATCGCCCAGCAGAAGGCGGCGGTCCCGGGCTGGATCACGGCCTGGTGCAAGCAGCCCTGACCCCTCGCTTCGGCAGCCGGACGCGGTTAGCTTCGCGTCCGGTCGTCCAGGGGCTGTAGCTCAGCTGGTTAGAGTGCCGCACTGTCACTGCGGAGGTCGCGGGTTCGAGCCCCGTCAGCCCCGTCTCCACCCCATCCACTCTGCGGATGGGGTGCTTTTTTTCTCCCCCTCGCGGAACGACTGCGCCTCATGACCGACGCTCCGAGCCATCTGCCGGTCCTCCTCGCGGAGGTCATGGAGCGCGCCGCCGGCGCGGTGCGCGTGGTCGACGGTACGCTGGGACATGGTGGCCACGCCGCGGCTTTTCTGGCCGCCGGTGCGACCGTGCTCGGCATCGATCGCGATCCCGACGCGGTCGCGACCGCGCGCGCGCGCCTTGGCGACGGAGTGGCCATTCTCCAGTTGCCATTCTTTGACCCCGAAGCCCTCCGGCAGGTCGCCGCATTCCGCCCCGACTTTGTCCTCCTCGACCTTGGCGTTTCCTCGCGCCAGTTCGATGACGCGACCCGCGGCTTCACCTTTCGTGAAGGCGCACCGCTCGACATGCGGATGGGGCCCGACGCGCCAACCGCCGCCGAGTGGCTGGCCGAGGTGGACGACGCGGAACTGGCGCGGGTGCTCCGCGATTACGCCGACGAGCCGCGCGCCAACCGGCTGGCACGCGAGCTGGTGCGTCGCCGAGGCAACGCACCGCTCGCCACCAGCGATGATCTCGTGAACGCCATCCGGGCGGTCCTCGGACCTCGCAGCGGGCCGGGCGACTTTGCCCGGATTTTCCAGGCGGTGCGCATCGCCGTCAACGACGAGCTCGACGGCCTCGCGACCGCGCTGCCGGCCTTTCGCGACGCGCTTGTGCCGGGCGGAACGCTCGCCGTGATCAGTTATCATTCGGGCGAGGATCGGGTGGTGAAAGGGGCGTTCCGGGACTGGGCCGCAGGCTGTGTCTGCCCGCCGGGATTGCCGCGCTGCATCTGCGGGCGTGTGCCCCTGGGAATCGCCCAACCTCGCCGGGCCGTTGTACCGTCGGCGGCCGAGATTGCCGCCAATCCGCGGGCGCGCAGCGCCAGACTCCGCTTCTTCCGGACCCGTGATGCAGGTTAGAGGGCGCCACCTCGTGATTGCCTGGACCGTCGTCTTCTTTGCTGCGATCGCCGCGATCATTGCGCGCGAACGCAACGGACTGGCGCTGAGCGCGCGCATCGCCACACTCGATGACAGCATTCGCGCGCTCGATGGCACGCGCTCCGCGCTCGAGGCAAGTGTTGCGCACCTCAAGAGCCGCGACCTGCTGAGCGCCGAGCTCAAGGTGCGGGGCCTCCGCTCCGCCACCGACTCGGAAGTGACTCGCCTGCGGCTGCCGTCGCACCCCTGAATGGCCAAGCCCGCCGCGCGCATTGCCTTTCTGCAGGCCACGCTCGCGCTGGCGGCCGCCACCATTGTGGTGCGCAGCTTCATGATTCAGGTCGTCCAGCATCGCCAGTGGGCCGGCAAGGCGCGCGCAATGCGCACCGACACTCGTCCCATCCCCGCGCGGCGCGGCGCGATCTACGATCGCAACGGCGTCGAGCTCGCGGAGAGCCAGGAACTCTATCACGTCGGCGTCGCACTCAAGGAAGTGGCCGACACGCCGGTGGTCCACGATCGCGTGATGAACGCGCTCGGACTGCCGCGCACCGCCGTCGACGCGGCCTTTCATCATGGCTACGCCTACTTCCATGGACCGTTCACGGCGGCACAGGTCGAGAATCTTCGCGATCTCCGCGGCGTGCACCTCGAATCGCTTTACAACCGCGTCTATCCGATGGAAGCGCTGGCGGCACCACTGCTCGGCCGCTTTGATCCCGACAGCGGTCGCGGGGTGGAAGGGATCGAGAAGGAGTTCGACACGCTGCTGGCCGGACACCCCGGCAGCGAGCGCTACGCACTCGACGCCAAGGGCACCCGCCTGGAAGGGCCCGGTCAACGACTCAAGGATCCGGTGCCCGGGCGCGACATCTATCTGACCATCGATCACGATCTGCAGGGCATCGCCGAGGCGCGCCTGCGCGAGGGTGTCGAGGCGCATCAGGCGCACGGCGGTGCAGTGGTGATCTACGATCTTCATACTGGCGAGCTGCTGGCCGCGGCGGCACTCCACACCGATTCAGCCAGCGGCAAGCGCGCGCCGTCGGCGAGCACACTCGTCGAGCCGTTCGAGCCGGGATCAACGGCCAAGCTCTTTACCGCGGCGGCGGTGCTCGCCGGCGGTAGCGATACGACGCCGGTCGACGGCCACGGCGGCAAGTGGTCGATGCCGATTCGCGGCAAGCACGTTCGTGTCATCGAGGATGAGCACCACCTCACCGGACCCGTCACCCTTGGCATGGCCGTCAAGTACTCCAGCAACATTGCGATGTCGGAGTTCTCGCTGCGGCTCGACAACACGGTCCAGTTCAAGACGCTCCGCGACTTTGGCTTTGGCATGGTGCCCGGACTCGGCTTTCCCGGTGAGTCGCCGGGGGAATTGGCGCTGCCCGCCAACTGGGCCAATCCGACCTATTCCAAACCGTCCCTCGCCCAGGGGTACGAGCTGCAGGCCACGCCGGTGCAGATGGCGGTGGCATACGGCGCGATCGCGAATCACGGCTTTTTGCTGGCGCCGTCGCTGGTGCGTGAGATCCGCGATACTGACGGCACGGTGTTCTGGCGCAATCGCGCGGACACCGTGCGGCGCGCCACCACGGACGCCATCGCGGCCCAGCTGATGACCTATCTCGCACTGGCCACCGACAGCGGCGGCACGGGGAGCAAGGCACAGCTCGATCGCTTCACCGTGATTGGCAAGACCGGCACCGCCCATGAGCTGCTCAACGGCGCCTACGTCGGCGGCCGGTACCGCGCGTCGTTTGCGGGCATCTTTCCCGGGGACGCGCCGCAGTGGGTCGTCTACGTGATGATCGATCGGCCGAGCGGGGCGGATATCTTTGGCGGCGGTGTCGCGGCGCCCATGGTCCACGATATTCTGCAGGAGGCGCTGGCGTTGCGGCACACCCGTCTTGACGATCGCCAGCTGGCCCAGAACACGGTGGCGCTGTCGGAACCGCGCGCTCCGCTGGAAGTGGCGCCGACTGCGATCCGCCGGGTTGCGTGGCCGCTGCATGGTCCGGTGGCCGCCGACACGACGCGGGAGGAAGTCCCGGTGCTCACCGGTGTGCCGGTTCGCGATGCCGTCGTCGATTTGCAGAAGCTGGGCTTTGAAGTACGTCTGGTGGGACGCGGATGGGTGCACGGCACCGATCCCGCCGCCGGCGATTCGCTGATGCGCGGTACCACTGTCACCCTTCGTGCCGACACGGTGCAATGAGACTTCAGGAATTGGTGCATCTGCTTCGGCGGCACGATCTGGTGGCGCACGCGCCGGAGGAGAATCCGCAGATCACGTCGCTCACGGTCGACTCGCGCGAGGTCAAGCCCGGGTCACTCTTTCTGGCCGTGCGCGGCGCCCTGACCGATGGCGCGCGTTTCATTCCACGCGCGGTCGACGCCGGTGCGGCCGCGGTCACGTCGGAGCGGCCGATCGACTGCGGGGTGCCCGTCCTCGTGGTGCACGATGGGCGCCGCGCCGCACAGGCAATCGCCGAAGAGTGGTATCACCACCCCGCGCTCACACTGCGCATCGTGGGAATTACCGGGACCAACGGCAAGACCACCACGACCACACTCGTGCGTCACCTGCTCAACATCGACGGCTCGGTCGGGAGCGTCGGCACGCTGGGCGCATTCGATGGCGCGGGGCGCTCGGTCGAATCGTCCGCCGGCGTGCTCACCACGCCGGGGCCGGTGGATCTGCAGGCCACGTTCCGCGCGCTCGTCGACACCGGTGTGCGTACGGTCTCGATGGAGGCCTCGTCGCACGCGCTCGACCAGGGACGTCTCGACGCGCTGACCTTTGCCGGTGCGGTCTTCACCAATCTCACGCGCGATCATCTGGACTATCACGCGTCGATGGACGCGTACCGCGTGGCCAAGCTGCGCCTGGCGGAACTCGTGGCCACCGATGGCGTGCTGAGCGTCAACATCGACGATCCCGCGTGGGTGCCGCTGCTCAAGGACCGGCGCGCGGTGACCTGGGGCTTTGGTGCCGACGCCGCGATGCGCGTGGGCAATGTGCAGCTGATTCCGGGCGGCAGTCGGTTCACGATCACCGGCCGCTACGGCATTCACGAGACGTCGCTGCCGATTCCCGGCGATTTCAATATCTCCAACGCGGTGGGAGCGGTGGCCGCGGTGGTCGGGATGGGCATTCCGCTGACGGAGATCATTCAACGTCTGGCGACCGCACCCCAGGTGCCGGGACGGATGGAGCGCATCGCCGACACGCCGTTCCTGGTCCTGCGCGACTACGCACACACGCCCGATGCGATCGAACGCGCGCTCGCGACGCTGCGGCCGCGCACCACCGGCAAGCTCCTGCTCGTGTTTGGCTGCGGCGGCGAGCGCGATATTGGCAAGCGGCCCATGATGGGGCGGCTCGCGGTGGCCGGCGCGGACTACGTGATGGTGACGTCCGACAATCCGCGCTTCGAAGATCCCGAAAAGATCATCGATGATGTCGTCGCCGGCATGCCGGCCGGCTCCTATGCCCGCGAAGCCGATCGTGAGAAGGCGATCATCGAAGCACTCCGCCAGGCGCGTCCCGGCGACACGCTTCTTCTCGCGGGAAAGGGACACGAGACGTATCAGGTCGTCGGTGACGAAGATCTTCCCTTTGACGAGCGGCAGATCGTGCTCGACTACCTGGGCCAATGATCGGTCGCTTCTCCGATCAATGGGTGCGTGACGCGCTCGGCCTCCCAGGCACCGCCAATATCGCCTTCAATAGCGTCGTCACGGATACCAGGACACTGGCCCCCGGCGCGCTCTTTGTGGCACTCAAGGGTCCGTCGTTCGATGCGCACGACTTTCTCCCTGCCGCCCGCGACGCTGGAGCCACCGGGGCCGTCGTTCGTCGAGACACGCCGGCAGTGCCGGGACTCATCTTCTATGAAGTGGCCGACACCGGGCGCGCGCTCGGCGATCTGGCGGCCGCGCGCCGCCGCGAGATTGCCGGTCCGGTCATCGGCATCACCGGCCAGAACGGCAAGACGTCCACCAAGGAGATGATGGCCGCCGCCCTCGGCACGCGCTGGCGCACCCATCGCACGCGCGCCAACCTCAACAACATGGTCGGTGTGCCGCTCACCATTCTCGAGTCCCCCGCCGACACCGAAGCGCTGGTCGTGGAAGCGGGAGCAAACCTCCCCGGCGAAATCGCGCGGTATCGGGAGGTCATCACGCCCGACATCGCGGTGGTGCTCAACGCCGGGGCGGGGCATCTCGAAGGCTTTGGATCGGTCGCCGGTGTGGTGCGCGAGAAGCTCTCGCTCACGGACAAGGCGCCGGTCGCGATCGTCGGCGTGCAGCCGCCCGAACTGGCCGCTGGTGCCCGCACCCGCGCCCATCGCGTGATTACCGCGGGCCTCACCGGCGCCGACGTGATTCCCGATGCGGTGCACCTCACTGCCGACGGCCGGCCCGTCATCGGCAAGGACGGCCAGCTTTTCACGCTCGCCTCGCGCGGTCTTCATCAGGCCGGCAACGCGATGTTTGTCTGGGCGGTGGCGCACGAACTCGGGCTCGACCTGTCCAGGGTGGCCCGCGCGCTGGAAGGTTTCAGCATACCTGGCGGTCGCGGCGAGCTGACCCAGCACGGCCACCTCACCATCCTCAATGACAGCTACAACGCCAATCCGCAGTCGTTTACCACGGCGATCGCCCTGGCGCAGCAGCTCCGGGCCGGACGGCGGCTGGTCTTTGTGGCGGGTGGCATGCGCGAACTGGGCGAACACGCACCGGCACTGCATGCGGAGGTGGCCGGCGAGCTCGCCGCACTGGAGCCGGAGCTGCTGGCGCTGGTAGGGGACTTTGTCCCGGCCTTTGCCCCGTACCGCGACCGGTACGCCGGCCGCCTCCTCGAAGCGCCCGATTCGGACACGATGGGGCCGCTCCTGGCCGAGCGGATGCGGGGCGACGAACTGGTCTTCCTCAAGGGATCGCGAGGGGTGGCCCTCGAACGTATTCTTCCCGCCATTCTGCGGCTCGCGACTCCTCCGGCCTGAGGCCCGATGTTCTACTACCTGCTCGCGCCGCTCGGGAAGGCCCACCTCTTCTTCAACCTCTTCAACTACATCTCGTTCCGCGCCGCCGGAGCGATGGTCACGGCGTTGCTGATCGCGCTGCTGGCCGGTCCGCGCATCATTCAACGGTTGCGCGAGTTGAAGGTGGGGCAGGTCATCCGTGCCGACGGACCGGCGAGTCATCAGCAGAAGCGCGGCACGCCCACCATGGGCGGCATCATCATCATTGCCGCCACGGTCATTCCCACGCTTCTCTGGGCTCCGCTCAGCAATCGCTTTGTGCTCGTCACGCTGGTCGCGATGCTCTGGACCGGCACGATCGGCTTTATCGACGATTATCTCAAGGTGGTCGAAGGACGCTCGCGCGGGCTGGTCGCCAAATGGAAGCTCATTGCGCAGGTGAGCTTTGGCGTGACGCTCGGTGTGATGCTGCTCCTGTGGCCGGTGGTGGCGCCGGCGACCATGCCGCGCTCGAGCACCACGGTGCCATTCTTCAAGTACGTGGTGGTGACGTTTACGCCGTGGCTGTATGTGGTCTTTGTGACGGGGGTGGTGACGGGCTTCTCTAACGCCGTCAATCTCACCGACGGCCTCGACGGCCTCGCCACCGGGCTCTCGATCATTGCCGCGGCGGCGTTTGCGGTGTTTGCCTATCTGCTCGGCCGCGTGGACATGACGACCTACCTCAACATGTTCTATCTCCCTGGCGCGGGCGAGCTCACGGTCTTCTGCGCAGCACTCATGGGCGGCTGCCTGGGCTTTCTCTGGTTCAACGCGCACCCGGCGCAGGTCTTCATGGGCGACACCGGCAGCCTCGCCATTGGCGGCGCGTTCGGCACAGTAGCGATTCTGCTCAAGGCCGAGTTCCTGCTGATCATCATCGGCGGCGTGTTTGTGGCAGAAGCGGTGTCAGTGATGGCGCAGACCGGCGTGTTCAAGTACTACAAGCGCACGCGCGGCCGCGAGTACGCCGACGCGCATCGCGTGTTCCGCATGGCGCCACTGCACCATCACTTTGAAAAACTTGGCTGGGCCGAGACCACGGTGGTGGTGCGCTTCTGGATTCTCGGCATCTTCTGCGCGCTGCTGGGCTTTGCCACGCTCAAGCTGCGATGAGCCGTCTGGACGCGTGGCGGGCCGATGGACGCGAAGTGAGCGTCGCCGGATTGGGCCGGAGCGGTGTGGCCGCGGCACGGCTGCTGGCCGAGTACGGCATTCCGGTGTATGTGTCGGATGCGAGTGCGGGAGAGGCGGCGCAGGCTGCCGCCGCACTGCTCGCGGCGGATGGCGTCGGCCGGATCGCGGCCGACGCCGGACAGCATGACTTTGCGCGCATCTCGCGGAGCGCGGCGCTGATTCTTTCTCCCGGTATTCCGCCCACAGCACCGGTGGTGCAGGCCGCAATGTACGCCAACGTGCCGGTGCTCGCCGAAGCGCAACTCGGACTCGATGCGCTCGCGGGCATTCCGTATATCGCGGTCACTGGTACCAATGGCAAGACCACGACCACAGCGCTGGTGAATCATCTGCTGCGCGCCGCCGGCCGGCGGAGTGTCGCCGCCGGCAATATCGGCACCGCGCTCTCGGCCGTAGCACTCGGGGAGCGGCGGCCCGAGTGGCTGGTGGTGGAGCTCTCGTCTTTTCAGCTGCACGACATGCCCGACGTCGCGCCCACGGTGGGCGTGCTCACCAATCTGGCTCCCGATCACCTCGACCGGTATGGCGATCTCGCGGAATATTACGGCGACAAGGCGCGTCTCTTTGCCAATGCCGGTGCCAGCTCCATCTGGGTCAGCAATCTTGACGACGAAGCCTCGCGGAGCGTGATGGGCAGCGTGGTTGGCAGGCACGTCGCATTTACGGTCGCGCGCGATGTCCACGCCGACGCCTGGTACGATCACGACCGGCAGATGCTGATGCTCGCCGGTCACGATCTCCTTGCTCGTGCTGCTCTCCCGCTGCTGGGCGATCACAATGTGGCCAACGCACTGGCTGCGGCACTCGCCGTGCATGCCACCGGCGTCGAACATGATCGCATCGCGGCAGGACTTGCGTCGTTTGGCGGCTTGCCGCATCGCCTGGAACTGGTGCGCGAAGTGGATGGTGTCGCCTGGATCAATGATTCCAAGGCAACGAACGTTGCGTCGACGCGCGTGGCGCTGCAGGCGATGCACCGGCCGTTTGTGCTTTTGCTGGGCGGCCGCCACAAGGGTGAGCCGTACACCGCGCTCATCGGCCCATTCCTCAAGCACGGCGTCGCCGTGATTGCGTACGGCGAGTCGCGCGAGCTGATCGAGCGCGATCTTTCGCACGCGGTGCGCGTGGTGTCCGGTAGTGGTTTTGAGGACGTTGTCGCCAAGGCGCGGGTACTGGTGCCGACCGGCGGTGCGGTGCTGCTCTCGCCGGCATGTTCGAGCTATGACATGTTCGACAACTACGAACAGCGCGGCGCCGCATTTCGCGCGCTGGTCGAGGCGATGTGACGTCGCCCGCCGTGCGTCATCCCGGCGAATTCCGCTGGGAGACGCGACTGCTGGCGTTGGTCACGCTCATTCTCACCGCCGTGGGCATCGCGGAGTGCTATTCGTCCGCGACCTATCTCACCTCCTGGTTTCACGAGGCGTCGCAGCAGGCGCTCGCCGCGGCAGCCGGCTGCCTGATCTTCCTGCTGGCGAGCCGGCTCGACTATCACCTCTGGCGTCGGCTGGCGTGGCCCCTCTTTGTCGTCACCCTCGCCGGGCTCGGCGTGATCGGCGCTGTTGCGCTGGCGTTTCGTCATCACACCGGGCCGGCAATCGTGAACCGCTTTGTGCCATATCTCGCGGGCGCGCATCGCCTGTTGCGAGTCGGTATCACCGTGCAGGTATCGGAGATCGCGCGCTTTACGCTCACCGCGTGGCTGGCGGCCAAGGCGGCCGATCTGGGCCCCAAGGTCCGCGACTTTCGCCAGGGCTTTCTGCCGCTCATGGGTATTCTCGGTGCGGTAGTGATACTCGTCGGGGTCGAGCCGAGCGTGTCGATGGCAGTGGTGTTGACGATCATCGGGGCGACGGTCATCTTCACGTCGGGTGCGCGCGTGAGCCATCTCGCGTTGGTGGTGGGGATCGGCGTGGTTGCGGTGGCCGCGGTGCTGCTGCTCGATCCGGTACGCGCCCATCGCCAGGCCACCTTCCAGGGCTCGGCCCTGCAGTGCACCGACGGCCAGGCGTGCGAGTCGCTGATCGGTTTTGGCAACGGCGGCATCACCGGCGTGGGCTTTGGCAAGGGCACGCAGAAGTTTGGCGCGTTGCCGGAGGCGTACAGCGACTTTCTGTTCTCGGTGATTGCGGAAGAGCTGGGCCTTGTCGGCGTGGTCTTTGTGGTGCTCTGCTACGTGGTCTTCTGCTGGATGGGTTTCCGCATTGCGCGCACGGCGCGCGATCCCTTCGGCACGTACCTCGCCTCGGGCCTCACCGTGGCGGTGGCGATTACGGCATTCATGCACGGGGCGGTGTCGACCTGGTTGATGCCGACCACCGGACTCACGCTGCCGTTCATGTCGGTGGGACGCGTATCGCTCCTGCTCTATCTCTTTTCCGCCGGCGTCATCGTGTCGATTGGACGGCAGCGCGGCCGTCCCGCGCGCCAGCGATGACGACGATTCTTCTGGCGGGTGGTGGTACCGGCGGCCATCTGATGCCGGCGATCGCCATTGGCTCGTACACGTCGTGGCGCCAGCCGGAGTGGCGGTGTGTCTATGTGGGTGCCACGCGCGGCGTGGAGGCGACCATCCTTCCCGCGCGCGGTCTGCCGCATCATCTCCTTCCGCTTGAACCCATCTATCGCCGCGAGTGGTGGAAGAA
>DATAVM010000134.1:0-6461 GCA_036267775.1 Gemmatimonadales bacterium
CACGAGCTTCGCACGCCGCTCAACGCGATCATCGGCTTTTCCGATCTGTTGCTCACCGAGGGCCTGGGGCCGCTGGCCGAACAGCAGCGGGAGTTTCTCGAGGCGATTCTGCGCAACGGCCAGCATCTGCTGGGTCTGATCAACTCGGTGCTCGATCTGTCCAAGATCGAAGCCGGCCGGATGACGCTCACGCTCGCACCGTGCGACGTGCGCGACGCGATCACCGGCGCGGTGACCGATACGGGTTCGCTGCGCGCCGCCAAGAATCAGCATTGCGTCGTCGACCTGCCAGAGCGCACACCCCTGGACGTGCTCGGCGACGACACGCGCGTGCGCCAGATTCTGTTCAACCTGCTGTCGAATGCCTCCAAGTTCACCGGCGATGGCGGCCTGATCACCGTCTCGGCCGTGCGCACGGTGGCACCGATGCCGGTGGAAGAGATCGTTCCGTCGGATGAGCAGATCCGGCTCGCCACGCGCGATGTGATCTGGGTGTCGGTATCCGATTCCGGCGTGGGCATTCGCAACGAAGACATGTCGAAGCTCTTCCAGGAGTTCTCGCAGGTGGATGCATCGACGTCGCGTGCGGCGCAGGGCACCGGGCTCGGATTGGCGCTGTGCAAGCGCTTTGTAGAGATGCACGGCGGGCAGATCGGTGTCGAGTCGATCTACGGCAAGGGCAGCACCTTCTGGTTCCTGTTGCCGGTGGACGGCCCGCCGCGCGCACGCGACATCGCCGAAGCCTGACGCATAGGCGTGTGCGGTATCCGCCGCATCACCTTCCTCGAGCAGACCGCAGTAGGGGTGGGGTGTATCGCGCACTGAGGTACGGTTGACGCGTGGCGATTCCCGCATGAGATTGACGCCATGATCCGCCGCCCGACGATGCAGCGCGTCCGCTCGATTGTCGCCCTCGCGCTCTTTGCGCTGAGCGGTGGCGGAGCGCAGCTGGCGGACGCGCTGGTCTTCCATCGCGGGCCGCCACGCGCCGACGTCGAGCGCATGAACGCGGGCGACCATTGTCACGGTGAAAGCTGTGATCTTGGCGCGCCGATTGTTTCGCCGCCACCCGCCTTTGTCCCGTATCACGACGGCCGCTTCGCTCCACCGACCCGCGCTCTTGCCGCAGTTGCGCCCGCCGACGCTCCGCGCCCCGCGATCCGCGCGCGCTCGCTCGGCTCGCGCGCCCCACCGATCTCCATCTGACTTTCGACAACTGATCACCGCCCGACGCGCGATGCGTCGGGCGCTCTGAACGTTCGCCGGCGCGAATGCCGTCGTCGAACGACCGCAGGCGCGCGAGCGCCGCGGATCACCCGTGTCGCGTGGAGTTCGACCATGTCGAGCGTGTCGCTCCTGTCCGTTCTGTTGCTGGTATGCATGCCCGCACAACCTCTTGCCGCGGCTCCGGCAGCCGTGGTCATTCTTCCCAACGCAGACCTCACGGGGCGCGTGGCCGACAGCGCCTCGACCAAGCCGCTCGCCGGCGCCGACATCGTGGTGCGCCGCGACGGCAGCATCGTGTCGCGTGCCACCACCGATGAATTCGGCGCGTGGCGCGTGCACGACCTGGCGCCGGCGACATATCTGGTCGAAGTGCGGATGATCGGCTTTCATCCCACGGCGGACACCGTCGTGGTCGGCGCGTCCGCGACCGAAGTGACGGTGAACTTCCGGCTCGTTCCTGAAGCGGTCTCGCTCGGCGAGATCGCGGTGACGGCGTCGCCTGTGGCGGTCGATACCCGTACCGGCAACCAGATCTTCAAGGAAAGCGACTACCAGGGAGCGCCGACGCAGACGACGTCGCAAATCCTGCAGCAGTCAATCGCCGGCGCTGCGCGTGCACCCACCGGTGAGGTCCACATTCGCGGCCAGCACGCCGAGTACACCTACTACATCGATGGGCTGCCGGTGCCGCCCGGGATTTCGGGGAGCCTGAACGAGCTCTTCGATCCGTCGGTCGTGGACAACATCAACTTCCAGACTGGCAGCTGGGACGCGGAATTTGGCAAGCGGAACGCCGCGATCATCAATGTGCAGACCAAGGTGCCCGCCGGCGCGTTTCACATGAGCGCCACCGGCTATGCGGGTGATTACGCCAGCAGCGGTGAGACGGTCACGCTGAGTGCCAACAGCGGCAAGTTTGGCTACTTCATTGCCGGGACACACCAGACCACCGACATGCGTCGCGAACCCGTGGTGGCGGACACCAACGCCGCGGGATCGATCACGGGCGTTCACAACTATGCCAACGACGGCCAGGATCTGTTCGGCTTTGCCAAGATCCAATACGTCGCCACCGACCATGACCTCCTCAACCTCGACATCAATCTGTCGCGCTCGAACTTCGCGACGCCGTTCGACTCGGCGGCGGGCATCATCAACGATCGGCAGACCGATCTCAATCACTTCGTCAATCTTTCCTGGCAGCATCGTGAGGTGACCGGCGCGCACAAGGGATCGGAAGCGTTTGCGGGTGTGTACTATCGGCACGGCGCGCTCAACTACGTTCCCGGCGCGGGTGATGATCCCACCTTCTTTTTCTATCCCGACACGACGAACGCGTACGACATTGCCGAAGCGCGGTCGTTCAACCTGATCGGACTCAAAGCGGACTACCTCTTCAAGGCCTCGGAGCAACTAAGCCTCAAGGGCGGCGTGGATCTGTCGAGCACCAGCGGACGCGAGGCGTTCAGCACCGCCGATGGCAGCGGCGCGCCGGGTCCGTTCTCCAATTCGCCGCTCACCGGGAATGACGAAGCCGCATATCTGCAATCGGTGATCGCGCCGAGCGAGAAGGTGGAGTTCCGTGTCGGAGCGCGCTACGACCGGCACGCCTATCCGGTCGACTCGGCGACCAGCGCCACCGCCGATCAGATCAGCCCGCGCTTTCGGGTAAGTGTGTTTCCGAGCACATCGACCACGCTATGGGCGTATTACGGCCGTCTCTTTGTACCGACCAACACCGAGGACCTCCGCCCGATCACCGCGGCGGCCACGGGTGGCGCTACGCAGACACCGACCGTACCGGAGCGTGACAATTTCTACGAACTCGGCCTCACGCACCGCTTTCCGGGCGGGATCGTGATGAAGCTGTCGGGGTATCGCAAGGAGAGCTCGCCGGGAATTGACGACACTCAGCTGCCGGGGTCGGCGATCACGACGGATGTGAACATCACCGAGGTGCGCATCACCGGCGTCGAGGGCGTCTTCGAGATCCGGCCGCCGGGTCCCCTGTCCGGCTACTTCAACGTGGCGCTCAACCACGCCTACGGATACGGTGCCATCACCGGGGCGTTCTTGCAGGATGTGCCGCCGGCTGAACCGTTTGATCTCGATCACGACCAGCGACTCTCAAGCGTGCTCGGCCTGACCTGGGCGATGCATCGGTTGCTGGTAACGGCGACGGGGATCTATGGCAGCGGATTGACCAACGGTTTGACGCCCAACGCGGCGGGAGTGGCCGGCTACGACGCCACGCAGCCCTCGACGCCGGTGCTCGGCACGGGACTCTTCGATTTCAACGCGCCGTTCAAGGTCGATCCGAGCTTCATCGTCAATGCATCGGCGGGCGTGGGTTTCACCGCGAACGGCATGTCGATTCGTCCGCAGATCTTTGTCGACAATCTGCTGGACACAAAATATCTGTTGAAGGGAGCGTTCTTCAGCGGTGCGTCACTGGGTCGGCCGCGAACGTTCAACGTGCGGCTGACGGTGGGGATCTGACGTGCTAGCCCCACGCTCCCGCGAGTTCGGCACGGGCTTCCCAGGCGGCAACGCGCGGCGCGAGCAATCGCGCCGCGAGACGGACGACCGCTTCGTCTTCCTCGGTGAACCAGTCGGGTGTCTCACTCGCGACAAAGAGCCAGCCGGTGAATTCGCCGCCGACATCGAGGCGGGCGGCGATCACCGAGCGGAGGCGCTCGGCGCCGCGGCGATCGATGAGCGCGGGCCACTGCGCGTCGAGTGTGCGAAGATCACCCACGCGCACCAACTCGCGCGCACCAAAGTGGTGAACGAGCGCATCGATCGTATCCGTCACCTCGGAGCCGACGTGCACCAGCGGCGTTGCCGTTGCGTCGAGCCCGACGAGCGCCCAGCAATCGGGTGCCGGGGCGGCTGCCACCACTTCCAGGCGATCGTGCGGCAGTTGATTGGCCAGCGCATCGGACGCGAGCTGGACCAGCTCCCGACCGTCGTGGCCGCGCTCGATCGCGTCGAGGAGCCCTTCCGTCACGCCGGCGATGACACTGTTGCGATCGTCGCCAGCCGGCTGCGGGACTACCCAGAGCTGGGCCGCCAGGCGACGGCAGGAGGTGGCGAGCTGGGCCGCGGCGCGGTTGAGGGTTCGGAGTTCCTTGAGCCCATAACTGTCTGGGGCAAAGGTGCCGATCAACATGAGGCCGACGTCCTGCACTTCGGCGCGGATTGGCACCGCCATGACAGACTGATACCCCCCGGCGACGATCCGGTCTTCCAAGGCGTATATCGCTTCTTGCGCCACCAGCGGCTCGGCCGGCGGCGGAACGATGTTGTCGGCGGCGAGGGCCGGCGGGCCGATCAGAATGGACCCGCCCCGCGAGGGATAGAGCCAGCAGGCAAGGAGATCGAGCGGAACCGCGGTGGCGACCGAGCCGCGCAGCGCCTCGTGCCAGGTGGTGAGCTCCGCCAACGACGGCCGTCGCCCCGGCCAGGCAAGGACGGGGACAAAGGGTGGCTCAGCTGGGACGGCGTCGAGGTCCATGGGATTGCCGTAAGGTGCAGGGGGCGTGCCACGGCGCACCAGTTTATTATACCCCTGGGGGCTATGGTCGTCTGTCGGCGCCCCGGGAGGCTTGGATGAGCGGGAATCGCAACACAGCAGTGACCGTTCCGGTGACCGGTATGCACTGTGCCGCCTGTCAGTCCAGGGTGGAGCAGGCGCTGAAGGCGGCACCGGGTGTGACTGGCGCCACCGTGTCGCTGCTGATGTCCAATGCGGCGGTGACATTCGACCCGTCGCGCACCGACCTCGATCGCCTGGTCGCCACGATTCGCTCCACGGGATATGGTGCTGAACTGCCGCGGATCGATCAGACGGCGAGCGACGAAATCCGCGCGCTCGATCGGGCGCGTAGTGTCGAATTCCGCAAATTGTTTGACAAGGCGCTCGCCAGCGCATTCGTCGGCGTGGTCTTGATGTTCCACGCGCTGCCCCCGCGGCTGGAGCTCGTGATCACGTTCGTGCTGATGGCATGGGCAGGCCGCCACTTCTATCAGCGAGCGTGGCTGGCCCTGCGGCATGGCTCCGCCGATATGAACACTCTCGTGTCTCTCGGCACCGGCGCCGCATTCGTCTTTTCGGCCGCCGTGGTCTTGGCGCCGAACGCCTTTCAGGGCAGCGGCGTTGTCGGTGGCACCTACTTCGACGCGGTGGCGCTCATCCTCGCGTTCGTGCTTGCGGGCAACGCGCTGGAGGCGCGTGCCAAGCGGCAGACCGCTCTGGCCCTGCAAAAGCTCGCGACGTTGCAGCCGGCGAGTGCACAGGTGACGCGCAATGGCACCGAGCTTGTCGTCCCGATCGCGGACGTGCTGTCGGGCGATACGATTCTGGTGCGTCCGGGCGAACGGATCGCAGTGGACGGCGTGGTGCTCGACGGCCAGAGCGCGGTGGACGAATCATTGCTCACCGGTGAATCGTTGCCGGTCGCCAAGCGCGCGGGCGATGCGGTGACCGGGGGCACGCTCAACGGCAGCGGCGCTCTGCGTGTGCGCGCGACGCACCTCGGCCAGGAGTCGGCGCTCGCGCGGATCGTGCAACTGATGCGCGATGCGCAGAGTTCGCGTGCGCCAATCCAGGGGCTTGCCGACCGCATCAGCGCGGTGTTTGTCCCGGTGGTGCTGGTGCTCGCGGCGATCACGTTTGGTGTCTGGTATGCGTTCACGGCGGACGCGCCGTTGTTGCACGGGCTGCTCGCCGCGGTCGCGGTGTTGATCATCGCGTGTCCCTGCGCCATGGGGCTGGCCGTGCCGACCGCCGTCATGGTGGCCACCGGCAAGGGCGCGGAAATCGGCGTGCTGTTCAAAGGCGGCGAAGCGCTGCAGCGTGCCGGCGAAGTGGACACCGTGGTGCTCGACAAGACCGGTACTGTGACGATGGGCGTGCCGGTGGTCACCGACGTTCTCGTCGCGCGCGCCGAGCGCACGGTGGACGACGTGTTGCGGCTGGCGGCTTCCGTCGAGGCATCCTCGCAACATCCGCTCGCGTCGGCGATTCTGGCCGAAGCCGGCCGGCGTGGCGTGCACCGCGCCGCCGCACCTCAGTTCTACTCGATCGGTGGCAGGGGTGCGGGTGCCCGGGTTGCCGAACAGGAGGTTATTGTCGGCTCCGCCGCGCTCATGCACGAGCGGGGCGTGGACACCGCCGCCCTCGACGCCGGCGCGGACCTGCTCGCTGAACAGGGAAAGACGGCAGCGTGGGT
>DATAVM010000135.1:0-7518 GCA_036267775.1 Gemmatimonadales bacterium
ACGAACGCCGAGAGCTTCGACCGCATCCCGCTTGGCGCGGCGGGTCTCCTCGACGTGACTGCGGTCGAGCAGATGATCGCTCACGCCGCCCTCCCGCCGGACTGCTTGAGAAAGGCTTCGATGAACTGGTCGATGTCGCCGTCCATGACCCGCTGCACATCGCCCACCTTGAGCTCGGTGCGGTGATCGTTCACCATGGTGTACGGCTGAAAGACGTATGACCGGATCTGGTTGCCAAAGGAGTTGTCGGTCTTGGTCGCCTCGACCACCGCGCGCGCCGCCTCCTGCTCCTCGAGCTTGCGCTGATAGAGGCCGGCGCGAAGCATCTTCATGGCGACTTCCCGATTCTTGAACTGGCTCCGCTCCTGCTGGCACGAGACCACCACGCCGGTGGGAACGTGCGTGAGCCGGACCGCGGATGAGGTCTTGTTGACGTGCTGCCCGCCGGCGCCCGAGGCGCGGAAGACGTCCATCCTGATGTCTTCCTCGCGCAGGTCGATCTCGATTGTATCGTCGATGTCGGGATACACGAACACCGACGCGAACGACGTGTGCCGCCGCGCCTGCGCGTCGAACGGCGAGATCCGCACCAGCCGGTGCACACCTTTCTCGGCCTTGAGAAAGCCGTAGGCGTATTCGCCCTTGATCTCGATCGTCACGGACTTGATGCCCGCCTCTTCTCCTTCCATACGGTCGAGCACCGCCACGGAAAAGCCCTTCCGCTCGGCCCAGCGCACGTACATGCGCAGCAGCATCTCGGCCCAGTCCTGGGACTCGGTGCCACCAGCGCCTGGATGGATGGTGAGAATGGCGTCGCGGGCGTCATCGGGCCCGCCGAGCATCGCCTGGATTTCAAAGCGGTCGAGTCCGGCGGCGGTCGCGGTCACTTCGGCATCGAGCTCCGCCGCCATCCCGTCATCCGGTTCGGCCGCGAGCATCTCGGCCATCGTGGCCGCATCCTCGGTGCGCGCGGACAGATCGATCCACGGACCGACCCATGCCTTCAGGCTCTTGAACTCCTGCACCTGTTTGCGGGCGCGATCGCCGTCGGACCAGAACGACGGATCGGCCTGAAGCGCTTCGAGTTCGCGGACGCGGTCCTGGCGTTGAGCGATGTCAAAGAAAGTCTCGGAGCTCGGCCAGCCGATGCCTCAGTTCCGCGATCCGTTCGACAACATCCGCCATGAGCTCTTGATCCTTGCAGGTCCGGGTACGGAGGGGGCCGCTCGCCTCTCCGCCAACAGCGGTGACGAACGGCCCGGAATACCGACAAAGATAGCCGCCCGGAGGGGCGCCTGCCTCCCTCAGCCGAAGATCGCCCGCCCCTCGGCCAGGATCTGATTCAGTGCTTCGTTGAAGTACGGCGTCGTCGACGCCATGTCGTGGCCGACCTGCTCGGAATACTCTTCCCAACTCTTCCGGATCTCTTCGGCAAAGAGCTCCTTGAGATTGCCGTCGGCCAGTCCGCGTTCACGCTTTTCCGGATAGTAGACGACGAGATCGGACACCAGCGCTCTCGCCAGCCGGCGAGCACGCGTCGAGGGATCCTGCTGCAGGAACGGATTGCTGAAGCGATTGGCACTGGTGCCGCGAGACGACATCGGCGCTGCCGGTGCGGCTTCGACCTGGCGCACCGGAGCGTCAAAGGCCGGCAGCGGCGTCGGCGCGACCGGCGCGATGGGTTCCCGGGGCGGTTCACGCCGCTCGACAACCGGTGGCGCCTCGATGCGTGGTGGCGGCGCCGGAGGCTGCATCATCGGCGGCGCCTCGAAACGCGGCGCAGGTGCCACGGGCTGCGATAACGGTTGGTGAACAGGCGCAGGTGCGGCCATCGGGGTTGGCGCCGGCGCCACCACGCGCGGTGGTTCGGGCGGCGCCGCCGCAGTCGCAACCAGGGGTGCACTCGGCGGTGGGCGAAGGGGTGCGGCCGGAGGAGCCGCGATCGCGACCGGTTCGCGCGCCATCGCGGGTGCCGCGAGCGGTGGACGACGCACGGCAATGAGGCCGCCGCAGACCGAGCAGCGTGCCCGGACACCGCGCTCCGGCACCTTGGCCGGATCGACACGGAAGACCGTGTTGCACTGAGGACACGAGACGTTCATCATCACCTCATGGACTGCGGGCATCGCGCCCGCCAGGTCCGCTGCGCAGTTCCTGGTCGCCGCGCCGCCGGTCGGCCACAAAGACCGAGCCCGGCAGCGTCTTGGCGTAACTCTTCATTTCCGTCGCGAGCTCGCTCACCTGCGCCGGGTGCGTAAAGCGCCGATGCTGATTGGTCACCACGCCCACCGACAATGTCATCAACGGCACCCGGTGAAGCTGACCGCGCCGGTCCTTGCCAAAGAAATAGCCCGCCCGCCGGTCCTGCTCGCTGTATTGCAGCGGAATCAACTCGTCGAACACCGCCAGCACTTCGGTGCAGACGCGCGCATAGCCGTCGAGCGGCGTCACAAAAATGAAATCGTCTCCGCCAATGTGTCCCACAAAGCCGTCCGACCCCAGCCACCCGCGTACCACGTCGTGCAGCACCCGCGACAGAATGTAGATCACGCGATCGCCGTCGTAATAGCTGTAGCGATCGTTGAATTCCTTGAAGTGATCGAGGTCCGCGTAACAGACGGCGAATTCACCGCCGGCGTCGAGCCGCCGCCGGATCTCGCGCTCGATTTCGTTCGTCCCCGGCAACCGCGTCGACGGATGGACACCGACATCACGTTCCGTGCGCACCATCAACGCATCGAGTCGCGCGCGCTGTTCAGCAGGCTCGAACAGTGGCGATATCACTTCGTCGGCGCCGATCTCGTACCAGCGCACGATCGCCGCGGGATCGTGCGTGCTGGCGAGAATGGTCACCGGCACAATGGCCGTCGATGCATCGGCCTTGAGACGGCGCACCAGATCCGCGCGGTCGGCATGACCGTCGGCGTCGTCCAGAAACACCGCCGCGCCGCGCCCGCGCAGGATCAGCGTCTCGACGTCATCCGGCGTCTCGTAACACTCGACCGCAAAGTCCCGCGCGGCGGCCCACCGGGTCACCAGCTCCGGCACCGGACGTTCGGCCGTGCCGCAATACAGAATGATGCGCCGCTGGCGGTGTGAAGGCACGTCAGGGCTCCTGAGCCGAAGGCCGACGTTCCAACGTATGCCCGCCGTGGGAGCCCGTCAAATGAACCATGCCGCCGCCGCGATCATCACATACAGCGCCAGCAGCTGCACGCCTTCCAGCCAGTGCGACTCGCCGTCCACCGTGATCAGCGACGAAACGATGACGCCGACACCCAGCGCTGCAACCTGAAACGGCGCAAAGACCAGGTTCATCGATCCGCCAATCACGGCACTCACCAGTACCAGTATCGGCGCGACCAGCAGGGCAACCTGAGTGCTCGAGCCGAGCGCGATCTGCAGCGCCAGGTCCACCTTGCCACGGCGTGCCGCCACGATCGCGGTGGCGTGTTCGGCCGCGTTGCCAATGATCGGAATGAGAATGAGACCGACGAATCCCTGCGACACGCCCAGCGAGGTGGTGACTGCACCCACCGTGCCCACCAGAATCTCGGAGGCGACGGCCACGCCCACCGTTGCCAGCGCCAGCACGCCGATCGCCACCGGCATCGACCAGACGACCGCGGCACTTTCACGGCCCTGTCCCGACGCAAAGAGCCGGCGATGGGTGCGGAAGACAAAGAGCAGTGATGCGAGGTACATCAGGGCGAGAATTGCGGCGACGATCACCGAGAGCCGGAGCTCGCCCGGCCCGCCCAGCGGATGTGCGGCATGCACCAACGCGGGAAAAACGAGGCCGGCCACGGCCACCGCCAGCATCGCGGCGCTCATGCCGGCCGTGGTGCGGTTGAACTTGAGCAGCGGTTCGCGGGCGCCGGCCGTCGCGAGCGACAAGCCCAGGATCAGCAAGAGGTTGCCCAGGATGGAACCGGTGATCGATGCCTGCACCAGCTCGACG
Organism: Gemmatimonadales bacterium; assembly: GCA_036267775.1. Lineage (GTDB taxonomy): Bacteria > Gemmatimonadota > Gemmatimonadetes > Gemmatimonadales > GWC2-71-9 > Palsa-1233. Next base: position 3,962 of record DATAVM010000135.1, read on the forward strand.
TAGCCCGCCCGGAGCGCCACAATCGCGATGATCAACTCGGCGGCGTTCCCGAATCCCGCATTGAGAAGTCCGCCGAGTGTGGGCCCACTCCGCTCGGCCAGGTGCTCGGTGGCAGTTCCCATGAGGGCCGCCAGCGGAATGACACCGAGGCACGCGGCACCAAAAATCAGCAGAGCGTTGCCGCCGGTGCGATCGAGCCAGATCGCGATCGGCAGCGCCAGCACGAGAATCGACGTGGCCGGGATCTGCCGCCAGAACGAAGGCCTGACCTCGCGCGGCCGCGGCGCAGTCGATGGTATCAGCCGCGGCCGCTCCGGCGCCCGGGCCTCGGGAATGTCATCGATCTCGGGATCACGCCGCGGGCTCCGCTTGGCCGGTACTTCGGTCTGTGCGGGGCGAACCTGCGGTGCCGGCGGCTGGGCCCTGGGTTGAGCCGGTGGTCGCGCCGGCCGTTGCTGCTGCGGTCGCGGCGCGCTGCCTTCGAGCTGCTTTCTCAGCTGCGACGGCTTGAGCTGGAACTGAGTCAGCGCTCGTGCAATGGCGCCGCGCGGTTCGCGGATCAGGGCGACGCCCACGTCGTCGAGCGTGGCTTCCGGGCGTCCGGCCGTCTGGGCAATCTCGCCGGCCAGTTGCAGCGCACGCTGCGCCTGCGATGAGAGCGTTCCCCGTTCAGCGGGCTCGGTACTGCGGCGCGGCCGTCCATTGCTCGCACCGAGGAGTTCGCGAAAGGCGTCGGCGGTCAGGCCGGCCGTGGTCATGGTGTCGGCGGCCGCACCGGTGGCGGTCATGCGCCAGGCGAGAAACACATGCTCGCTGCCGACGAAGTCGGCGCCGAGCGCCGCTGCCTGCTCGGTGGCGGCGGTGCGAAGATCGTCCAGAGCGTTCATGTCGTCAGGCGAGGGGTTGGGCTTCGTCAATCAGCATGATGGGAATATCGTCTTCGACCGCATAGACGAGCCGACAGGCATGACAGACCAGGGCCTCGTCGGGCTCGGTCCGGTACTCAAGATCGCCCAGGCATTGCGGGCAGACCAGAATGTCCAGCAACTCGGGCGGCACGGGCATCAATGAGACTCGTCGTCGGGGACCGGGAAGCCGAATCGCGCAAGCATCGTTTTGTCGCGGCGCCATCTGGGCAGCACCTTCACCCGCGTTTCCAGATAGACGCGCTGGCCGAGGAGCGCCTCGAGACGCACGCGGGCATGACTGCCGATGCGCTTGAGCGTCGCCCCGCCCCGCCCGATCACGATGCCCTTCTGCGATTCGCGTTCGACAAACAGCGTGGCACGAATGTACACCGGCTCGCGGTCCTCGTCGAACTCATCCACCTCGGCCGCCAGCGCATAGGGCAGCTCTTCCTCGAGCGCGTCGAACGCGCCTTCGCGCAGGTATTCCCCCACAAAAAAGCGGACCGGCTGCGTGGCCAGGTCGTCGGTCGGGTGCTGAAAGGGACGCTCGGGGAGGCGCTGGGCGAGTGCGGCGAGCAGGGCCGTGATCGTCTCGGGGCGATGGATGTCGGTCATCAGCGCGCCGCTGGTCGTGAGTGCGGCGCGCCGTTCGGCGGATACCAGATCGGCCTTGGTGTAGACCGTCACGACACCGGCCTTGATCGGGGCGGCGTCGGGCGCGAGGGTCAGGAGGTCCGGGGCCGGTGCGTCGGCCGCGGGGTGGAGATGAAGGATCAGGTCGATGGTGCGGAGCTGGTCGAGGGCGAGTTGGCGGAGACTTCGCTGCAGCGGGAAGCCGGGGTCGAAGAGGCCGGGGAGATCGACGAGAACGAGCTGTGTGTCTCCAACGGTGTGGATTCCGGTGACGGGAAGCTGCGTGGCCTGGGGTTTAGGGGAGACGATGGCGAGCGGTGTGCCGATGATTGCGTTAAGGAGCGAGGATTTGCCAACGTTGGGGCGCCCGGCGAGGGCGATGCGGCCGGAGCGAGTCATGGGCGGGAAGATAGCGGCGGTGGATGGTGGCGGATGGGGATGGGGGAAAAACGAAGCCGGCGGTCCATTGCTGGAGCGCCGGCTTCAAAGGAAGGCTGACGATGGCCTACTCTCCCGCGACCTCGCAGTCGCAGTACCATCGGCGCTACAGGGCTTAACTGCCGTGTTCGGAATGGGAACGGGTGTGGCCCCTGCGCGCTGATCGCCAGCCAAATTTGGGTTTTGGCAACTGAAGAATGGGATGCTGTGCCATGGGAAGGCACCGACAATAATCCGGGAACTAATGGGGAGAGATCAAACTTCACGGGCGATTAGTACGGCTCGACTGAAGCGCTTGCGCGCCTTGCATCTGCCGCCTATCAACCTGGTAGTCTCCCAGGGCCCTTCAGGGATCTTAAGATCCAGGAGTGTTCATCTTGGGAAGAGTTTCCCACTTAGATGCTTTCAGCGGTTATCTCCGCGCGACATCGCTACCGGGCGCTGCTCCTGGCGGAACAGCCCGTACACGAGCGGTCGCTTCGTCCCGGTCCTCTCGTACTAAGGACGACGTCCCTCAACACTCCCACGCCCACGACGGATACAGACCGAACTGTCTCACGACGTTCTGAACCCAGCTCATGTGCCACTTTAACCGGCGAACAGCCGGACCCTTGGGACCTTCTCCAGCCCCAGGATGTGACAAGCCGACATCGAGGTGCCAAACCGCGCCGTCGATGTGAACTCTCGGGCGCGATAAGCCTGTTATCCCCAGCGTACCTTTTATCCGATGAGCGATGGGCCGTCCACACGGTCCCACCGGATCACTTACACCGACTTTCGTCCCTGCTCGCGCCGTCGCGCTCGCAGTCAGGCTGGCTTCTGCGTATACACTCCACGTGCGATTACCGACCGCACTGAGCCAACCATTGTGCGCCTCCGGTACTCTTTAGGAGGCGACCGCCCCAGTCAAACTACCCGCCTGCCACGGTCCTCGACGGTGTTGCCGTCGGAGTGAGATTGTTAGTAAGCGAAGGGTGGTATTTCACTGGTGCCTCCACCACGGCCGAAACCGTGGCTTCAAAGGCTCCCACCTATGCTACGCAGCGCATACCGACAATCAATGACAGGTTGTAGTAAAGGTGCATGGGGTCTTTTTGTCCTGTCGCGGGTAATCGGAATCCTCACCGATGCTTCTATTTCGCCGAGCTTACGGAAGAGACAGCTCCCAAGTCGTTACGCCATTCGTGCAGGTCGGAACTTACCCGACAAGGAATTTCGCTACCTTAGGACCGTTATAGTTACGGCCGCCGTTTACCGGGGCTTCGGCTCAAAGCGTCGACTCCGAAGAGTCTAACCTCTCCCCTTAACCTTCCGGCACCGGGCAGGCGTCAGAGCGTATACGTGGGCGTGGACTATGCCTTGGCACGCTCCTGTGTTTTTGCTAAACAGTCGCTTGGGACGATTCTCTGCGGCCGGTCTCCGCTTGATTTGACATCTCACGTACTACCGGCACCCCTTATCCCGAAGTTACGGGGTCATTTTGCCGAGTTCCTTTTCCGTAAATCACTCGAGCACCTTAGGCTGCTCGCCTCGCCTACCTGTGTCGGATTACGGTACGGTCAACTGCGGTCCTGGTTC
>DATAVM010000136.1:0-8695 GCA_036267775.1 Gemmatimonadales bacterium
CCGAGCCACCGATTCGAACGCGCGAGGTCCTCGACCATGCGCGCCACCAGTCGCGGGTCGGCGGCGGGATTGTCGAGGGCTTCGACGCCCACCGCTGAGGCGGTCAGTGTTGCCGGCACTCAGAGGCTCTCATCGGTGTAACCACCGCGATAGTGCAGCAGCGGGCGACCGTGGTCGGCGGCGGCGCCACTGGATACCTGACCAATGAAGATGGTGTGATCGCCCGCGGGAACGGTTCCCCACCGGTCGCAGGCAAGATGGGCCAGCGCGCCATCGAGGACGACGTGACCGTCAGCATTCGCGTGCCAGCCGACGCCGTCGAAACGGTCGGCCAGCCCGTTGGCAAAGCGGCGCGAGAGCGCTTCCTGCTCGGCCGAGAGAATGTTGACGGTGAAACGGTCGACGGCGGAAAGCACCGGATAGATCGTCGCGGTGTGATCGACGGCCACCAGGATGAGTGGGGGTTCGAGCGACACCGACGTGAAGGAACTGGCCGTCATCCCGCCGGGCTGGCCGGCGGCGTCGAGCACCGTGACAATGGTGACACCGGTGGCATATCGGCCGCACAGCCGACGGAATTCGTACGGATCGATCACAGCACGGTCCGGGCGAGAAAGAGCGGGTTGAGCACTCGCCACGGGGACACAAAGCTGCCGGTGACGCCAATCAGTGTGTGCGACATGCCGCGCCGCTCGATGCGCGCGATGGCGCGATCAAAGAGGGCGGGTGTCAGCATGGCATAGCCGATCAATCGTTCCACCAGCCACTTGCCGGCAAAGGTGCGGCGCCGTGCTGCACGATAGGGCGCCAATGCCCTGCCGCTGACAGCGCCCGGCGTGCTGAGTGCCGTGGCCAGCGTGTGCGCCGCGAGTTCGGCGCCCCGCAGTGCTGCGCCGATGCCCTCCCCGGTGAACGGATCGAAGAAGTCCGCGGCGTCGCCCACCAGGAGAAGACCGGCGGCAGTCGTGCGGCGCGACTGTGTGTCGAAGGGACCGGTGACCATCACCTCGCGCACGGTGTGCGCGAGATCGACGCGACCGCGGACGCCGGGAAAGCGCTCGAGCTCGGCCTTGAAGAAGGCCGCCGCGTCGCCGCGCGCAGCGGTGGCGCGTGCCGCCGGCACGACCAGCGCCACATTCGCCAGGCCGCCGCCCAGAGAGTTGAGGCCGGCATAGCCGTCGAGACCGACATGCAATTCGGTGGTAGCACTGAGATCGGCGACATGCGCGACATGCGCGACGAACGCGGTGCGGCGGAGCCGGCCCTGGCGATGGAGGCCCGCGCGGCGCGCCACGACGCTCCGAAGTCCATCGGCGCCGACGACAACCCGCGCCCGGTACTCACGCGTGGCACCTGCTGCGTCGCGCGCGACCACGCCACACACGGCACCGCGCTCGCGCAGCAGTGCGACGACGGTGGTGTTCTCCTGCAGTGCCGCGCCGGCGCGTTGCGCTGCGCGCACGAGCGTCGCATCGAGCACGCGGCGCGGCAGTGCGAGACCCGTGGCGCGAAAGGGTGTGCCGCCGGCGCGAGTGAATTCGCCGAGGAGCCGGCTGCCGCGTGGACCGTGTACGCTTGTGCCGGCGAGCATCTCGTTGTCGTTGGCGACGAGTTCGTCCAGCACACCCAGTGCGGCGAGGTGGCGCACGGTTTCCGGGCTCATGTATTCGGAACAGGCCTTCTCGCGCGGAAATGCGGCGCGGTCCAGCAGCGTGACATTGAATCCCGCCTGTGCGAGCCGGAGCGCCGTGGCGCTTCCGGCCGGACCCGCACCCACCACCAGCACGTCCGCCTGGTCAACCGCCATGGGACGACTGAGCGCACTGTGCCTGGATGCGCTGGCGCAGCTCTTCCGGACAATTGCAATCGGCCGCGGCCTCGCGCAGGCGATCGAGAAACGCCCGCTCGAAGCGCTCCATGCCCAGGCAGAAGCGACAACTGTCGAGGTGCGCGCGAAGCACGGCGGCCTGCTCGGCGGACAACTCGCCACGGCGCAGGGCATCGAGCTCGCGCAGGGCGGCTTCGCAAACAGGCGGCAAGGGTGTCATTCCGCAGCTCCCCGGGGGGTAATAAGGCCAGCTTCTTCGGCATAACGTCGCAACCGGCCCTGAAGGATCCTGCGGGCTCGAAAGAGCCGCGACTTGACGGTGCCCACCGGGATGTCCAGTGCGCTGGCAATCTCCGCGTACGGGAGCTCCTCCATGTCGCTCAGGACCAGCACTTCGCGGAACTCCTCGGGGAGCGCGTCGACCGCGCGGAGCACTTCGTCGTCGACCAGCTCGCGAAAGAAACGCCCTTCCGGATCGGGGTTGGACAGGTCCACCGGTTCGGGCAGCGCTTCCATGTCGACCGCCGTCGGGGCGCGCTTGCGCGCTCGCCAGCCGTTGATGAACTGATTGCGAAGAATCGTCACCAGCCAGGCCCGCGCGTTCGATCCCGGCCGGAAGGAACTCCACGCCTTGAGTGCGCGGAGCATCGTTTCCTGGACCAGATCCTCGGCCGCGGCCGGTTCCCCGGTCAGGCGAAGTGCGACCCGATAGAGCGTGTCGAGGTGGGGAAGAGCTTCGTGCTCGAAGGTGCTCGGCGCTGCGGTATCAGCCATCCGGGAAGGTGGCCCGGGCCGGGGACCGGCGCCAGTGAGGCCGGACGAATGGTCGGGCGGACCAGACGAGGGGTAAGTGTGGCGGGACGAGATGTGTCCCTTTACGTTCCGCGCCCGATGGCTGATGGCGTCCCCGTGCTTCTTCCGCTGAGCCTCCTTGAGGCAGTCCAGAACATCGACACTCCGCCCGACGATGGGTTGGGTGCGCTCGAGCAGGAGCTTGCCGCCAAGCGCCTGGGGCTCTCGCCCACCGTGGCGGCGCAGGTGGCGCGCTATCGCGGCATGCTCGGATCCGGTGGCGAGGTAGCGGACGAAGAGGCGGTCGCGATCTTCCGGCTGGTCGGACGACGCCCCGATGCGGGGCTCGTCTATGCGGACGGTGGGCGGCGCGCGGCGCGCTATGCCGGCAAGCGCCTGAGTGTCGGATCGCGCGGCCTGATTGCGGCGGCACCTGGACGGGCGGGAACGGTGCTGGGATTGCGGGCGGCGGGACGCCTCGCGCGACGCTGGCTGCTGGCCGATCTGCGGGAAAGCGAGCGGGGCGCACGTTGCGAGATGTCCGATTCCATCGCTCTCCGCGGGCGCGAGGACGGTACCGGCTGCCAGTTTTATCATGCGGCGATCGGCGAGCTGCTCCGCGTGGTCGCCGGACTTGAATGGGCCGTGACACACACGGCGTGTCGCGGACGTGGCGATGCCACCTGCGTGTGGCACGCCGCCGCATCGGGGAACTACGAATGAACGTGCTCAACACGCTGGATCGCGCGCCGATCGGCGCTGCACTGGAACGCCTCGGTGCCGACGGCTGGCTGCTCTTTGATTTCCACGGCTGCAACCCCGTGGCGCAGCGGCTCCTGCCGGGCGGGATGGGTACCCGCCGGATCTTTGTCTGGATCCCGCGGGAGGGGCCGATCACCGCGATCGTGCACCGGATCGAGATGCAGCCTTTCCTGGACTTCGAGGGCACCATCGTTCCGTTTGCGCGACACGCCGAGCTCGACGCCGCGCTCCGAACCACGCTGGCCGGGAAGACCGCGGCGATGGAGATCTCGCCGCTCGACTCGGTGCCGTACCTCGATCGCATTCCGTGGGGCGTCGTCGATCTGTTGCGCTCGATCGGTGTCACGGTCGTGCCGAGCGCCGATCTGGTGACGCGCTTCGCGGCGACGTGGTCGGCGAGCGAAACCGCGGAACATGTGGCCGCGGCCGAGATTCTCCGCGACGTCGCACTCGCCGCGCTGGCGAGTGCGGTGCGGCGCGCCGACACCGGCCTCACCGAATCGCAGTTGCAGCAGGAAGTCGTGGCGGCGATGGAAGGGCGCGGGTTGTCGCTCACCTCGCATCCGATCGTCTGCTTCGGGCCGAGTGGCGCCAATCCGCATTACGAGCCGCGGCCCGGCCATGACCGCACCCTCGGGCCCGACGAGCTCGTGCTGCTCGATCTCTGGGGCGGCATGCGGCCGGGCGCGGTCTTCGCCGATCAGACCTGGATGGGTTTTTCGGGCCGGTCGGTGCCGGCCAAGGTGCAGGAAGTGTGGCGCACGGTGCGCGACGCGCGCGACGCCGCGGTGGCGGCGCTCCGCGCCCGGATTGCCGCCGGAGAGCCGGTGTTCGGCTATCTCGGCGATCGCGCGGCGCGCGACGTGATCGAGCGCGCGGGCTACGGCGAGTGGTTCGTCCACCGGACCGGTCACAGCATCGACCGCGACCTGCACGGCTCGGGCCCGCATCTCGACGACTACGAAACCCATGATGACCGCGCCTTGCTGCCGGGAACCGGGTGTTCGGTCGAGCCGGGGATCTACTTGCCGGGGGAGTTCGGGGTGCGGAGCGAGATCAATCTGTACTGGGGTTCCAAGGGCCTGACGGTGACACCGTCCGTGCCGCAGATCGACCTGGTGTTGCCGTAGCGCGGGGTGGCGGGGGCCGCAACCCCCTCGGGGGTTTTGTGACCTTCGCTTGACACTTGTTTCAGGGGGCCGCATATTCTCGCCACCCCGGAAATTCGGCGGGTATTCCTATTGCCAGCATTGCTTCACAGATAGACCGGTAACCAGCGGCAGCTCTCTCTCCGGAGCCTTTCGGGCTTTGGGACTGAGCGGTGTCTTCGCACCGATGGGTACATAGTGGATGCGCGATCCCCTTGTCGCGTCGCTATAGGTCTCGCAGTCGTCCCGCACTGTCGGGACGCTCCAGGAAGAGGCACCGGCGGCACCTTCCGCACCGGCGCCTGGTAGATCGAAGGAGCGGCATCATCGTGTTAACGCCTTCGGAGGACGGATCCATGACGCAGCGTTGTTGGAAAGCCATCGGCCGCACCCTAGTGGTGCTCGCCACACTGGCCACCGGCGGGTTGACCGCGCTTTCGGCGCAGTCGACCGGCAAAATCGAAGGGTATGTGACGAATGCCCAGAACGAGCCGATCGCCAATGCGACGGTCATCGTTGTCGGAACGGCATTCAGCGCGACCACCAGCCCGAAGGGGTACTACTTCTTCGATAACGTCCCGGCCGGTGTGATCGTGGTGCAGGCCCAGTACGTGGGCTACAAGGCCAAGCAGGTCGAGAATGTCCGCGTTCTCTCCGGCCAGACAGGCACCCTGAACTTCTCGCTCGAACAGACGGCGGTGCAGGTCCAGACGATCACCGTCGTCGCCGCCACCAATCCACTGGTACCGCGCGACGCCGTGACGTCCAAGGACGTGATCACCGGCGACGTGGTGCGGAATCTTCCGGTGGAGCGCATCAGCGCCGCACTCGCGCTGCAGGCCGGCGTGGTGCAGACCAACTCGTGCAGCCAGAACGGTGCCTGCTCGGCGACGTTCTCGGTCCGCGGGTCGCGCACCAACGAACAGGCCACCTACATCGACGGCGTGCCGGTCATGTCGGCGATCACCGGCGGCATGGTCAACAGCGCGCCGACGCTCGGTCTCGCCGTCAATGCCTTTGAAGACGCCTCGATCACCACGGGCGCGGCGGACGCCGAGTTCAGCAGCGCGCAGGGCGGCGTGCTCAACTACTCGACACGCAGCGGTACCTCCAAGTTCGCCGGCAGCCTCAGCTGGGAAACCGCCGGTCTCGGCGGCCAGACCTACGGACAGGCGTACAACGTCTTCCAGGGATCGGTCAGCGGGCCAATCATCAAGAACATGACGTTCTTCGTCTCGGGTCGCGTCGAAGGGACCGCCAGCAGCAACGGCGGCTACGATGGATCGCAGTTCCCCTCGTTCTCCCAGGTGGCGGTCGACACCACGTACCGTCTGCCGGTCAACGCCACCAGCGCGACGTCGGACAGCACGGACGTCAAGGTGTATGACTACGCGGTGGTCAAGGGCGACTGCTCGAACTTCTCCTTCGTAGGCAACGCGGCGTCGGCCAATCAGACTGCCTCGGCCAACGCGATGCGGAACAACTACGGGGTGAGCTGCAACGCGAACCAGACCTACTCGTCGCCGTCGACCACGTATTACAACAGCGACAAGATCAACTACAGCTTCGGCCGGAACTCGCAGGTGTCGCTGTCGTACAACTTCAGCGGATCGCAGACCCGCAACGCGCTGACCGATGGTGGGACCACGGGTACGCAGTCGGGTTCCAGCGTGGCCACGCTGACCTGGTCGCAGACGATCTTCCGCAAGCCGACGCACCAGTTGTCACTGGTCGGCTACCTGTCGGAGCAGTGGAACAACAGCATCACGAGCCGCCTGACCACCGCGTCGGAAGCGGACACCCGCAGCTCGCCGATGGGCATCATCACGCACAAGCTGCAGTTCAACGTCAATCAGAGCGATGCGCCGGTCGATTCGACGCTGCTCTACAACGTGCTCTTCCAGAACACCACTGGCCGCATCGGCCTGACCGACTCCAAGAACACCAACCAGTACAGCGGTCAGGGCTCCTTCAACGCGGCCTGCCCGCCTGATCCGGTGAGCTGCTCGGCCGGCGGCGGTGGTGCCGCGAGCAACCAGTACGGCGTGTCCTGGCAGAACGAGACCCAGTTGATCGGCAAGCTCGACGTCGACTGGCAGATCGACCGCTACAACCGGATGAAGATCGGTGGCCAGTTCGATAACTGGGGCCAGCTGACCTCCTACAGCGGCGCGTCGTCCTTCACGGGCAAGCCGGTCAACCGCGCGCTGTACGCGGAAGATCGTCTCGACCTTGGTGACGTCGTGCTCGTCGGCGGTATCCGGTATGACTACTTCTGGTCGAAGGCGTACCGCTGGAACGAATTCCCCGAGATCTCGACCCGTCCGGGCTTCGCAGACAGCGCGCTCTTCTGCCCGCCGGGTACGTCGACCACCGCGATCACCAAGTGCGCGCTGGTCCAGGATCCTTCGCACAACTACACGTCGCCGCACATTCAGGTGGCGTTCCCGGTGAACGACAAGACGAACTTCCGTCTGTCGTACGCGCAGGCCGCGTCGCAGCCGAGCTTTGACCTCATCTACCTGAACTCGCTCACCGACATCAACGCCGGTGGCGCGAACAGCCGGTCGGACTGGGGCTCGGACCTCGACTATGGCAAGACCACCAAGTTCGAGTTCGGGGCGCGGCACGCATTCAGCGATGACATGGTGCTCGATGTGGCCGTGTACAACAACGACAACGTGGCCGATCCGGCAATCAAGTTCACGTATCCGATCGACCCGGAGACCAACGCGCCGACCCGTCTGTACGTGGCGCAGAACACGGACTTCGGCAATGCCCGCGGCATCGAGCTCACGCTCGACCGCCGTATCGGCAACTACTTCAACGGCCGCCTTGACTACACGTATGAGAGCGCCGTCAACACCGGCACGGACCCGACGTCGTACATCGGCTACTTCGAGCCGTTGATCCCGGCCGGCACCATCGCCGAGCCGCCGACCGCGGCACTGACCACCGGCACGTCGCGGCCGCACAACCTTGCGGGTCAGTTCACGATCACGCTCCCGGCCGATTGGGAAAAGGGCAGCATTCTTGGCGCCGTGTTCCACCGCACCTCGTTCTTCATCCAGGCGCGGGTGGCGTCGGGCCTGCCGTACACGCGCTGCAATCCGACCGATGTCGGTTCCATCGGAACGACCAGCGGCAATGCGTGCTCGACTCTGGGCGCTGTCACCGAGATCAACTCGGCGCGCCTGCCCAGCTACAAGCAGTTCGACATGCGTGTGACGCGCGACTTCAGGGTCGGCAAGTACACCCTCACGGGTTACTTGCAGGGCCAGAACATCCTGAATCTGCAGAACATCACCAAGGTATGGACCACGACGGGCACCACGTCGAACGGCGCCGAGTATGCGCTGCAGTACACGTCCGACTCCGCCACGTTCGTGCAGCAGGGCAAGCAGATGGGCTTCTATGATGCAGCCACCGGCAACATCAACCTGCCGACCAGCATTGCGGGCTGCGCCAAGGTGGCCAGCGGCAACACGTCGTGGGCTGCCCCCTGCTACTACTACATCCGCTCCGAGATGCGCTTCGGCAACGGGGACGGCGTGTACACGCTCGCGGAGCAGAGGGCCGCTTCCGACCAGAACAACGCGCTGTCGCGGAGCATCGCGAACTTTGTGACCGGGGCCCGGAATATCCGGTTCGGCCTCGAAGTGAATTTCTGACCCCGGCTGGGTGCGGAGGCGGCTCGCGCTGAGCCGCTCCCGCGCCCAACGGACCACCCTTACGCTGTTTAGACCCGAGGAATCAATGCACGCACTGCTTGGTAGGCGGAAGATGGCAGCAGGGCTCGCCTTGGCGGCCAGCCTCATCGGTCTCGCTCCGGGATCGGCCGCGGCGCTCCCGTGGCCGGGCGCGAAGTCCGCGAATGTCCATCTTCTTTTCTTTTCGGTCGGTGAGTACACGCCGAATCGAACCCAGGACGGTCTCTCGACGCGCGGTGAATTCGGCGTCGATCCTACCGGTTCTGGTACTACGCAGGGCGGCTATTGGCCCCGCGGCTCAGTCGACAACTACATCTTCAACTCGGGCCTCGAAGCGGCCGGCATCATCCAGGGCACCAAGCCGACCAATCCATGGGGTGGCGACACCATCATGGTGAAGTGCTTCGACGCCCTGGGTACCCAGCGCCACTGCGAAGAAGTCACCCCGATCTACA
>DATAVM010000137.1:0-1548 GCA_036267775.1 Gemmatimonadales bacterium
CGCCATCTGGGTTGCGGCGCCGGAAGCGGTTGATGCGCTGCCGGCCTCGGTGCGCGGCAAGACGGTCGTGACTGGTGCGCCGATCGATGCTCCCAATCGCTGGCGGCAGCCGCAGGCGCGGCTGCACTTTGGATTGACGGATGGCAAGCCGGTGGTGGTGATCACCGGTGGCAGCCAGGGCTCGCTTGCGATCAATCGTCTGGTGGCCGAATGGCTGCAGCAGGGCGGGGGTGCCAACGTCAACGTGATCTGGTCGACGGGGCGGGCGACGCACGCCGAGTTTGCGGGGCTGCACCGGCCGCCCGGGGTGCAGGTGTTGCCGTTCATCGATCCGATGGCGGATGCGTGGGCGGCGGCGTGGCTGGTGGTGGCGCGCGCGGGGATGATGACGCTGGCAGAGGTATGCGCGTGGGGTCTCCCGTCAATACTGATTCCGCTGCCGACGGCAGCGGCCGATCATCAGCGTTACAACGCGCGTGCGATGGCGGCGGCGGGTGCGTCGCGGGTGTTCGAGCAGCGTGGTCTGACGGCGGCAACACTTGGTGGCGCTATCGAAGCGCTCGCGGCGGACGGCGATGCGTTGTTCCAGATGGGGCACGCGGCGTCGCTGCGTGGGCGCCCCGAGGCGGCGGTGACGATTGCGGATGCGGTAGTGAAGCTGGCGGGAGGGAACGCGCCGGCGGTCTAGAATGCTTTTGTCATTCCGAGCGCAGCGAAGAATCTCGCGCTCTAGTCTTCTTGTTTGTCATTCTGAGCGCAGCGAAGAATCTCTGGCTCTACGGCGCCACGGAGCAGTCTTTCGTGCAGCGTTCGCCTACGATGGTCCGCCGGGCTGGTCGCGCGTTCGATCAAGAAACTTTTCCGCCCAGCGAATGAGCCGTGCCCGGCTGTTGATGCCGGTGCGCAGCTTGGTCTGATGCAAGTGCTCGTCCACGGTCTTCACGGCAATCTTCAGCCGCTCGGCGACAACTGCGATCGGATAACCGTATCGCAGCAGGCGAAGGACTGCGAGCTGCTGAGGCGTGGGCTCTATGTCATCCGCAGGTATGTGCGTGTCTGTCGCGTGCCGATCCACGTGCGCGCGCGAATGGACATCGGGCGACACGTATGTTCCGCCGGCGCGGACTGCCTCGATGGCCGCATGGATTTCTTCAAGGTCGTCGAGTTTGCTCACATAGGCGCTGGCGCCATTCTCAAATGCGGCCTCCACATATTCTGGTCGCACATAGGCGGAGTACATGACGAACTGTGTCGCGGGATTGTGGCGGCGCAACTCCGGCAGTCGTGCGACCGAACTGTGATCACCGAACTTCATGTCCAGCACGACAATCGCGGGCTTGGCGGCGCGAATCCGGCGCGTCAGGTCCGCCAGCTGTGTGACGATGCCGACGCTGTAGTACCAGTGAGCCATCATGGCCTCGAGGGCCTGCGCGAACGCGGTGTCGTCGTCTGCGACCAGCACGGACAGGGTGGGATCCTGAGGGTAGTTCCGCATAAATGACTCGGGGTGGAGGGGACCTGCACCGTGAGTAGCATCGGCGGGTGGGT
>DATAVM010000138.1:0-20420 GCA_036267775.1 Gemmatimonadales bacterium
GGCGTTGCGCGCGCATCTGATCGATATGGATGACGTTATCGTTCACGCCGATGTTGTTCAGACGCGCCTACCGGGCGGCTTTGCCGCGACTGTCACCGGCACGGGCCGCGTCGTGGGGGCCATTCGGCGCGTCGCCATCTCACACGCTAAGATGCTCGATGCGACCAGCGAGTACGCGATGACGGTGACTCAGATCCCGGGCGGCGTACGTGTCATCGCGATGGGGAAGAGTCCGGCCGACTCGGCCAGCGTGGCTCGATTTCGGGGGCTGGGTTTCATGGGAATGCTGACAGAGGGAGATCATCATGCGCGCCATCACCTCGCGCTCGCGCGTGGCGACGCGATGGCGCACGAGCACTGAGAAGGTCTCTGGGCAGCATATGCCCGATGAGCAACCTGCACGGATCCCTGCAATCGGGGCGCCGGGATTTGAACCCGGGACCTTCCGCTCCCAAAGCGGACGCGCTACCGGACTGCGCCACACCCCGTTGATGCTACTGCGCGTGAAGTTACACCGTTCGTCGCCCCATGAAAAACGCCTCATCACCCTCGCGCGGGAACGGCATGATGGCGTGGATACGCCTTGCACAGCAGACGGGTCTTCGGAAGGCAGTGCGCGACGATTCGGGCGTCGGTCACTCGGTGCCGTACAGGGACCCGCGGTACTCCGATACCAGCCACGCGGGCATCATGCTGCAGGCCCCAGGTCGGCGGGGTGACGTTCGAGCACTTCGTGTCGGAGAATGATCGTGGCTGGGTTCGTCCGGACGGCACGTTCCTGCGGAGCGCCGGCGGGAGATTGGCAAGCGCTTCGGTGATTGTCCGACCAATGCCGGGATCGAAACGGTCGCCGTCGCGGTGCGGCACGGGGCCGAGGTCGTGATCCAGAGAAATGAGCGTGCAGCCAGAGAGAGTCGTCATCGAGGATCACTCGCCACACGCCGTGGATGCTACTTCGCTCGAGTCTATTTTGCCCCGCAACGACACCGAAACCGCGCCAGATGGGCCTAACGGGTGGTATCCACGACCACGCCTGCCGGCCGCTTCGCTTGGGCGATCAATCGCTGGATTTCCACCTCCCGCTCCTTGAGTTCAAGTTGCGCGCGCAGCACCTCCAAGTCGCCGGTGGCACCCGCCGCATGCAGGCGCTGCACGGTATCCAGCCGCTTTTGCGCCACCCCCACTGCCAGCGCCGCGTTCTCAACGTCGACCTGCCGCTGCGCCACCGCCAGTCGACTGGCAAGTTGATCCGCCGGCGTGTGACGTTCCAGGAATTCCTTGCGCAACGCGAGCCGGTCCGCTCCCAGCTTGAGTGTGCTCTCCGCCAGCATGAAGGCCTCCTGGGCCTCTGCCAGCGCCAGCGCCGATGCCATGCCGACGTTTACCTGCCGTCCGACCGCGTTCGCAGCGGCTTCCGCGGCGGTCACACGTTGCTGCTCCTCGATGAGATCGAGCTGAATGCGCTCCTGCACAAAGTCGCGACCGTGCACCAGGGGTGCGGTCAGATCGTTGCGCGGTGGCATGGCGGCGAGGCGAATCTCCTGCGCGTCGAGGTTCTGGCGAGCAATGCGCGTGTCGATCGCCCGCAACTCCGCCTGCGGCTCCGCGAGTGTCGCCGAGTCGACCAGCCCCACCTGGCGTTGCCGCTCCAGCTGCTGAAGCTGTGTTGCAAGGATCTCGCGGCGCAGCATGAGCAGGGCCGAATCCGCGTGCACCGAATCGAGCAGCGAGTCGCGGCGGCCACCGTCGCGCACCTGGGCGGCGGCAAAATTACCGGCGACGCCAAGCGCGAGGCAGGCGGCGATCAGCGCGCCGACACGGAAGCGAGGCACTTTCCCCGTCGGACGGCGGACGCCGAGCGTGGCCTCGCGCCGTGCGGCACGGGTGACTTCCCATTCGAGGTGGGCGCGAAAATCGGGATCCGGCTGGATCGGCGTAGCGTCGGTCATGGGAGTTCTCCTTCGGAATCGGGATCGGTTTCGATCTGTTCGCGTAACTGCTGGCGCGCGCGGCGCAGCCGTCCTTCAATGGCACGCTCGGATACGCCAGCATCGGCGGCGAGTTCTGCGGTGCTGTGCCGGTCAAAATGAAAGGCCGCAAGCAATCGGCGCCGCGCCAATGGCAGTCGCGCGAGCGCACGGCGTACCAGCGATGCGCGGGCGTCGGATTCCTGCGGCAGCGGAGCGGCAATATCGTGATAGTCCAGCGGTTCGAGCGCGACGCCGCGGCGATGATTGGCGATGAGGTTCCTGGCGACGGTCGTGAGCCACGCGGCAGGCCGGTCGGGAATGCCTTGCACATTCCACGCTCGTACGGCGCGGAGCCAGGTCTCCTGGGTGATATCCTCGGCCAGATCGCGATCGTACCCACAGCGACGGACCGCAAAACCATAGAGGTCGTCAACGGTGGCGCGATAGATCCGGCGGATGTCGTCTTCAGTCACCGTGTGGGCCTCGGATGCGGTCCGTCATATCTACGACACATGGCCCGTCAGAAACCCACGGCCCGCTCACCGCGGCCTAGGAGCTGGCGCGCTTCCGGGTGGTCTTTGTGGCCTTGGCCGCCTTCGCGGGCTTGGCCGCGTTAAGCGCGACCGCCGCACGCACGAGCGATTTGAACGCCGTCGCGTTCACCTGTTCGCCCTCGTGAATGTCGATGGCGCGACGCACGTTGCCATCGAGACTCGAGTTGAAGAGATGCGCGGGATCCTTGACCGCGGCGCCCTTGGCAAAGGTGAGCTTGACCACCTTCTGGTACGACTCGCCGGTGCAGATGATGCCATCGCGCTCCCATACCGGCGTGCCCATCCACTTCCACTCCTCCACCACGCCAGGCACCGCTTCCTTGATGAGCTTCCGCATTCGGGCGAGCGTCTCACCACGCCAGTCGCCGAGCTCCTTGATTCGCGCGTCAATCAGCACCGACGGCGATTGCCCGCTGGGCGACCCCGTCTTGCTCGCAGCACTCCGCGTCGTACCTTTTCTGGACGCCATCTCCGCCTCGTCTTTTGTGATCTGTGAACGATATCAGGCGACCACCCCGACCCGGAAGCAATCCGATGCTCAAGCGCGCCCTTCTCTTCACTCTTGTCGCGGTTCCCACGGTCCTTGCCGCCCAGGCGCCTGTTGCGACGGCGTTCCGGAATGATGCTGCAAGCAAGGCAAAGAATCTGATCGCGGCGGCCGAGACGATGCCGGCTGAGGATTTTGCCTACAAGCCAACGCCGGCAGAAATGTCGTTCGCCGGCGTCCTCACCCATCTGGCCGAGGGCAACGACTTTCTGTGTGCCGCGATCGGTGGCGTCACGGCCCCGAGCAGAACGACGGTGACCGACACGTCCAGCAAGGCGGCGCTCGTCGCCCGACTCAAGGAGACGTTCGCCTTCTGTGATCAGGCGCTGGCCGGCCTCGACGATTCCAAGCTGACGGAGATGCTGCCGATGTTTGGCGGCAGGAACATGACGCGCGCGGCGGTGATGACACTCACCACCGGCGACTGGGCCGACCACTACAGTCAGGCCTCGGTCTATCTGCGGCTCAAGGGACAGACACCACCGACCGCGGTGAAGAAGCCCGCGCAGTAGCGCCGGGCTCAGGAGCGCTGCAACCGCTCGATTAACGCGGCAGCGGCCCGCGCGCGGTGCGACACGCGCGCCTTTTCGGCAGAAGTAGCTTCCGCAAAGGTGATCCCGAGCTCATCGCTCAGAAAGAGCGGATCGTAGCCAAAACCGCCGGCGCCGCGGGGAGCATCGAGTATCCGTCCGGCCACCGCGCCGCCGGTGATGATCTCGGGGTCGCCATCGGAACGCACCAGAACCAGCGCGCAGCGATAGCGGGCGGTGCGCCGCTTCGGCGGCAACCCCGCCAGCATCTCGAGCAGCCGGGCGTTGTTGGCGCCCGCCACGAGCTCCTCAGGTCCTGCCATGCCGGCAAATCGCTTGGACAGCACTCCCGGCGCGCCATTCAGGGTCGCGACCTCGAGCCCTGAATCGTCGGCAAGCGTGGGCATGCCGACGCGCGTCGCGAACCATTCGGCCTTGGCGCGCGCGTTCGCCTCGAAGGTATCGAAACATTCGAGGTCAACTTCCGCATCGCTTTCGAGGATCCCCAGATCATCGGGGAAGACGATTGTTGCGCCGAGAGGTGCAAGCAGCTCGGTAAACTCACGCTGCTTGCCGCGACTGCGCGTGGCGACGAGCAACTGCTTCACGTGCCGATGGCACTCCGTTGCAGCGCAAAGAGCTCCCGAAGCCCAACCATGGCCAGATCAAGCATGCCGTCGAACTGCGTACGGTCGAACGTGCCGTGCTCGGCGGTTCCCTGCACTTCCACCAGCGCATCGGGCTCCAGCATTACGATGTTCGCATCGACTTCGGCGTCGCGATCCTCGACGTACGCCAGATCGAGGACTGTCTCGCCTGCCGAGCGGCCCACCGAAACTGCGGCCACCAGCCGACCAAAGGGCGATGGTTTGCCGGTGCGCTCGGCGAGCCATGCGCAGGCATCGTGCAGCGCAACGCAGGCACCGGTGATGCTGGCGCAGCGCGTCCCGCCATCGGCGGTGAGCACGTCGCAGTCGATCTTGATGGTGTATTCGCCAAAGGCAAACGTGCCCATCGCGGCGCGCAGCGAGCGGCCGATCAGCCGTTGAATCTCGGACGAACGGCCGCCCGGACCGTTACGTTCGCGGTCGGTACGCTCCGCTGTGGCACGCGGCAGCATCGCATACTCTGCGGTCACCCAGCCCTGCCCGCTGCCCTTCTTGAAGCGAGGCACTCCCTCTTCCACGCTGGCAGTGCAATGCACGAGCGTGCCGCCCATTCGCACAAGGCACGAGCCCTCGGCGTACGGATTGGCACGGCGCTCGAGCACGGTGGCGCGGAGTTGCGCATTGCTGCGACCATCAGGACGAGCCACGGAGACGCTCCACGAGTGCGGTGGTGGATAGATGCGGCAGCAACGGCACAATCTCAACCCTGCCGCCGCGCGCGGTCACGACATCAGCGCCGACGACGGAGGCAGGAGTATAGTCGCCGCCTTTGACGAGCACATCGGGGGTCAGTGCTTCGATCAGCGTCAGCGGTGTGGCGGCATCAAAGAGCACAACGCAGTCGACGCACGCGAGGGCGGCAAGAATGCGGGCGCGGTCCGCCTCAGCGACGATGGGCCGGTCGGCACCTTTGCCGAGGCGCCGCACCGACGCGTCAGAGTTGAGGCCAACGATGAGTACCGCGCCGAGGGCACGCGCCTGTTCGAGCACGTGAATATGGCCGGCGTGCAGGAGATCGAAGACGCCATTGGTGAAGACCACGGGGCCCACCGCATTGGCGCGCCAGACCAGTGCTTCGTCCAGCGAGCGGATGTGCTCCGCCGTCGAACGCCACACGCTCAGAGCGATTCCTCGGCCGACGGCTTGAAGTGGAGTGTGCGATCGCCGAGCAGCAGCAGATGGATCGTTTCGGTATACGGCGCACTGATGCGGATGGTGCCATTGGTCCCGCGGTGGCGGACGATGACCACATGGTGCGCGGCGAGCGGCAAGCGCAGTGAATCGGCGCGCGCCATGATACGAGCGCGAATCACGGAATCCGGCAGTGACACGCCATAGCGTGCGGCGCTTCGCATTTCGTCGTTGAATTGCTGGTAACGGAGCCACGGTGGCCCGAGTTCGGCCGCCAGGTAGCCGATGACGACAAACAGCACGATGGTGCCGAGGCAGCCGAGGCTTGTCCGGCCATGGCGATCGCGAAGCGTTACCACTTGCTGTGGGCCTCGGTCACGAGACGATCGACCAGCAGGCCCAGGGCCTTGGTCTTCCCGGCTTCCACCTGGCCTGGATCGTAATCACCGATCACCTGGACTCCCTTCAACGAGATAATCGGGTTGCCGGTATGCTGGTTCACCACGTCGAGGTCGACATAGATCTCGACTTGCCGCCGGGTCACGACCACTTGATTCGGTGTTCCCGTGGCACCGGGCTGGCCGTGATACGCGGCCGGCTCGTCGGGGTCGTACCGGGTGATCGTGCCGTGCACCACGGCGTCGGCCTGTCCTTCGGCGGCGGCGCGCAGCCCCAGGCGACTCACCAGCGCCTGCTTGACGGCGAGGTTCACCTGTTGAGCCAGTGTCGGCTCGGTGGTCTGATTGTCAAAGGGGAGGATGGCAACGGTATGGACACCCGGCGGAAATCCGCCGCCGGCAAAACCGACGGAGCACCCCGCCACGAGGAGTGCCAGCACGCTACTGATCGCGCGGCGCATTCCAGGTGTCCTTGGGGAACGACGGGATGTATTTCACGCTGTCGAAGGTAATGTCGAGCTTGTAGGGCGTGGTGAGGATGACCAGGCGGGCGCTGATGACCTGGCCCGAGGCGTCGAGGCGTGCGACGACCCTGCCGAGCGGCTTGCCGTTCTGCCGAACGTACGCGTAGAACTCGGGAATGCCGCTCCGGGTCTGGACATAGTCGACGGTGTCCCTGCCTCGGACGTAGCGCCAGGCCCGCACCTTCGCATCGTCCAGTCCCGTCAGCGTGGAACCGGCAGCGGGCGGCCGTGCCACGCCGAGCATGGCCCAGAAGAGTGGATAGTTGGGAACAATGTTCCTGACGTCCTCTTCGGGGACGCCCCACGCGAGTGAGTCTCCGAGCACCACGCCGGCGCCGTTACGCGCACCGAGCGGTCCGGCAAAGCCAAAGGCGATGCTGTCCGGCGGAGCCACGCTGACCGTGCCGTGTCCGCCGGCGGCACCGTTGCCGTTATCCACCCGGAAGTGCATGTAGATCTTCTCGTTGCGCGTGGGCCGCGTGGCGGCCACCCAGGTGGCCACCTGCGCCTCGGTCGCCGGCCGCTGACCGGCCGGAACGGGAGGAACGGACAATCCGCCGGCGCAGGCCGTCACGGACACCACCACGGCCAGGGAGGCGAAAGCTCGCATTGGCTGCAAGTTGGGCCCGAAGGGTCCCACCCTCAACCCCACCTCACCGGTGGATCGACCGGATGACGTCGCCCTGGAGGATCTTTCCCAGGGTGGAGTAGTTGGAGGGAATCCGGCCAAAAATGGTGTAGACGCCATCCAGCTGGGGTACTTCGGCCAGATTGAAGAACCACTGGCTCCCCCCGGTGTCAGGGCCGTCGAGCGCCATTCCGAGCACCGGCAACGCATACCGCTCGCGGTTGATCTCGTCCCGGATGGACCAGCCGGGCCCACCGTTGCCGGTTCCGGTTGGATCGCCGTCCTGGATCACAAAGTTCGGCACGACGCGATGCCAGCG
Source organism: Gemmatimonadales bacterium (assembly GCA_036267775.1). Lineage (GTDB taxonomy): Bacteria > Gemmatimonadota > Gemmatimonadetes > Gemmatimonadales > GWC2-71-9 > Palsa-1233. The sequence goes on from DATAVM010000138.1 coordinate 7,270, forward strand.
GTCGCCATCGAAGTAGTGACGATCGACCAGTGTCAGGAAGTTCGCCACGGTGAGTGGAGCCTCGCGACCCAGGAGCTCGACATCGATGGTCCCCTTGCCCTGCACTTCGATGGTGACATGCGGGTTGGAATCGGCGAGCATGTATTTGCGGACCACCGTGCGGTAGTCCTCGAGCGTCCGGTTGGTCTCGATCGGCCACTTGTCGCCCCAGCGCGCAGCGAGCTCGGGCCAGCTGCGAATCGCATCGGCCCGCACCACAGGATCGGCGGGGCGTTGCAGGAGCCCGCTGCCGCCGGCTTGGACCATGTCGGTCAGCAGGCCGTTTTCCCGCCGCGCCAAGGCCCCAAGGGTACGGATAACGGCGAGCCGGGCGTCCGACGTCGGATCGTTGGCGCTCTGCTGCCAGGCGGCGATGAGCGCCGCCAGATCGTCGCGCGTGGCCGCGCCGCGAAGCGCGTCGATGGCGGCAGCACGAATCCATGGATCGGCGTCCGCCACGTGGGCGCGCGCAACCGCGCTGAGCGCGGTATCCGGCTTCGGACGGGCGGCGGACCAGGCATCGAGAGCGGCGGCGCGCACCCGTGCGTCGGGATCGGAGAGCGCCACGCGGAACGGTGCGGGATCGCCCGGCGCCGCGGCACCCCAGGCCTCGACCGCTGCGAGCCGCTCGCGCACGTCGACACTCCTGCTCCACAGCCCCGCTCGCCGGGAAAAGAGGACGGTGTCGACCTTCGCAAGCGCCTGCAACGCGGCCCGCTTGAGCGCCCAGGTTGCGTCGTGCCGATCGAATACGGCGTTGAGCTCCTTGGCCGCCACGCTTCCCTTCATGTTGCCAAGGGCTGTCGCCGCGGCCACCTGCACGTTGAAGTCGTCATCGCCCAGATCCGCGGACGCCTTGGCGGCGAGCGTGGAATCGGCATAGGTGGCCGCGGCATTCAACGCATTGACGCGGACGTTGGCCATGGCGTCGTCAAAGGCGCGAACCAACTCGCTCTTGGCCGACCGCTCCGGCACCGCCGGTCCGCTCGCCGAGTCGATAAATCGGCGTGTGATCGCCGCCGCGGCCACGGCACGCACATTTCCCTCGGCGTCATGGAGTGCCGCGAGCACGCGCTGCCCGCTGATTGGCGCGCGCGCCCGGCCCAGGGAATAGATCGCATTCCACCGCAGGACCACCTCGGTGTCCGTCACGTAGCGCATCATCGCTTGCGCTGGCATGAGCGTACCCAGGTGCCAGGCGTCGAGGAGTGCTGTCGGAAGAAACTGATTGCGCCGCGCGGTCGACAGATCCGAGCCCGACGAGAGCACGCCGGCGACAAACTGCGCCGCCTGAGCCCCGCCAATGCGATCGAGCGCAGTCGCCGCCTCGGCCACGGCATCGCCGGCCAGTGAATCATTCAGGCGGAGGCGTGCGATGATTGGCGCGACGGCCGCGGTGTCACGCAGTAAACCCAGCGCAAAGAAGACGTCACCGCCGACGGTACTATCGCGATCGCCCAGCATGGGCACCAGCAGCGAGGTGCCACGATGGTCGCCAATGCGGCCGATGGCGATCGCTGCCGTGCGGCGAACCCGGACATCGGGATTGGCGAGCGAGCGGGCAAAGAGGGCGCCGTCGAACTCACGGCGATCCTGCGCCATGACCAGCGGTGCCAGGGCTTCCACCTGGGCGGCGTCCTGCTGCGCCAGGAGCGGCGCGCAGCGCGCACCGATCGCCAGCGCCGCAACGAGTGCCGCGCGAACACGAGTTTTCATAGGCGCACCGGATCGGCAATGGGAAGAAGAGTGCTGGTAACCTCTTCGGGAAGCCGCGTCATCACCAGGTTGGCATCGAGCACCACGAGCGATGTGCTGGCTGTGGCCAGAAGATCGCCAGTGACGTCGTGTTCCACGGCATAGCCGAACTTGACGCGGCGCGGAACGACGTCGCGTACCCAGGTGCGCACGCGAATCGGCTCGTCGTAGCGCGCCGGCCGCCGATAGCGGACGTTCACCTCACTGACGGCGAGGCGGAGGCCGAGGTGTTCCATACCGTAATAGGAGGTGCCCGAGTGCCGCAGATGCTCGGTGCGACCAACATCGAGCCAGACCAGATAGCGGGCGTGATAGACGACGCCCATCTGGTCCGTTTCGGAATAGTTGACTCGATGCCGCGTGACCGTCACGCCGGGCAGCTGAGTTGCCTCCTTGCCGCTCATCTTCCACCTTTCGCGCCGTGATTGGCCAACGCCTCGTCATCGTTGCAGATGCGCACTTTGCCCGCTCCCCTACTGCGGATGAAGAAGCGTTCCTCGCGTTCGTCGACGCCGTTCCCACCCTGGGCGATTCGCTGCTGCTCGCTGGCGACATCTTCGACTTCTGGTTCACGTACCGTCGGACCATCCCGCGCCAGGCGATCCGTGTCACGGCCGCAATCATTCAGCTCGCGCGCCGGATGCCGGTCCTCATGCTCGGTGGCAACCACGACCGCTGGGGCGACACGTTCTGGAGCACCGAGACCGGCGTGCGCTTTGACCCGCGCGAACTCCGCTTTGCGGTGGGGCCTCGCCACGTACGCGCCGTGCATGGTGACGGGCTCCATGATGAACGCTCCAGCGCGACTGCCCTCAACCGGCTGCTGGCCACGCGCGGCGCGATCGCCACGTTCCGCGCACTGCCTACCTCCCTCGGCTTCCTGATCGCCGATGCCCTCGGCCACAAGCCCGCCTTTGGCCGCGCCAATCCTGCCGTCATCGATCAGGCCGCGGAGCGCCAGTCCCGCTGGGCCGAGCGCGCGCTCGCGTCCGATCCCGGGCTTGGCGCCGTCATCATGGGCCACACGCATCGTGGCGTAGCGCGCGACGTGGGTGGCGGACGATGGTACATCAATCCCGGTCCGTGGACTGGCGAACGGTCATACGCCGTACTCGACGGCACCGGCGCCCGCCTCGTCACCTTCAGCTGAGCGCGGTCTCCGCACCCAGCTCTACCAGTGCGACATTCTCCGGGCGGCGGCCGCCAAAGACCGCGCCCACTCTGGCAAATCGTGCCACGTCGTCGGTCGCCGCCCAGCGATGCGATGGCGTCGCATCAACCGGAGCCGCAAGGCCCGCGCTCTCCAGCCGCGCCGCGAGCTCTCGCGCGGTCTCGCGCGCGCTGTCGATCAGCGCAACACCGCTCCCCATCACATCGCCGAGCAACGGTGCGAGCAGCGGATAGTGCGTGCAACCGAGCACGAGTACGTCGACGTCATCGCCCCGTAGTGACGCAAGGTATTCTTCCGCGACCAGCCGTGTAGCCGGTCGATCGAACCAGCCCTCTTCCACCAGTGGCACGAAGAGCGGACACGGCTGACCGGCCACTACGAGATCGTTGCGCAGCGCTCGCAGCGCGCGGTCGTAGGCGCCGGACGCAATGGTGCCCGCGGTGCCGATCACGCCGATACGACCACTCCGCGTGGCCGCCACCGCAGCGCGCGCGCCCGGCTCGATCACGCCGATCACCGGCACCGGCGAAATGGCGCGCAGACTGTCCAATGCATGCGCGGTTGCCGTGTTGCACGCCACGACGACCGCCTTGACGCGCTGGTCGAGCAGCCACTCCAGAATCTCGCGGGAATACCGCCGGACCGTCGCCGGCGACTTGGGGCCATACGGCACGCGTGCAGTATCGCCGAGATACACGGTCGACTCACCGGGAAGGAGATCCTGAATCGCGCGTGCCACAGTCAGGCCGCCGATGCCGGAGTCGAAGATGCCCACCGGTGCGCTCGACATCAGTGGCCGATCCCGATGTTGACCACGATGCCATTCTGCCGGCCGATGATGGGGCGGATCTTGAGGTCGCGCGGAAAGTCGAGCAGATGCGCGGACACGTATGCCTCGAGGGCGGAAAAAAGGTGGTTCACTGCGAGCAGCACGTACCAGTCCTGTCGCTCCAGCCGCTTGGCCGCGACGAGCGTGGTGTCGCCAATCTGCTGGTAGAAACCAATTTCGGAGTTGGCCTTGAGTGCCATGCTCAAGGAAACGCCTTCAAAGGCCACAAAGATCGCGCCGGTCAGTTTGCGATCCAGCTCGGCCTGCCCCAGGCCCGGAATGAGAAGCGAGCTGACGAAGTAGTGCATCGGTGATGGCCGATGCACGGTGGTATCGCTAGCCGTACCGGCGGGCTGGGCCTGGACGCGGGTCGTGTCCTGCGCCCGGACGGGGCGTAGCGGACACAACAGGAGTACTGCCACCGGGAGCCAGCGCATGGGGGAAAGCTGTCTCCGGCGGCGGGGATTCCCAAGGTGCCCGATCAGGCGTGTCGTCAGCGCGCGGCCGCGACGAGTTCGATCTCGACGCGCACCCCGCGGGGGAGTCCGCCGACGGCGACAGTCGACCGCGCGGGGCGGTGATCGCCAAAGAAGCGCGCGTAGACCTCATTCATCGCGCCGAAATCGGCCATGTCCTGCAGAAAAACGGTCGTCTTGACGACATCGTTCGGTCCCAACCCGGCGGCACCAAGGACCGCGCCGAGGTTCTTCATGACGCGATCGGTCTGGACGGAGACGTCGCCGGTCACCACTTCCATTGTCGTCGGGTCGAGCGGAATCTGGCCGGCAGTGAACAGGAAGCCGTTCACGACGACGCCTTGGGCGTAGGGACCAATGGCCTTGGGGGCTTCGGGTGAGTTGACGCTTTTCATGCGATCTCGCAGGTCGGGGTTATGCCGGCGCCGTCATGACGCTGGCCAGAACAGCCGGAGCGCATTCGCCGTGGTCGCCGCGGCGAGTGCGTCGGGGGTGATGTCGCGGAGTGCCGCGACTCGGCGTGCGGTGTCGGCCACCAGAGCGGGCTCGTTGCGCTTGCCGCGATGCGGTACGGGCGCCAGGTATGGCGCGTCGGTCTCGATGAGCAGGCGTTCGAGCGGCACAGCGCGCACCGTGTCTGCCTGGGTCCACGACTTGAATGTCACCATGCCGCTGAACGAAAAATACCAGCCGGCGGCGAGCCCGGCATCGCGAAGTGCGGTACCGCTCGAGAATGAGTGCAGCACAATGGTTGCGGCCGGTTCGTTGCGGAGAATGGCGACGATGTCATCGTCCGCTTCGCGCGCGTGAATGATCACAGGCATGCCGGCCGTCACGGCCAGCGCCAGCTGCTCGGCGAAGACGTGCTGCTGGACGTCGCGCGGGGCGTGATCGTAGTGATAGTCGAGACCGATCTCTCCCACAGCGCGCACCGCGGCGTGTTGCCAGGTGTTCTGAAGGCGGGCGCGAATGTCAGCAGACCAGTTGCTGGCGTCGTGCGGATGACAGGCACAGGCAAGCGCGAGGGTCGGCTCGGATGCGACCCATGCGGCCGTCGCGTCCACGCGGGTCAGTTCGCTTTCGATAATGAGGAGGCGCTCGACGCCGGCGGCGTGCGCCCGTTCGAGCACGCCGGCCCGGTCGTTGTCAAAGACCGGGTCGGCAAGATGGCAGTGCGTGTCGATCAGCACCGGCTCAGGCCGGCTGGCGGCCTCGCACCGGCGCCGTGCGGTTGGCGGGCTTGACACCGCGCCCGTCAACGCCCGGCCACTTGCGCTCGATGATCAGCAATGCCGGCGCGGCGATAAAGACCGACGAGAAGGTGCCGGTGAGCACGCCGAAGAACATCACTTCCGCGAAGGGCCTGATGACCGGGCCCGCAAAGACGATCAGCGCAACCAGCGTCACCAGCACGGTGCAGTGGGTCAGCACCGAGCGGGGCAGCGTTTCATTGACGGATCGATTGAGCACGTTGACCAGCTGATCGCGCCGATTCTTGCGCAGATTCTCACGCACGCGATCGAAGATGACGATCGTGTCGTTGAGCGAGTAGCCGACCATGGACAGCACGGCGGCCACCACCACGAGGGAGACCTCGATCCGCATCACCGCGATGAAACAGATCGTGAGCACGATGTCGTGGAATGTCGCGATGACGGCGGCGACGCCGAAGCGCCATTCGAAGCGATACGCGAGGTAGATCAGCACCGCGAAGAACGACAGGAAGATCGCCCAGAACGCCTTGCTCTGGAGCTCGCTGCCGACCTTGGGGCCCACGGCATAGACCGACGCGTAATGGAAGTGGCCGGCGCCGACGACGTGTGTCAGGGCCGAATCAATCGCGGATTTTGCGATCGACGTGTTGTTGGCGTCGGAGGCTTTGACGCCGACGCGCGCGCGAATGTCGTACTCGTTGAGGCCGCTGAACGGCGTGATCTCGGGACCGTCGATGCCGGCCGCGCTGAGGGCCGAGCGGAGCTGGTCGAGGTTGACCGGGTTGTCGGCGGCAAAATGCACCAGCGTGCCGCCGGTGAACTCGATCGAATAGTTGATGCCGCGGACCGCCAGCGCAATCATGCCGATCACGAAGAGCGTGATGGTCGCGAGGATCGCCTTGCGGCGGAACCCGATGAAATCGTAGTTGGCGTGTGCAAAGATGCGTGTCATGGGTCAGATACTCAGGCTGGTGGCCGTGGGACGTTGCTGCAGCCAGAGGAGGAAGAGGGTGCGGGTGACGAATACCGCAGTCACCATCGACGCCGCGATACCCATGATCAGCGTGACCGCAAAGCCCTTGACCGGTCCGGTACCGAACTGGAAGAGGAAGAGGGCCGTGATCACCGTCGACACGTTCGAGTCGATGATCGCGTTCATCGCATGCTTGAAGCCTTCATCCACCGCCAGGCGCACCGTGCGTCCGGCAATCAGTTCTTCTCGAATGCGCTCAAAGACCAGCACGTTCGCATCGACCGCGATGCCGATCGAGAGCACGATGCCCGCCAGACCCGGCAGCGTCAGGGTCGCCTCGATCATCGCGAGGCCGGCAAAGGTGAAGAGGATGTAGAGGCCGAGCGCGAACACCGCCAGCACACCGGCGAGGCGGTAATAGCCGACCATGATGATGATCACGAGCAGCGTCCCGACCAGGCCGGCGACCTTGCCGTCATGAATCGAGTCCATGCCCAGTGACGCCAGCACCTGCCGCTCGGCGACAATCTTGAGCGGAATCGGCAGTGCGCCAGCGCGGAGCGTGAGCGCCAGGTCTTCGGCGTCCTGCAGCGAGCGATTGCCGAGTTCAATCTGGCCGCGGCTGTCAATGCGGCTTTCGATCACGGGCGGACGGCCCTGGACGAAGTTGTCGAGGACGATCGCCATGTAGTCCCCCACGTGGCGTCCGGTCTCTTCACCAAAAGTGCGCGCACCGGCGCGGTCGAGCTGGAAGGCGACCACCTTGCGGTTGGTCAGCGGATCAACCTGCGCGGTGGCATCGACCAGCGAAGAGCCGGTGACGATCGCCTTGTCCTCGAGCGCATAGAGGAAGCGCACCTGCTCGGTGCCGGCGGAGATCGCCCCCGACGACCACTTGAGGTCGATGCCGCGCGGAATGAGCGCCTTGACCTCGGGGATCTTGAGCAGGGAATCCACCCGTGGGACTGCCGTCTCCTGCACCATGTACTCGCCCGGAGTGCTGCCAAGTCCGGCGCCGGCAGCAGGCTGAATCAGCGCCTGGAGGACGGAGCCGACCTTGCCGCTGTCCGCCGGTGTCTTGGCGGAATCCGCACCCTTCCTGGCCGTCGTCTTCTTGCCGCTATCGGCCTTCTTGCTGGAATCGGCGCCCAGGAGCGCCTGCACGCCGTTGGTCGCAGCACCCGCCGGGCCGACGGCCTTGACGCCCAAGTGGGCGAGTGCGCGATCCATGGCCGGAAGCGCGGACTCGAGTGCTCCGGTCTTGTCAGTCAGCCGGAATTCCAGAAACGCGTTCTGCCGCACGATGTTCTCGGCGCGCGTTGGGTTGTCGAGGCCGGCGAGTTCGATCACGATGCGGCCGGTGCCGACCTTCTGGATCAGCGGCTCACTGACGCCGAACTGGTCGATGCGCTTGCGCATGACGGTGAGTGCGAGGTCGATGTCGCGCGACGGGTTGGAGGAGACGCGCTGCGACTGGTCGAGTTCGAGCTCGAGATGGACGCCGCCCTGCAGATCAAGACCGTACTTGAGCGGGATGCTCTTGGTGGTCACGTCCTTCATGGACCCATTCACATACTCGCGCGCGGTGTGGCTGCGCGGAATGAGGGCCACGATGGAACCCACCACCAGCAGGGCAATGATGATCAGGCGATTGCGAATCGAAGAAAGCATCGTCACTCTGGCGCCACGCGGGGCGCGTCAAGGTCCAGGTGCGCGGCGGCCAGTGCGGCCAGCGCGTGCGTGCGATCCTGCGCCAACTGTTCCTGCAACGCCGCCAGACCATCAAAGCGGCGAATCTCCCGCAACGGTGCCACCCACTCGACCCGCACCGACCGACCGTACAGATCGCCGGTAAAGCCGAACAGATGGATCTCCAGCAGCCGCCGCCCGTCGTCGAACGTGGGACGGTGTCCTTGATTCATCATGCCGCCAAAGCGGCCGAACGGCGTTTCCACCGCCACCGCATACACCCCATCGGGCGGCAGCAGCTTGCGCGGGGCGATGGCCAGGTTGAGCGTGGGAAATCCCAGCGTTCTTCCCCGTTGCTCACCGCGGCCGACGCGTGCGGTGAGCGAGTATGGCCGCCCAAGCATCCGTGCAGCCGCCGCGAGATCGGAACCGGCCACCGCCCGCCGCACGGCGGTGCTGGAGACTGTGTTACCGTCCACCACGACCGGTTCGACCACGTCGACGGGAAAGCCGCGTTCCCGTCCCAGTCGCTCGAGTGTCGCGATGTCGCCGCGCCGTCCTCGGCCAAAGCCGTGATCGTAGCCCACCACCAGCTCGCCCATCCCGCAGCGACCGAGCAGCACCTGCTCGACAAACTCCTCGGGCGCGAGCCGCGCCATCGCCTGGTCGAACCGCAGCACCACGACGCGGTCGAGCGTGCTCGTGGCGGCCACTTCCAGCCGCTCTTCCGCCACCGTGAGCCGCGAAGGGGCCGCCGCCGGATTCACCACCTCGAGCGGATGCGGCTCGAAGGTAACCAGCACGCTCTGGCGCCCTGACGCAGCAGCCCGCCGCGCAATCTCGTCGAGCACCGCGTGATGGCCGCGATGCATCCCGTCGAAGGTGCCGACCGTTACCACCGCGCCCCGCACTGGCGCGGTCACGTCATCTCCTCCAGCACCACCTCCGGCAACCAGCGCCCTGCGCGTCCGTTTGCGACCGCCGCCAGGTGACCATCCTCCCCAAGCAGGGCACCGGGACCATCGTGACTTTCGCGCTGCGGCACCGATCGTCCCATCGCTACGTCGCGCAGTGCCGCCGTCTCAAGCACTTCGCACGGCAGCTCGGGGAGCAGTGCCGCGGGCGACAGCAACCGGCTCCGATCGATCGGCTCGGGCGCCACCGCAGCCGCCACATCGAACGGGCCGATCGCAGTGCGACGCAGTGCCGCGCAGTGCGCCGGAATTCCGAGGCGCTCACCCAGATCACGCGCCAGCACTCGCACATACGTGCCGCGGCTCACCATCGCCTGCAGCGTGAGATCGGGCGGTGTCCACTCGCCGAGATCGATCGCGTGCACCGTGACATCGCGTGCGGCGAGTTCGACCGCCTCACCACGGCGGGCGAGTACATGACTGCGTGTGCCAGCCACATGCTTGGCCGAATACGCCGGCGGACGCTGCGCATACACGCCGGTGAAGCTCGCCGCTGCTGCCGCCACCAGTGCGGCATCTGGCCAGATGGCCGGCGTCATCGCTTGCGTGACCGCACCGGTGCTGTCGTCGGTGTCGGTGGCACTGCCGAATCGGATGACCGCGTCGTAGCGCTTGGGCAATCCTTCCACAAAGCGCGCGAGTCGCGTCGCCTTGCCCACGAGCACCACCAGCAATCCCGTCGCAAACGGATCGAGCGTGCCTGCGTGTCCGACGCGCCGTGTGCCGAGTTGGCGCCGCACCACCGCTACCACGTCATGCGACGTCCATCCTGCCGGCTTGTCAATGAGCAGGCCCCCGGTCAGGAGCCCTCCTCCTCGCGCTTCAGACCTGCCAGCAGCTGATCGATCCGCTGGGCGTGTTCAAAGCCGCGATCCAGCTTGAAGTGCAACTCCGGCACCGTGCGCGTGGTCAGTGTCTGCGCCACCTGCCGCCGGAGAAAGCCGGCTGCGCTCTGCAGCCCGGCGAGTGCGGCTTCCTTGTCCTCTTCCGTGCCGTGCGGCACCACCAGCACCGTCGCGTGCGACAGGTCGCGCGTCACATCCACCGCGCTCACCGTCACCATCGCCACGCGCGGATCGCGCACGTCGCCACGCAACAGCGCCTGCGCGAGTGTCGCACGAACGGCTTCGGCGACCTGTTCCGGCCGGCGCGATGAGCTCTTGCCCGCCATGCGTCCTCAAGCCTGTGCGGCGGATGCGGCGAGCGTACGCTTGACCTCATCGAGACGGAAGCTCTCGATCCGGTCGCCCACCTTGAGGTCGTTGAAGTTCTCGATGCCAATGCCGCAGTCGAGGCCTTCCTTCACTTCGCGCACATCGTCCTTGAAGCGCTTGAGCGACGAGATGTTGCCGGTATACACGGTCGCGCCTTCGCGCACCACGCGCGCCTTGCCGGTGCGCTGGATGACGCCATTGCGCACCATGCAACCGGCGATCGTGCCCACCCGGCTCACCTTGAAGAGCTCCATCACTTCGGCATCGCCCAGCACGGTTTCCTTTTCTTCCGGCTTGAGCAGGCCTTCGAGCGCGTTCTTCACATCCTCCACCGCTTCGTAGATGATGCGATAGGTGCGAATGTCCACACCCTCACGCTCCGCTGCCGCACGCGCATTGGCGTCGGGCCGCACATGGAAGCCGAGGATGATCGCCCCTGATGCCTTGGCGAGCAGCACGTCGCTCTCACTGATCTGGCCCACCGCGCGCAGCACGATGTCGACCCGTACTTCGGCCGTACCGAGCTGTGCCAGCGAGTCGGCAAGCGCTTCGGCGGGACCACCCTGATCGGCCTTGATGATGATGCGGAGCTGGGTGACGGCACCCTCCTTGAGGGCCCGCGAAATGTCTTCCAGCGTACCGCCGCGCGCCGACCGACGATTCTGCGCTTCGCGGTCGAGCCGCTGGCGCTTCTGTGCGATCTCGCGTGCCTCAAGTGCATCCGCGACGCCGAGGAAGGTGTCGCCAGCGGAGGGCACGCCCTCGAAGCCGAGCACCTGCACCGGCATCGACGGGCCGACGGCGCGCACCGGCTTGTCGCGTTCGTCGAACAGGGCGCGGACGCGGCCCGAGAAGCGGCCGCAGATGAAGTTTTCGCCCACGCGGAGCGTGCCCTTCTGGACCAGGACGGTCGCGAGCGGACCCTTGCCCGCGTCGAGCGTGGCTTCGATGACCGACCCTTGCGGGCGGGCGTCCGGATTGGCCTTGAGCTCGAGCACTTCGGCCTGCAGCAGGATCTGCTCGAGCAGTTCCGGTACACCCTTGCCGGTCTTGGCCGAGATCTCAGCGCTCAGCACGCGTCCGCCGAACTCTTCGAGCACCACGTTCTGCTGCAGCAGATCCTGCTTCACCTTCATCACGTTGGCGGTCGGGAGATCGATCTTGTTGATCGCCACGACCAGCGGCACGCCGGCGTTGCGCGCGTGCGAAATGGCTTCGATCGTCTGCGGCATGACCTGATCGTCGGCCGCGATGACGAGCACCACGATGTCCGTCACCTGGGCACCGCGCGCACGCATGGCGGTAAAGGCCTGGTGGCCCGGTGTGTCGAGGAACGTGATGGACTTCTTGCCCGGCAGCTCGATGTGGTAGGCACCGATGTGCTGCGTGATGCCACCGGCCTCGCCCGCCACGACGTTTTCCTTGCGGATGTAGTCGAGCAGCGACGTCTTGCCGTGATCGACATGGCCCATGATCGTCACGACCGGCGGCCGCGGCTTGAGTTCGCCCGGCTCTTCCACCGGAGCCACTTCCACCTCGGCGTGATACTCCTCTTCCTTGACCGCTTCAAAGCCGAACTGCGAGGCGATGAGTTCGATCTGGTCGAAGTCGAGGCGTTGATTCACCGTGACCATCAGGCCGAGTTCCTTGAAGGCGAACGCGACGATCTGGTTGGCGGGGACCTTCATCGCCTCGGCGAGCTCGCTCACCGAGATGAACTCGTTGACGCGAATCCGGGTCTTCTCGAGCGCCTTCTCCTCGGCCGCGCGCGACGCGATGATGTCGCGATAGCTGGGCTCGTCCGACCGCGTCTTCTTGCGCGTGGGACTGCCCTTGAGACCCTGGAGGGTCTTGAGGATGTTCGCTTGGACTTGATCCTGATCGACAAAACTCCGCTTGCCCTTCTTTCCCTTCTTGCGGCCGCCACCTGGCTGCGCGTCGGGACCGAAGTTGCGCGTTGGAGCTCCACCTGGAGCGCTGGTGTTGCCCGAGGGGCCGCGCGGAGGCTGCGGCGTGCTCGACGAGAAGACCGGACGTGGCCGGCCACCCTGACCCGGAGGACCACTGCGATGCTGGCCGGGACCGCCGCCACGCTGCGGCGGACCACCCTGGCCTGGCGCGGGCCGTTGCACGCGCGGCGGAATGAACGGCCGCGCGGAACTGGGCGGCGACGTCGGTCGGGACGGCTGTGGAATGCGCGCGGGTGCGACAGGTGCTGCCGGCGAAGCCGGTCGATCGAGCACGGGCGCCGGTGCGGCAGGAGGCGCGGGCGCGTCGATATCGGCCGCCGCGTCCGCTTCCACTGTTGCAGGCTCGGGCGGCAGATCCTTGAAGAGCAGCCGTGCACGCTCTTCGATCGAGAGCGCCGGCTTGATGTCGCTGGTCTGCGGCACTTCGAGCGCCAGCGGAGCCATGTCGAAGGCGGTCTTGGCCGCCTCTTCCTCAGCCTCCGCGGCGGCCTTGGCTTCCTGCTCCGCCACCTCGGCGGCCGTGCGCCGACGACGCACCGGCTTGCCATCGACGACTGGTGCAGGCGCGGGTGGCTCCACCGCCACCTTGCGCCGGCTCTTCCTGGGCGCGGGCGCCTCGGCGGCCTTCCGCTTTTCCCGTTCCCAGCGGACGCGGACCGCCGACACCTGATCGGGCTCGAGCGCCGACATGTGGCTGCGAACGAAAATATTCATCTCGCGGAGCATCCCCATGAGTTGCTCCACCGGGACACTGAATTCTGCTGCGAGATCGTGCACGCGACTCTTGACCACTCACTCCTCCGTCAATCCGTCCCGGACGCTGCTGCGGCGGCAATGCCTGCCGCCA
>DATAVM010000139.1:0-20539 GCA_036267775.1 Gemmatimonadales bacterium
CGATGCAGGAGCGGCAGGTCACGATCGGCGGCACCAGCTACGCGCTGCCGGACCCATTTCTGGTGCTCGCGACGCAGAATCCGATCGAAAGCGAAGGGACGTATCCGCTGCCGGAAGCGCAGCTCGATCGCTTCCTTTTCAAGGTGAAAGTGGACTACCCCGCGCGCCTCGAGGAACGGGAAGTGCTGCTGCGACAGGGTTCAGGTTCCACGCTCGCGCCAGTGCGGCGCCTCGCGGAGCCCGCGCAGGTGCTCGAGGCGCGGCAGCGGATCGGCGAGATTCATCTCGATCCCCGACTCGCCGATTACATCGTGGATGTGGTGCGCGCGACGCGCGAGCCCGACGCGGTTGGCCTTGGAGCACTCGCCCCGATGATCGCCTATGGCGCTTCGCCGCGCGCGTCGATCGCACTGGCACAGACCGCGCGCGCGCACGCCTTTCTCCGGGAACGGGACTACGTCACGCCGGAAGATGTGCAGGCGCTTGCTCCCGATGTGATGCGGCACCGGATCGTGCTGACCTTTGACGCCGAGGCCGACGGTCTCGACGCCGATGCGGTGGTGTCGCAGGTGCTGGCTGCGGTGCCGGTGCCGTGACATGGCGACGCGCCTTCCGCCGACTCTCCTGAAGCAGGTCCGCACCCTCGCACTGCGCGGGCGGCGGGCAACCGATTCACTCGTTGGCGGCGAATTCCGATCGGTGTTTCGCGGCACCGGCATGGAATTCACCGACGTGCGGCCCTACATCGAGGGTGACGATCTCCGTCATCTCGACTGGAATCTGCTCGCGCGCACCGGCCATCCATTCATCAAGCTCTATACCGAGACGCGCGAGCTCACGCTCCTGCTGGTCGTGGATCGCTCGCGCTCGACCGGCGTCGGCGATCCCGAGCCCAAGATGTCGCGCGCGGTGGAGGTCGCGGCACTGCTGGCGCTCGTCGCCGCGCAACAGCACGACCAGGTGGGACTGCTGGCGTTTGCCGATACGGTGGGGCCGATCGTGCCGCCGGGACGTGGCCAGCGTCACGCCTTTGGTGTGGTGCAACGGCTCTTCGAGCTCGAACCGAGCGGCAGGAGCACCGATCTCGCGGCGGCGCTTCGTACGGCGGGCGCGCTGCTCAAGCGCCGCGGGATTGTGGTCGTCCTGTCTGATTTTCTTGCGCCCGACTGGGGTTCGGCGCTCAAGGGACTGGCCCGTCGCCACGAGGTCACGGCGATTGCGCTCGAAGATGGCCGCGAAACGGCGCTTCCCGAAGGCGGCTGGGTGATGGTCGGCGGCTCGGAAGGCGGCGAGCCGATTCTTTTTGACAGCGGCGACGTGCTGGCGCGTCGCCGGGCGGAATCCGCGGCCAAGCGTGTCCGGATGCGTCGCACTGCCGACCTCGCCGCGGCCGGCGTGCGCGAGGTGGTGATCCGCACGGACGGCGAATACATGCCGGCGCTACGAGCCGCCTTTGGCCGGCGCGGACGGCGATGACGACGTCGCAGCAGCCGCTTCCGACCGTGGGCGATACCTTCACGATCGTACGCCACATCGCCGCACCCGCCGGGGCGGTCATCGAAGCGCGTCCGCCGACGGACACGACCATCGCGACGCTCATCACCGCACCGGCGATCACTCGCGAAGGCGATTCCGTCCGGATCGCATACACCGTGGCCGTGTGGGCGCCCGGGCACAACCAGCTCGATCTTCCTGGAGCGATCGTCGTGTCGTTGCGCGGCAAGGTCGACACGCTCCCCGACGTGGTGATCCCGCTCAACGTGGCGTCCGTGCTGCCGGCGGGGAAATCGGCGGCCGCGCTCGCGCCCAAGCCGGCGCACCGCTGGATCGCCGGCGGCGAGACGTCCATGCTGCCCGCCGCCGTGCTGCTGCCCATCGCGCTGGTGCTCATTGCGCTCCTGCAGTGGCGCTGGCGTGCGCGCGGTCGGCCGGCGCTGGTGCCGACGCAACTGCCGCCGGCATTGCTCACCGCCGACCGGGTCGAACGCTGGCTCGCCGCGGGAGAGGCGCGCCTGGCGCTCGCGCATCTGGAGTGGCAGCTGCGCGAGCGCGATGATCTGGCGGAATGGCGCGCGCGTGCCGACGCGCTTCGCTTTGGCGCCGTCGACAGTCCCGAGCTCGACCAGTTGGTGCGTGAGGGCTGGGCACAGGTGGCTGAGGAGCGTCCCGCATGATCGGCTTTGTGCGCCCGTGGCTGCTGCTGTTGCTGCTCGTGCTGCCGTTCTGGTGGTGGCGGCGCTCCCGCCAGGTGGCACCGGCCGCGATCGTGAGCGACACCAGTCCCTTCAAGGCCGCAGTGCGCGGGCGCTGGCGGCTGCGGATTCCGCCAGCACTGCGCTCACTCGCGATGGCGGCGTTCGTCCTGGCCGCCGCGGGTCCGGTGCGTCCGGGCGACCGCGTCAGCATCTCGGCCAACGGCATCGCCATCGTAATCGCGCTCGACATCTCAAGCTCGATGCTCACCGAAGACTTTACCCCGTCCAACCGCATCGAGGTTGCCAAGCGGGAAGCCATCAATTTTGTGAATGGTCGCAGCGCCGACCGCATTGGCCTCGTGATCTTTGCCGGCGAAGCGCTGACGCTCGTGCCGGTGACGCTCGACTACCCGTCGCTGGTGCGCGCCATCCAATCGGTCGAGATCTTTCAACTGGAAGACGGCACCGCGATCGGCTCGGGTCTCGCCACCGCCGTGTCGCGCCTGCGCAAAGTTCCGGCGGCGAGCCGCGTGGTCCTCCTGCTCACGGATGGCGTCAACAATCGCGGCCTGATCGATCCGCGCACCGCCGCGGAAACCGCCGCCGCGTTCGGGATCAAGGTGTACACGGTCGGGATCGGCAAGGAGGGTGAAGCCCGCGTCCCCACCGGCAAGGGCCCCGATGGCTATCACTACGAGACGATGCAGACGGAGATCGACGAGCCGCTCCTGCGAGACATCGCGCAGCGCACCGGTGGCGAGTACTTCCGCGCCCGCGATTCGGAATCACTCACACGAATCTTCAGCGAGGTCAACCGGCTCGCCAAGGCTCCCGTGGATGTGTTGCGCTATACGCATCAATCGGAGCGGACCTTGCCGTGCGTCGCGGCCGGTCTTCTCTGCCTCGCAGCGGAGCTGGTCGTCGCCGGTACGATGGTGGTGCGCGTTCCATGACCTTCGATCATCCACTCCTGCTGGCCACCGTCCCGGTGATCGCGCTGGTGATACTTGCGCTCGCGTTGTTTGCGCGGAGCACACGGCGCAGGGCCGCCGCGGCGTGGTCGGTCACACTGGGAGAACAGGCCAAGGCGCTCGGCAAGCGTTCGCCATGGTTCCTCACCGGTGCGGCGTTCATCGCGGCACTCGGCCTGGCCGGGCCGCGCTGGGGTTCGCAGTCGCACGACCTCGAGTCCCGGGCACGCAACATCGCGATCGTGATGGATGTCTCCCGCTCCATGCTGGCGCGCGACGTCGCACCCAACCGTCTCGGCCGTGCCACGTCGCTGGCGCGCCGCCTGCTCGACGATCTCCAGGGCGATCGCCTGGCGCTCATCGGCTTTGCGGGGCGCGGCTTTCTGTTGTCGCCGCTGACACTCGATGCGACCGCCATCGAGGTGCAACTCGACGCACTCGATCCCGAAATGGCGAGTCAGGGAGGTTCCGGCCTCGCCAACGCGCTCGAGATGGCACGCAGCGTCTTGGCGGCGACGACGGAAGGAGGCGACCGCGCGATCGTCGTCTTCACTGACGGGGAGAGCTTTGAAGGCGACGCCACACTCCGCTCCGCCGGCGCTGCACTGGCCCGGTCGCGCATCACGCTCATCGCCGTGCCGGTGGGCGACGTGCTGGGTGCGCGGATTCCCGATCCCGATGGCAGCTGGCACAAGGACTCGACTGGCCGCGATGTCGTCACGGTGCGCCGCGACGATCTGCTGCACATCGTGGCGGATGCGGCGCACGGCGTGGTCGTGTCACCGGCGGCACCCGATCCCGTGAGCGATGTACGCCACGCGCTGGATCGGCTCAATCGGGCCGCGGTGACAGACCATCCGGTGGCGAGCCTCCTGCCGCGTGCCTGGATCTTTGCGCTCATCGCGGTGCTTGTGCTCATGGCGCAAACGCTGACGCGCCGCACGGCGGCGCTGGTCGGCCTTCTGCTGGCCGTGGGCCTGACGCATGCGTCGGCGCAGCGGCCGGCACGCGGCTTTGGCCTGCTCGCCCGCGGGGACACGGCGCAGGCGCGCGCGGCGTTCCTGCAGGATGCTCGGCGATCCGGCAGCGATACCGCGTGGTTCAACGCCGGCACCGCGGCGCTGATGTCCGGCGATGTTGCCGCCGCGGTGGACGGCCTGCAACGCGCGTCCACCAGCCTTGATCCTGAATTGCGACGTCGCGCCCTCTACAACCTCGGGACGGCCTATCTCCTTCAGGCGCGGCGCACCCCTGTCCCCAACGACACGCTGCTCACCGCCGCCGCGACCCAGCTCAAGGAAGCGTTGACGCTAGGCCCCAACGACGCCAACGCGAAGTACAACTACGAGCTCGCGCGCGGACTGAGGCGCCCCAGTCCCAAGCCATCGTCGGGATCGACGGGGCGGGGCAACGGGCCGCAGCCTCCGCCGCCGCCAGGCGGTGGTCGCGGCGCAATGACGCCGGCGGAGGCCGAACAGGTGCTCAGTGCGATGGAACGGGCGGAGAGCGCCACACGGCGGGCGCAGAATCAGCGACAGAATCGCGGCGAGCAGCGAGGTCCCGATTGGTGATCGCTCTCGCGCTCCTGGCCACGCTGTTCGCGCCACAGGATTCCACACCCGGGGTGCTGTCGCCGCGTGCGCGCGCCATGCTCGACCGCTTTCCGCTGCCGCGGCCGGGTGAAGTAATGGTGACGACGCGGTTCTCGCGCGACACCGTGTGGGTGGGAGAGCAGGTCGAGCTGGTCACCGTGGCGTGGTTTCCGCGGCAGCTGCGCGATCGTCTCCACGACAGCCCGTCACTCACGGCGCCGTCGCTCAGCGGTCTCTGGAGCATGCGCGCCGATGTCGTGCCGCTTCCCGCGGGCTCGCGCCTGGTCGGCGGCCAGTTCTACGACATCTTTGTATCGGACCAGACGATCTTCCCGCTCGGCCCCGGTCGCATCGAGACGCCGCCGGCGGTGTTGACGTATTCCGTGCCGACCTCGGCATCATTCTTTGCCGTGCAGGACCGTAGAAGGCTCACGTCGCAACCCGCGGTACTCGTCGCGCGTGCAACGCCGGCCGCGGTGCGAGGTGGTCCCACGGCGCACGGACTGCATGCGGTCTGGCGCGGACCCGCGGAAGGGTTCATCCCCGGTGTGCCGGCCATCGTTGAACTGGTGGTGAGCGGCGAAGGCAACCTCACACTCTGGCCCGATCCCGACATTGCGTGGCCGGCGGACGTGCACGTCTATCCGGAAGCTCCGGTCGAGGAAGAGGCGTCGATTGCCGGACTCGTTGCCGGCGACAAGCGCTTCCGCTACACCATTGTCGCCGACAGCGCAGGCGTGCTCACATTGCCGGCGGTGCGCTACCTCTTCTTCGATCCCGGCACGGCTGCGGTCGAGACCGCGGTCGCTCCACCGTTCACGGTACCCGTACTGCCGACAGCTGCGCCATCGACGCTTGCGCCGCGTCTTCCCGTCACCGGCGATACGTCGACGGGTCCGGTCACTTGGCTGGTGGAATCGGCGTGGCCGCTGGTGCTGCTGCTGGCGTTCCTGCCGGCGGTACTCCTCTGGCTGGACCGGCGACGCCCGCCCGCGGCGATTGCCGTCCCGCGAGTCGACGCCGAGCTCGAATTGCGTAATCTGCTCGGGACGCCGCTCGACGCGGGTCCGGAGCGCGTCGCCGTGGCACTCCGCCAGCGCGGTGTGGCGCGCGATGACGCCGAGCACGTCCGTCGCTGGCTCGCGGCGACCAACCGCCGGCGCTACGGCGCTGCGCGTGTCGAGCCGCCGGCGGCACCGCCGGCGGTCGATCGCGTCCTCACGCGGCTGCGCCACGGCATCACGGCACTCCTGCTCTCACTCGTGCTGCTGCATCGGCTTGTCGCGCAGGACACCAGCGGCGTGGCGCGCTACCTGGGCGGTGATCTTGCCGGCGCCGCGCGTGCGTTTGCAACGGCCGCCGCCGCAACGCCCGGTTCGGCCGATGCGTGGCGCGATCTGGGAACCGCACGCTTTGCGGCCGGCGATCAGGTCGGAGCCGCCGCCGCCTGGATCAGGGCGTTGCAACTGAGCCCACGCGACGCACTCGCCGATGCGGCGTGGGACAGTGCCGCGACAATCCCCGAAGACGTCCGCAATCTCGCGCCGAGTATTCCACTGAGTCGCGACGAACTCGTCATTCTCGTCCTCGCGGCGTGGTGGATCAGCTGCGCCGCGTTGCGGTGGCGGGTGCGATGGCTGCGCGGCATCGCGCCCGCGTTGACCACGCTGTTGCTCCTGGCACTCGTTATCCGGTCAACCGAACAATCCGGCCGTCAGGCGCTGGTGCGCGCGGGCGCCGTCCTTCGCGTCTCGCCGACACCGACGGCGCCCGTCCTTGGCGAGGCCGCCGAGTGGTCGCGTGTTGCGGTCGATCCGGGGCAGGGCGGGTGGCGTATCGTGCGCCTCTCCGATGGCCGGCGCGGTTGGCTGCCTGTCAGCGCAATCGCCGCGATCGGCCCGCTAGATTGACCGCATGAGTCCCGCGGCCACCGAACGTCGCATCGCCATCCTCCCCGACGCGGTCGCCAATCAGATTGCGGCCGGTGAAGTGGTGGAGCGCCCGGCGTCCGTGGTCAAGGAACTGGTGGAGAACGCGCTCGACGCTGCGGCCCGCCACGTGCGGATTTCTGCCGACAACGGTGGCAAGACATTGATCGAAGTCGCCGACGACGGCACCGGCATGCAGCGCGACGACGCGATTCTGGCCCTCGATCGCCACGCCACGAGCAAGATTCGCCAGGCGCACGATCTGGTCGGCATCCAGACCTTCGGCTTTCGCGGCGAAGCGCTGCCAGCGATTGGTGCGGTGAGCCGCTTTGCCCTGCTCACCTCCATCGCCGATGGTGACGGCACCGAGGTCACGGTGAGCGGCGGGCGCGTCGATCAGGTGCAGGACGCCGCTCGTCAGCGCGGCACGACGGTCACGGTGCGGACCCTCTTCTTC
The DNA here is from genome assembly GCA_036267775.1 of Gemmatimonadales bacterium. Taxonomy (GTDB): domain Bacteria; phylum Gemmatimonadota; class Gemmatimonadetes; order Gemmatimonadales; family GWC2-71-9; genus Palsa-1233. The sequence continues at coordinate 7,144 of DATAVM010000139.1, forward strand.
AATACGCCGGCGCGGCGAAAGTTCCTGCGCGCCGCGGCCAGCGAGTCGCGCGCGATCTGGGATGTGGTCGCGACGCTTGCACTGGCGCATCCGGCGATCGGCTTCGACCTCGTGCTCGACGGCCGCTCGCGTCTCGCGGTGCCAGCGGATCAATCGCGTGAAGACCGCCTCGCCGCAGTGTGGGGCGCCGACGTGGCTCGCACTCTTCTCGCGGTCGATTATGCCGTGGGTGGCGTGCACGTTGTGGGCTTTGCGCAGCGTCCCGCCGACGCGCAACCCACCGGGCGCCGCGTGCAGCTCTTTGTGAACGGGCGGCCGTTCCGCGACAACTTTCTCGTCCGCGCCGCCGAAGCCGGCTATCGCTCCGCGATTCATCCCGGCGATCGCCCGTCGCTCTTTCTCGATGTGCGTGTCGACGCCGAGACGGTGGATGTGAATGTCCATCCGGCCAAGCTCGAAGTGCGCTTCCGGGAGCGTTACGCGGTCGAGCGCGCCGTGGAAGAGGCGCTCCGCGACACGCTGGGTCGCCTCGATGCGGCGGCGGCGATAGGAGCCGGCCCACTCCCCACAGCGCGCCCCGCCTGGCGAGCGCCCGAGCCGGTAGCCCCGCCACCCGATCTCTTTGCGCCATTCGATGCGCCGGAAGCAGAGCCTGAGCCGGACGCGGCACGTACCAACCACGCGGGCTGGGATGCGCAACTGCTGCAGCTGGCCGATACCTATGTCTGCTATGAATCGCCCGAAGGGCTGGTGATCGTGGACCAGCACTCCGCCCACGAGCGCGTGATCTTTGAAGAGACGATGCGCGAGCTTGCCGCTGCCGGTTTGCCGGCCCAGCGTCTCCTGCTGCCGATCACAATGGAACTCACCGACGAGGAGCTCGACGTGGTGGCGTCGCATGCTGGCGAGCTTGAACGCATCGGCTTTGATGTCGAGCCCTTTGGCGGTCGGGCGGTGATGCTGCACGCGGTGCCCAATCCCCACCCGCGGTTCGATGCCGCCGCCTGCTTCCGCGAGATGGTTGCAGATCTGGCGCGCGGCCGCTTTGGCGGCTGGGCCAACCGCCTCGAGCGGTTTGTGGCGACCTATTCCTGTCACGCGGCCGTCAAGGCGGGCCAGGTCCTCGACGACCGCAGCATGCGCGAATTGCTGCTGCGTCTCTTTGCGTGTGAACTCCCGCCCCACGACGTGCACGGCCGCTCCACCATCGTGCAACTTCCCAACGACGAGCTGGAGCGCCGGTTTGGCCGACGCTAGGACGCCGATCATCGTGGGGCCAACTGCCATTGGAAAGACCGCCGTCGCTCTCGCGCTGGCGTCGCACTGGCCATTGGAAGTGATCTCGGCCGATTCGCGCCAGGTTTACATCGGCCTCGATGTCGCTACCGCCAAACCCACCGCCCGCGAGCGCGAGCGCGTCCGCCATCATCTCCTCGATCGCATCAAGCCCGGTGACCGTTACAGTGCGGGACGCTTCAGCCGCGATGCGTCGCTCGTGGTGCACGACGTGCGCGCGCGTGGCGTGATGCCGGTGGTTGTCGGCGGAACCGGCCTTTACGTCCGGGCGTTCGTCGAGGGCCTCTTCCGCGAACCGCCGATGGCGGAGGATCGCCGGGCGGGGCTGGCGCGAATCACCGCAATGATGGATCATGCCACGCTGGTGCGCTGGGCCGGCCGGCTCGATCCGGAGTTCGCCGGCGGCGGCGGCAAGCATCGCGCGGCGCGCGCCATCGAAGTTGCATTGCTGACGGGTCGCCCGCTGTCGTGGTGGCAGGAAAGTGCTGCGGGCCACGGTGCCGTGCGTCCCTGGTTTGTCCGGTTGACGGCGCCACGGCCGGTGCTGCATCAGCGGATCCGGGCACGCACCGAAGAGTTGGTCCGGCGCGGGCTGGTGGAAGAGGTGGCCGCGGCACTCGCGGACGGTGCGCCGGCCGAAGGGCCGGGACTCGATGCGATCGGCGTGCGGGAAGCCGTGGCCGTGCTGCACGGGCGGTTGCCACGCGATCTTCTGGTCGATGCGATCGCAACGGCAACGCGCCAGTACGCCAAGCGGCAGGAAACGTGGTTTCGTCATCAACTTGGCGCCGATGTCCTGACTCTCGACGCCACCAGATCGCCTGAACAGGTCGCGGGCGCAATCGCCGCGGCGTGGGAGCAACGCAGCGCATGAAGATCGGTATCACCTGCTATCCGACCTATGGCGGTTCCGGCGCCGTGGCCACCGAACTCGGGCTCGATCTCGCCCGGCGCGGCCATGAAGTGCATTTCATCACCTATGCATCGCCGTTCCGCCTGAGAAAGTATGTCGACCGCGTGTACTTCCACGAAGTCGACACGTCCATGAGCCGCTATCCGCTCTTCGAGCACTATCCGTACGAGCTGGCGCTCGCGTCGCGCCAGTACGAGGTGGCGCTCCAGGAAGAGCTCGATGTGCTGCACGTCCACTACGCCATTCCGCACGCGACCACCGCGTTTCTTGCCCGCGAAATGCTCCAGCGCCAGCACCCGATCAAGGTGATCACCACGCTGCATGGCACCGACATCACCCTGGTAGGCCAGGAAGCGTCGTTCTTTGCAATCACGCGTTTCTCGATCGAGCGCTCGGATGGCGTGACGGCCGTCTCCAAGTTCCTTCGCGAAGAGACGTACCGCGCCTTTGGCTGCGGCGACTGCGCCGTCACGGTCATTCCCAACTTTGTGAACCTGGCCGAATACCGTCCCGACCTGGCCATGTCGCGCGACGCGTTCGCACCGGCGGATCAGAAGTTGCTCGTGCATGTCTCCAATTTCCGCGAAGTAAAACGGCTCCGCGATGTGGTCCGCATCTTTGCGCGGGTGCGCCGCGCCATGCCGGCGACCCTCATCATGGTCGGCGACGGTCCCGATCGCGGCGACGCTGAGCAGGAGGCCCGCAATCTCGGCGTTGCGGACGACGTGCGTTTTCTCGGGCGGCTCGACACGATGGCACCACTCCTTGCGGCCGCCGATCTCTTTGTCCTGCCCTCGCAGACTGAATCCTTCGGCCTTGCCGCGCTTGAAGCGCTTGCCTGTGGGACGCCAGTGCTCGCCAGTCGCGTCGGTGGGATTCCGGAAGTGATTACCGACGGCGTCGAAGGCATTCTTGAGCCGGTGGGCTCCGTCGAAGCGATGGCGCGCCGTGCGATCGATCTGCTCAAGGACACGGTCCGTCACGCGCGCATGCGTGAAGCGGCCGTCGCGCGGGCAGCCATGTTTTCCACCGATGCGATCGTGCCGCGCTATGAAGCCTTCTATCACCAGGTGATGAACGGATGACCTTCGACCCGCTCATTATTGCGCTCCTGCTTGGGCTGGTTGAAGGCGTCACGGAATTCCTGCCGGTCTCGTCCACGGGACACCTCATCGTGGCCGGTCACGCGCTGGGCTATACCGGCCAGCGCGCAGACACGTTTGAAATCGTGATTCAGGTCGGCGCGATTCTCGCCGTGGTCTGGCACTATCGCGTGCTGCTCGCGGACGTGATCGGCCGCTTCATTTCCGGACCGGCGGAGAGCCGGCTCGCGCTCAACCTGCTGATTGCCTTCATTCCCGCGGCCGCGATCGGCCTGGCGCTCCATCACTGGATCACGGCCCATCTGTTCACGCCAATCTCTGTTGCGCTCGCGCTGGTCATCGGCGGCGTGATCATGCTGGCCTTTGAATGGCGGCGCCCGCAGACGACCACGCCCACCGTATCGGGGATCACGCGCCAACAGGCGTTAGGGATCGGCTGCGCGCAGGTGCTGTCGCTCATTCCCGGCACGTCGCGTTCCGCCGCCACCATTCTCGGCGGCTTTGGTCTGGGACTGTCACGGCCGGCGGCCACGGAATTCTCGTTCCTCCTGGCGATTCCCACGCTGATCGCCGCCGGCGGCTATGACATCGTCAAGAACAGAGCACTCTTTTCCAGCGCCGACGTGCCGATGTTCTCGGTGGGGCTGGTGGTGTCATTCATTGCTGCGCTGATCGTGATCCGCGGCTTCTTGCGTTTTGTGCAGAGCCATTCGTTCGTGTCGTTCGCCTGGTACCGCATTGTCTTTGGCGGTCTCATCCTTGGACTGATCGCACTGCATATCCTTCCGGCCAGTGCACCCTGACCTGATTCGCGTGGCCGAGCTGCCGAGCACCATGGAGGCGGCACACACGATGGCCCAGGACGGGGCAGTGCACGGCACTGCCATCGTTGCGGGTCGCCAGACGCTTGGCCGCGGTACGCGGGGCCGCACCTGGTCTTCCGAGCCTGGTGGTCTCTGGCTCTCGGTCATCGCACGGCCCGATCGCACCGACGCACTCGAGGCGCTGTCCCTGCGCGTTGGACTCGCCGTGTCGGCGGCGCTCGAGCTGGCGTGCCCGCCGCTGCCACGTCTGGGCCTCAAGTGGCCCAACGACATCGTGGTCGACGGCCGCAAGCTTGCCGGGATCCTCTGTGAAGCGCGCTGGAGCGGCGGACGCTGTCTGTGGGTGGTCGTTGGGCTTGGGCTCAATGTGGCCAACACCATTCCGCCGGCGCTCCGTGCGATCGCGGCCGGCCTGGTGGCCTGGGAACCCGGCGCCACGCCAGAGCCGCTCGCTCTCCCCGTGGCTGCCGCCGTGGCGCTGGCGGCGCGCGAGGCCGGTCCGCTGACTACGGCCGAGCTCAACGCCTATGCGCAGCGCGACACGCTCGCCGGCGGACGGGTGGCCGAGCCCGTGGCCGGCACTGCGGAAGGGATCACCGCGGAAGGCGCACTCCGGGTGCGAACCGACGGTGGCCCCATCCGCGAAGTGCTGGGCGGGGTGGTCACCGCGACGACCTGACGCGAGATTCCTGTCATGCTGCTCGCCCTCGATATTGGGAACACCGAAGTCACCGTCGGGCTCTTCAGCCACGACGAACTCGTCGGCCATTGGCGGCTGACCACCAGTTCCGATCGCACGCCCGACGAATGGGGCGCGGCCATCGAGGCGTTTCTGGTGCGAGCCGGGCATTCGCCCGCCGAGATCCGCGCGGCGTGCCTTGCGTCGGTGGCGCCAGGGGTGACGCAAGCGTTGCTGCATGCGGTGCGCGACGCGATCACCGTGCATGTGGGACTCGTCACGCCCATGGCCAAGCTGCCGATAGTCCTCGACGTCGACGAGCCTCTCACCGTCGGCGCCGATCGCATCGCCAACGTCCTCGGCGCTCTCGCACTCTATCCGGGCGCCAGTGTGGTGGTCGACTTTGGCACGGCGACCACCTTTGACTGTGTCACCGCCGACCGCCATTTCATTGGCGGATCGATCATGCCCGGTTTGCGCACGTCGGCGGAGCAACTGGTGCGCAAGGCCGCAAAGCTCACAGCCACGGAACTCGTTGCACCGGCGCGCGCGATCGGCCGGCGCACCGACGAGAACATTCAGGGCGGCGTGCTCTTTGGCGCAGCGGATGCGGTCGACGGCATGATCACGCGCATCCGTCGCGAATGGCCGGGTGGCGAGCGGCCCCGCGTGATCGCAACAGGCGGCCTTGCCACATTGATCGCGCCGCTCGCGAGTTCGATCGATGTGGTGAACCCCGACCTCACGTTGCACGGCCTGCGCGTCGCTGCGGCGGCACTCGGGCTGCCGGCATGACGGCGACGGAGCAACGCCCTACCGTCCCGGACAAGACTCTCGCCCGCCACCTCGCACGACGCGTCTTTGGTCCGGTGCTCCCGTACGTGTTGCACCTGCGACCGGCTGAGTGGCCGATCGTGGCGGCGCATACCGCGGTGGGCTGGTTGCTGGCCGCCGGGATACACTGGCCTGATGGGCGTGCGTGGCTCGGCATCGGCGCGTGGGTCGTCGCCCTCAACGGCGGGACGCTCGCGCTCAACTCCGCGTTCGATCGCGATGAAGGCGACGTGGCGTTCCTGCACGATCCGCCGCGACCGCCGCCGCATCTCGCACTCTTTGCCACGGTGCTCATGGCCGCGGGGCTCGCGGCCACCTGGCAGCTCTCCAGCGGTTATCGCGGGCTCTACGTCATCTGCTTTGCGATGTCCGTGGCGTACTCCGTGCCGCCGCTGCGACTCAAGGCGATCGGCGGCGCGGACTGGGTCATCAACCTCCTCGGCTTTGGCACGTTCTCACCCGCCGCGGCATGGGCGATCGAACGCCACTCCTTTGGTGGACCGCGGGCGCTGGTGCTGTGGGCCTTCGCGCCGCTCTTTGCGGGGCTCTATCCGCTGACGCAGATCTACCAGATGGACGAGGACCGCGCCCGCGGCGATCAGACCTTTGCGCTGTGGCTCGGCCGTCACAACAGTCTGGTGGTCGCGCTCATCTGCACCGGCTTCGGGTTTGGCATGCTGGCGATGGCCGGCTGGGAAGCAGGGTGGCGCGGCGGCGCGGGGTTGCTGCGCTGGGGCGCGCTCGCACTGGCCGCGGCCGCGTGGCTGGCGACGCTCGGGCCGTGGATCGCCGAGGGCCGCGAGTGGTCCTCCGGGCAGCACCAGCGCGCGATGTACTATGCGCTCGTGGCCTGGGCGCTCACCGACGTCGTCGTCCTGATCGGCTGGGCGTCCCTGTGAAGGGCTTGGCTCATTCGCAGGCGTCCGGCATATTCCAGCCATTCTCCAGACCACACATGGAGCTGCTCTGATGGCCACCGCCGTGCAACTCGAACACGACTTCGACAACACCAATGTGGTGAGGGTTTTCCGCAGCTCGGTGGTGCTCGTCATCGTCCAGGCTGTCGTTGTCCTTGCCATCTCTCAGGTCAACCGGCTCGACGGGCCGGCCAACCGGGCACTCTCGGCGGTGTTCTTCGCGGCGGGAGCGCTCTTCACAATCTTCTATCCCGGCGTCAAGACGCGCGCCCGCACCATCGAAGGGATTGCCGGTGCGGCGGGCATTGGTCTGGGCGCCACCTGGCTCTTTGTCTTTGTCGATGCCTTCATACTGCAGCCGCTGCACACCTACACCAACCGCTGGCTCACGGTGGGCGGCGGCTCCAATTGGTGGTATCTGCCGGTGTGGTGGATGGTCGGGACGTACCTCTCCTGGATGGGCGGCTGGATCCTGGCCAATCAGACGCGACGGTCGGGGCAGGCGTCGGTGCCCATGGCGGCCGTGCTCCTCGCGGTGACTACCGCGATCTGCGGAGCCGGTGCAGCCATTCTGGGCTTTCCTGGCGCGGGCTGGAATGTGCCGACCTTTGCCATTGCCGTGCTGCCGGGCCTTCTTCTGGCCAACGGCATCACCCTCTTCGGCGCGAGCCGAAGCAGCTAGCGCGGTCCCGTGCTGTGGCGCGCGGTCCGGCTCCTCCTGCGCATTGCGGGGTGGTTGCTGACCCCGCTCGTGGTGACTGTTGCGGCAGCGATCGGGGCGACCATCGGCTTGGTGGTCGCCCCGCACTTCACCCCTTACGCCGCGCTCGGTGTCACGCTGGGCCTGGGTTTCCTCGGGGCAGTCGCCGGACTTCTCGCGTGGGCAACGCTGCTTCGCGACAACCCTGAATTGCAACACGTTCTCGCCGTCACTCCGGCGGGTGTTCCCACAGCAGATGCGGTCGACCAACTGATGCATCCTTCGCACGTTCCGCCGCCGCCCGATCACGATGAGGGTCCCGCCCGATGAGGACGGCCCTGCTGAGCGTGCTGGTGCTCGCCGGTGCCGCCGGACAGGTCACCGCGCAGGACGGTCTCTTCCTCACCGGCGGCGAAGTGCTCGCCGGTCCGAACGAGTCGGCGTGGCGCCTCACCCTCGAACATGACCTCCGAGGGCCGTTCAGCGTCGACTGGTCGGCAGTGGAGTCTCCGGGTAGTCGGCCGGGCGCGGGCAATCTGTACGGCGCCGGGGCGGACCTGACGCTGTTCAGCGCGGCCCATGGTCTGCCCACCCTCTTTGTCGGAGCTGAAGGTGGCATCGGCCTGCGGGATCAGGGACCGGTGTGGGTCGGCTGGTCGGCGGGAGCGCGGGTACCGGTGGTCGCCGTCGGTACCACGCGGGTGCTGGCCGAAGCCCGCTGGCGCAATCTCACGGTGGCAGGCCGGCGCGGCTTTGAAGTCGGGGTCATGATCGGCTTCCGCGCCATCCGTCGCGACGCCACCAACGTACGCCCGGAGAGCGTCGGCCTGGGCGCCCGCCCGCCGGTCGCCGATCTGCTCAAGGCGAGCGGGATTCCCGACGCCAAAGCGCAGGTGCTCGAGGCCGTCGTCGAGACGGCGCTCGACGAAATGGGTCAGCCCTACGTCTGGGGCGGCACCGGCGACGGCAACGGCGGCTTCGATTGTTCCGGGTTGATCCAGTTTGCCTACAGCCGGAGCGGTATTCCGCTGCCGCGCACCGCGCAGGGGCAATCCACCAGCGGAATCGCCCGGCACAAGGATCTCGACGACCTCCTGCCGGGCGACATTCTCACGTTCTCCGAGCGCGGCGACGTGACGACGCACGTCGGACTCTATGTCGGCGACGGCCAGTTCATTCACAGCGCGTCGACAGGTGTGCGCCTGAGCCATCTCTCCGAGGACGATCCCTACGGCCGGACCTGGTTCCGCAAATGGACCGGTGTTCGCCGCATCGTGGAGTAGCGCCCCTTCCTGATCGCTACATAGCGATCGCTACATCCTGATCACCACGTCCTGATCGCTACTTCCTGATCATCCGCGCATGCACAATGCCGAGCGCCTCGAGGCGTTCGACATCCTTGTGGTATTCGGAGTCAGCCGCCGGGACCGCCGGCCATTGCGCGCCACGATCCGGCGCATAGAGCAGCGCCATGTGGATCATCGCGCCCTTGTCGAGCGTCTTGCCGGTGGGGTTGTTGTACGTGCCTTCCATCCGGTAGGTCCGTCCAGCCTGCATGCGCACGCCGTCTCCAGTGAGTCCGGGCAGCGCGCGTTGAATCGAGAGCAGTGCACCGGCCGCGTCGAGCTTGGTCGCCAGATGCATCACCGAACGCGGCTTGCCGTCGGTGATGTCAAAGAGCGTGATCCCGGTGCCGTAGTCGTGCTCGTGGCCTCCCGCACCGATGATGCGCCCGCTGACGGCGAGATGAAAATCGGCCGAGCGTGACGTCACACCCGCCGGCAGATCGAAATCGACATCGTGGCCCACCGGATTCATCACATCCATGTACACCGGCATTACGCTCACCGGCCGTGGAGTGAGATTGGCCGGCGAATATTCCACCGTCATCTCGACCATGGCACCGTGCACCGGCTCCGGCGTCTCGTTGTCCCACATCAGCAGCATCGCCATCGGCATCGTCGACGCCACCGGAATGCCGATGGTGGCCGGGAGATGCACGTCCTCGGTTTCCTGACCCAGTGCGATCATCCGCTCGGGTGCGGAGTAGAAGAGCTGGCGGCGGGCAAAGTTCACGATGTTGATGTGGTGAATGAAGCGGTGCGACAGCGGATGGCCGGCCTGATCGAATACGCGAAGCTTGACGCCGTGCGCCCAGCCGTCCACCGGCCAGGTGAACTCCAGCAGCCCCGAGCTGACCATCGCCATATCGCTCATGTCGCCCATGCTCATCCCGGCCATTCCGTGACCAGCCGCGGGCGCATGCCCGGCCGGGAGGTCGTACGGTCCGGCGGTGAGGATCACCTCGTGGCGGGAGGAGTCGACCCGCACGGTGAACTGCTCCGGCGCGCGGGGCGCAGGCCTGGGGCCCGAGGCGGCGAGGAGAATGGCGAGTGGCAGCAGGATCATCACAACCTCGAGACGGAGAAGTGACGGTCAATATACGAATCCCGGTGGCGCGGAGCGCAACGAGGGCCGCCCGGATTGTCCGGTACCGCGCCGGCGCGTTCGTGGCTTGACTTGGCTTGGTCTTGGTCTAGGTTTCGCGGCTTGGCAGTCTCGGGACGTGACTGCCAACTCGTTACAGGATTGTCACTTAGTGCACACCGTTCACGTTGGAGGATGGGACATGGCTGGCGCCAGCAAGAGCAAGCACAAGATCACGCCGCTGGAAGATCGCGTGATCATCAAGCCGAGCGACGAGACAGAGTCAATGCGCGGCGGATTGTACATCCCGGATACGGCCAAGGAAAAGCCGACCCAGGGCGAAGTGATCGCGGTCGGGCCGGGACGCTTCGAGAAGGGCGTTCGCGTGCCGGTCGACCTCAAGGTCGGCGACGTAGTGATCTACGGCAAGTACAGCGGCACGGCGTACACCGTTGATGGGGACGAGGTCATGATCATCAAGGCCTCGGACGTTCTCGCCAAGCTCGGCTGATCCACACCTACTGATTCGGAGATAGAGGCAATGGCTGCAAAGGATCTGATGTTCAATGTGGACGCGCGCGCCAAGCTCAAGAAGGGCGTCGACGCGTTGGCCGAGGCGGTGAAGGTCACCCTCGGTCCCAAGGGCCGCAATGTCGTGATCGACAAGAAGTTCGGCTCGCCGACGGTCACCAAGGACGGTGTCACCGTCGCCAAGGAAGTCGAGCTCGCCGATCCGATCGAGAATATGGGCGCCCAGATGGTGAAGGAGGTCGCTACCAAGACTTCCGACCTCGCGGGTGACGGCACCACCACGGCGACCGTGCTGGCGCAGGCGATCTTCCGTGAAGGACTCAAGAATGTCACCGCCGGTTCCAATCCGATGGAGCTCAAGCGCGGCATCGACAAGGCCGTCGAGGCGCTGGTGGCAGAACTCAAGAACATGTCGGTGCCGGCCAACAGCACCAAGGCGATCACCCAGGTCGGTACCATCTCGGCCAACGGCGATCTCGAAATCGGCCAGAAGATTGCCGAAGCGATGGACAAGGTCGGCAAGGAAGGCGTGATCACCGTTGAAGAGGCCAAGGGCCTCGAGACCACGCTGGAGACGGTCGAAGGCATGCAGTTCGATCGCGGCTACCTCTCGCCCTACTTCGTGACCGATCCGGAAGCGATGGAAGTGGTGCTCGAGTCGCCGTACATCCTGATTCACGACAAGAAGGTGTCGTCCATGAAGGAGCTGCTGCCGGTGCTCGAGAAGGTGGCGCAGTCGGGCAAGCCGCTGCTCATCATCGCCGAGGATGTCGAGGGCGAAGCGCTCGCGACGCTGGTCGTCAACAAGCTCCGTGGCACCCTCAAGGTCGCCGCGGTCAAGGCGCCGGGCTTTGGTGATCGCCGCAAGGAAATGCTGCGCGACATCGCGGTGCTCACGGCCGGCCAGACGATCTCCGAGGAAGTCGGCTTCAAGCTCGAGAACGTCACCCTCAATGAGCTCGGCCAGTCCAAGCGCGTGGTGATCGACAAGGACAACACCACGATCGTCGACGGCAAGGGCAAGAAGGACACGATCCAGGGGCGGATCAGCGAGATCCGCGCGGCGATCGACAAGAGCACCTCGGATTACGACAAGGAAAAGCTGCAGGAGCGGCTGGCCAAGCTCGCCGGCGGCGTTGCGGTGATCCATGTCGGTGCAGCCACCGAGACGGAAATGAAGGAAAAGAAGGCCCGCGTGGAAGATGCGTTGCATGCGACGCGCGCGGCGGTGGAAGAGGGCATCGTTCCCGGCGGCGGTGTGGCGCTGATTCGCTGCCAGGCCGTGCTCGACAAGGTCAAGGCGATGGGTGACGAGAAGATCGGCATCGACATCATTCGCCGCGCCATCGAGGAGCCGATTCGCGCCATTGCGCTCAATGCGGGCGTGGAAGGCTCGATCGTGCTGGCCCGGGTCAAGGAGTCCAAGGACAAGGCCTTCGGCTACAACGCCGCGACCGACGTCTACGAGGACATGATCAAGGCCGGCGTCATCGATCCGGCCAAGGTGACCCGCACGGCGCTGCAGAACGCTGCGTCGATCGCGTCGCTGATGCTGACCACCGAGTGCGTGGTGGTGGAACGCAAGGAAGAAAAGTCGGCCGCTCCGATGGGCGGGGGCGGCGGCGGTGGTATGGGCGGGATGTACTAGTCCGCTGGTAGATCTCAGTGGTACGCGGGACAGGCACCCCGGTCAATTGGCCGGGGTGTTTTGCGTCCCGGGCTCAGTACTTGAAGCCTGGCACGCCAAAGAAGGAGAGGGAGAAATACACTCGCGGTGTGCCGTACCCGTTCACGGTCTGCAGATAGCCGGAGTTGGGAACGGCGTCGCCCACCACATGCCCTTGCAGAATGGGATGCTGAATCCAGAGCAGGCCCACACCGACCTTGACTGCGCTCCACGAGATGGCCGGCCCGATGCCAAAGCCGGTGACGCCGGAAGCCTGGGCGACGGTGATCTCCGGAATCCAGAACTTGAGCGGGCTCGTGTCGTCCGGCGTGAGCGCGCGCCAGTTGAGCCCGACCGTGGCCCCCCAGGAATAGCGATCGTCCGCAACGGTGGGCTGGTAGATCACGGTGGCCTTGGTCGCGCTGTCGGTTCGCGTGGCGTAGGTGGGAAAGCGCGCGCCTGGCGAGACGATGAGCGACAGGCCGAACGACGGCGTGACCCAGGGGCGGGGCGGCAGCACGATGATCGCGGCCGGCGTGATGGTGTCCGTGGCCACCGCGACGATGTCCGCGACCGGCCACGGCGTCATCCGGACGAGAAACCGTTGGGCGGATCCATTGGACATCGCATGGACCGGCGACGCCTGTAACGAGCACGCGCCGCTGATGTGCGTGACCAGGGTTTCGGTGGCATTCGCCGAATCGCCGAGTTGCGAGGTGGCCGCGACAAAGCTGTCGGCCTTGCTGCGGATCCACATGAGGGAATCACGGAAGTGGCGGAAGACGCTGTCGACGTCCGCCGTGGTCGAGAGCAGGCGCGCGAGGGAGTCTCCCTCCACCCGGAGTGCCTTCAGGTTCGTGTCCACATGGGCCTTGAACTGCAGCATCCTGCCGTCGGTCGGCTGGCAGGGCTGATCGCTCATGTGAAACGTGTCCGCGTTGAACGTGCGTCTGAGCGATGTCCGGAACTCGCGCGCCGCAGCTTCCGGCGTCGAGTCACGCATCCGCGCGAGGGCGGTCCGGGCGACATCGCGAACCGACGCGATGCTCGCGTCGCCGACGGCGAGCGCCTGCACGGCGGCAATATGATCCTGAATGTGGTCCGCGACCGCGGCGGCGTCGGTAAGCTGGCTGGGAAAATCCGCACGGTTCGGCGGGGAAGGGACCAGCGAGGCACCACCGCGGCTCAGACCGCCAAGAAGTGCCGCGAACGGGCCGTGAATCGAATTGAGAAAGCTGGTGGGGTCCGTGGTCTTTGCCTCGTTGCCGGTGGCGACGACGATCTGCGTCGTGTCGACCGTCACATTGTACCAGCCCGTATTGGTGTGAAGCACGCAGAGCTGGATCTGCGCGACCTTCCTCAGCCGCACCGTCCGGTCCTTGATGGAGAGGATAACGGCCGAATCGCGGGCAGCCATCGGTGCAAGGCGGCCGGTCGCGTGATCGAACTGCAGCCGGACCACTCCATCGGGAGCAGCACCGGGTGCTCCGCAGGGGACCGCTTGCC
>DATAVM010000140.1:0-17701 GCA_036267775.1 Gemmatimonadales bacterium
GTAGATCATGGACAGCACCCCGCGGGCCAGCAACGCCTCGAAGATCTCGCGCGTGACGGTCTTGTCGAGCAGCTTGCCGGTGTCGGGGTGCACCAGGTCCATGCCGATCATCAGGCCCCGGCCGCGCACGTCGCGCACGATCGGAATATCGCCTTCCCAGGCGCGCATCACGGCCAGCATCTTCTCGCCAATGCGATGCGCGCGTCCCGGCAGATCCTCATCGATCGTGATGCTGATGGCCGCGAGCGCCGCCGCGGCCGCCAGCGGGTTGCCACCATAACTCGACGAGCTGCCGCTCGGGTTGGACCAGGGCGCCGAGAAGGCGACCTGCTCGGAGGCGATGATGCCGCTCATGGGGAAGCCGCCGCCAAACGCCTTCCCGACGGTCATGATGTCCGGTACGACGCCGTCGTGCTGCACGCCGAACATCTTGCCGGTCCGACCAAAACCCGTAATCATCTCGTCAGCAATCAGCACCGCGCCAATCTCGTCGGCAAGCTTGCGCAGTTCGCGCAGGAATCCCGGAGCGGGAACGATATTGCCCGCAGTCCCCTGAATCGGCTCGACAATGATCGCGGCGATGTTGTTTGCCGTCTCGACCTGGATCTTGCGCCGCAGGAATTCCATGGCGCGGGCCAGGCACTCCGCATCGGACGCGCTGGACAACGCGTCGCGCGACCGGCTCGCATACGGCGACAGATAGCATCCCGGCATGAACGGCCCGAGGTCGTGCTTGAACGTGCCGCCGAGCAGGGGAAGGACGCCGCCGGTCTTGCCGTGGTAGCCACCCCAGAACGCCATCACCTCGCTCTTGCCGGTGTGCGCCTTGGCCAGGCGCAGTGCGGCTTCGACCGCCTCCGCGCCGCTCGAATAGAACTGCGTCCGATTCAGATCGCCCGGCGTAATGCTCGCGATCAGCTTGACCAGTTCCGCACGGTGCGCGGTGGTGAAGCTGCCCACGTGCAGCCGCGTCAGCTGCTTCTGCAGCGCCGACACGTAGCGCGGATGGGCGTAGCCCAGACTCGCGACACAGATGCCGGCCATCAGGTCGATATAGCGATTGCCGTCGGCGTCCCAGAGAATGGCGCCTTCGCCGTGATCAAAGCAGAGCTTGGAGAAGAGCGCCACGCCTTGCGTGCCGGGCGCGGCGAATGCGGCTTCCGCGTTGAATGCCGCAACGGAGCGCGGCCCGGGAAGTGTGAACAGCGGCGTCTCGATCGATGTCATCGGACGCTCCGTTCCATCGCGGCCATGCCGACCAGCGACTCGATCGCCTCGGCGGCCTCGGCGCGAACCGGTGCAAAGCTGGGCCAGTCATTGAGATCCACCAGGACCGGCTCATTGCGCGCCGCCACCACGGCGTCGCCGCCAAAGATGCCGAGGCCCACACAGCGCGCCGCACCAAAGGCGAGCCGGCGGAGCGCAACGAGATCGACCATGGTGGGATCCACCGGTGCGCCGTCTTCGCGAAAGGCATGGAAGAAGGAACTCTCCGCCACACCGTAGAACTTGATGACCGGACCGGGCACGTGCGCCTGAATCGCCACCGTGCGCACATCGCGCGCGGCAAACGAGGCGAGCACGTCGAGCAGATCGCGCCGCGCGGTGCGCACCACGTCGGCCGCCTCCTGCGCGTGCACGTCGCCGCGCTTGACCCAGAGCGGGCCTTCGGGAAGGGGCGTGTTGTCGAGATCCGTGAGACTCGTCGAGAGCATCACGGTGGCGGGGAACGCCAGTCCGGAAGCCGTCAGCGCCCGTACCAGGCGATTGCGATGACAGCGCAGCACGCTCGACGGGCGATTGTAGATCCTGGCACCGCGCTCTTCGAGCTCGAGCAGCCGCGACGACGCCGCGCGCCCCTGGCACATATTGAGATAGAGATCCGCGTCCGGCACGATGCCGGCTTCCACGTCGCCTTCGCCGAGCCGTTCGACCGACCACCCGGCCTCGGCAAAGCGCGCGGTAGTGGCGTCCATGATGGCCGCGTCATTGGACCGATGCCGGCCCGGGGAATACGACGCGCTGCGATAGATCGCCACAAGTTGCATCGTCACGACAATTCTCCTTCAACCAGGGCCGCTGCGAGGCGCAGATCGGCATCCGTATCGAGGTCTACAATCCGGGGGACCACCACGGTCTCGACCCGGCAACCACTGTCCACCAGTCGCGCGAGATAGCCGCGCAGGCGATTGACGCCGGCGCTCACGGCTTCCGTTGCGACACCGCGCGCGCGATGACTGAGCCAGTACACGCCGCCCGTGACCAGCGGCACGATGCCCTGGCGCCCGAACGCGCGCACCACACCATCCCCCGAGACATCAACCCAGAGCGGCGACTCGTCCGCGACAAATGGCGTCACCGCGACGACCGCATCGGCGCCCTGATCGAGCAGGGCGAGCGCCTGCGCGTGCGCCACGTCCCAGTCCGCTTCGGGCATGACCGTATCGACCAGCGTGCAGAACACGCGCCCATTGGGCACGGTGCGGAGTGCCGCTTCGAGCGTGTGCAGCGACGTCGGCGTCCGCACCGCAAAGATCCGCACCGAGAGATCGGCGAGCGTGTCGTGCACGGTGGCCGCAAGATCGTCGCGGACCGCGCAGGTGATGGTGTCGCAACCGAGGCGGCGAGCGGTGGTCACCAGACGGCCAATCTGCGGACGGCCGCCCACCGGGACGATCGCCTTGGGCGCGGTCACGCCGCTCGCGGCCAGACGCGAACCTTCGCCGCCGGCGAGAATCAGCCCGTGCATCATGCGGCGAGCGCCAGCGGCAGTTCGTCGAACCGCGCGATACGCCGCGTGGGCACCGGTCCGATCACTGGACGCGTTGCGGGAGCAACCCAGCAGGTCCGCATCCCGAGCGCGGTGGCCGCGGCGATGTCGTTCGGCGGGCTGTCGCCAACCATCCAGCACGCCGCGGCCGACAGGCCAAGCGCTGCGGTCGTGGCTTCGAAGATCCGGCGGTCGGGCTTCTCCGCGCCGACCACGGCCGAATCGCTCACCGCATCGAACACGTCATCGAGGCCAAGCTCGGCGAGACAGGGCGCCAGATTGCCCTGGAAGTTCGAGACGACACCCAGCCGCCAGGTGCGCTTGAGATCGCGCAGCACCGGCGCATTCCGAGCGGCACACTGGCGGGCATCGCGCGCAAAGCGCAGAGCGGCCGCGTCGGTCAGCGTTTCCGCTCCGTCGGGCAGCAGACCGCGCAGCAAGCGCGCCTGGGCGGTTGCGGTGGCGGAGTAGTCAAACGTGACCACTCCGGGCAGGCGCGCGAGGAGACGGTCGGCGGCCGCGAACGCGGCGTTGAACCTGGAGCGATCGATCTCGCCGCCGGCGCCGTGATAGAGCGCAAAAAAACGATCCGCCCAGGGCAGGCCGTCGGCATCGAGTGTCCCGCCAAAGTCGATCAACAGCGCCCCGATACGTTCCACGTCGTCCGTTCTGATGAAGTCGTCTGGCGCGCTATCTTCCGGCGCATGGACATCCTAGTGGCCAATGATGACGGAATCCTGTCACCGGGACTCCAGGTTCTGGCCGGCGCCTGTCAAGAAGTTGGTCAGGTCACGGTGGTTGCACCCGACCGGGAGCAAAGCGCGCAGTCCCATGCGCTTACCATGTCCCGACCGCTGCGGCCGGTCCGGCGTCCCGACGGCAGCTGGCAGGTGGATGGAACGCCGACCGATTGCGTCCTCGTCGCCATCGAGGCGTTGATGCCCGACCGGCCCGCCTTTGTCTTCAGCGGCATCAATCACGGCCCCAACCTGGGCGAGGACGTTCTGTACTCGGGTACCGTCTCCGCCGCGATGGAAGCCGTCGTTCTCGGCATCCCCGGTGTCGCCTTCTCGTTGGCGAGCCGGCGCGATGACCTGATGGCCGGCTACGGGCCGCTCGTAGCGAAACTCGTCCGCCAGATCACCAGTCTCCCGGTCTTTCCGGCCAACACGCTCCTCAACGTGAACCTCCCGGGCATTCCGGCCGACGAGGTCAAGGGCGTGCGCGTCGCACCGCTCGGTTCGCGCTTCTTTTCCAATTCCGTGATGCGGCAGCAGGATCCGTGGGGCCGGGAGGTTCTCTGGATTGGCGGCGGCACCATCACCTGGACCGGCGGCGACGACACCGACCACGAAGCGGTTGCGGCGGGCTATGTGAGTGTCACGCCGCTGATGCTCGATCTGACCAACCATCGGCTGCTCGAATCGGTGCGCAACTGGAACCTCACCGGCTGACGTGACCGACGGCTTCGCAGGCTATCGATCGCAGCTGGTGGAAACGCTGCAGCGCAAGGGCATCCACGACATGGCGGTGCTGCGCGCGGTGGCAACCGTGCCGCGACATCTCTTCGTCCCCGAATCGCTGCGCCATCAGGCGTACGAGGACGCGGCGCTGCCGATCGGAAACAACCAGACGATCTCGCAACCTTACGTGCAGGCGCGCTCATGCGAGTTGCTGCGACTCACCGGCCGGGAGCGCGTGCTCGAGATCGGCACCGGTTCGGGGTATCAGACGGCACTTCTCGCGATGCTGGCCGAGAGCGTCTTTTCGGTCGAACGCGTGCCGGAGCTGGCGCTTCGTGCGCATGCAGTGCTGCGGGACATCGGCGCGACGAACGTCAGCGTCATGCACGCTGACGGCTCATTGGGATGGCGTCCCAATGCGCCGTACGACGGCATCATCGTGTCTGCGGCGAGTCCGGCGGTCCCTGCGGCGCTGGTGGAGCAGCTCACGCCAGGCGGACGGCTGGTCATTCCCGTAGGCACGCTCGACGCGCAGGAACTGCTGCTCATCACCCGGCACGCCACCGGCACCGGGTTTGACCAGATGGCCGTCAATGATGTCCGCTTTGTCCCGCTGCTTGGCGAAGCCGGCTTTGAGGAGAACGCCTGAATGCATTGGCTGACGCAACTGATCGACTTTGTGCTGCACATCGACCGGCATCTCGCCGATTTTCTCCGCACGTACGGCACCTGGACCTACGCCATTCTCTTTGCGGTGGTGTTTGTGGAGACGGGCCTCGTGGTGATGCCGTTCCTGCCGGGAGATTCGCTCCTCTTTGCCGCCGGAAGCTTTGCCGCCATCGGCTCGCTCAACATCACCCAGCTGGTCGTGCTTCTCATCGCGGCAGCGGTCATTGGCGACAATGTGAACTACTGGATCGGCCGCCGGCTGGGCCGGGGCGCTTCCAGTCATCGCTGGGTCCGCCAGGACTACCTGGCACGCACCCACGCCTTCTTCGAGCGGCACGGCAGTCGGACCATCGTGCTGGCCCGCTTCGTTCCGATCATCCGCACCTTCACGCCGTTCGTGGCCGGGGTGGGCGAGATGACCTATGCGCGCTTCCTGGCATGGGATATCGCCGGCGGAACGCTCTGGGTGGGACTCTTCACCATGGCCGGGTACTTCTTTGGCAACCTCCCGCGGGTCCGGGAGAATTTTTCCCTGGTGATTCTTGGCATCATCGTCATCTCGACGGCGCCGCTGGCGTGGGAAGTTCTCCAGGGGCTTCGGCGCCGCCGAAGTGCCGATGCGGCCGGCGCGCTCTGAGCCACCGCCCGGAAGGTCCCGTTATTATCTCCGCGGTATCGCGCCTCCGTAGCTCAATTGGATAGAGCAAGGGCATCCTAAGCCAGAGGTTGCAGGTTCGAGTCCTGCCGGGGGCATCTGGCGTCAGGTGGCTGATGTGGCAATCTTTCAGGATTGAACTCTTTCATGACGGACGGCATGGCAACGACGGCAAAACTCAGCACCCCGGCCGCGGCAGCTACCGCGGTTCCCACCGACGAGACTTCCTGGTTCACGCCGCAGCGGCTGCGCGTGATGGGCATCGCGGCGGGAGCCGTTGCGCTGGTGGCCTTGATCACATGGTTCATCATTGCGGCCGGGCAGCGCAAGCAGACCTACGCAGCGGCGGCGCTCGAGGACGCCCGGCAGGTGGCGCAGCAGTCCAATTTCGGTCTGGCCGTGCAGCGGTATTCCGCGATCATCGCCAACTATGGCGGCACGTCCTCGGCGTATGAGGCCAATCTGGGCATCGCCCAGGTTCGTCTCGTCGCCGACCAGGACCAGCTGGCCGTCACCACGCTCACCGATTTCCTCAAGACCAACCCGCCGGCACTGTATGCGGCGCCCGCAAATGGGCTTCTGGGCACGGCGTACGAGAATCTGGGGCGCTTTCCGGACGCCGAGGCGGCGTACCGGAAGGAAGCGGACCTGGCGATTGCCGACTACCTCAAGGCGACGTCGCTTCTCGATGCCGGACGCGCGGCACGGCTGGCCAAGAAGAACGATGAGGCGATCGCGATCTATCAGGAAATCCTGACCAAGTACGGGACGACGGCAGCGCATACGGAAGCCGAGATCCGGCTGTCTGAGCTGACCCAGGGCAAGCAGTAGACCTTCTTGGGCCGGCGATCCGGGGTAGTGGGACAAATCAGACGGCGGCCCAGATGGGTCGCCGTTGTGCTTTTTGGGGCGTTCCATGATACGGTCCGGCGACGGGGCCTGAGCCGCGTTGATGGCCGCGCGAGCGGAGTCGTGGTGGTCGGCCCGCCGTGCGTGGTTGGGGTCGGGTGGGCGGCGGCGCAATGGGTCATACCGGTGCGATGTGGCGTATTGGCTGGTGATTGGGCCGTTAATGCGGTTGTGTTGTCGTCTGCGTGATATGACGTATAAGATAGATTATGTTAAGTATACCCGTGGAAAACTGTGGGAAACCACCATCTCTCCCACAATCCCCTTCCCAACGCCACCCACTCGCACCGCCCACGCACCTCGGGTCTCACGCCTCAGGTCCCACGCCTCGGGCCTCAGGTCTCATAGCTCAGTCGTCCAGCCACACCCCCCGAGCCACCACCCGGCCTTCGCCGCAAAGCCAGATGTCCCGGCCCATGCCGCCCTCGATCTGCGCCGTCACCGATAGCACCCGTCCGCTCGCCGACCGGAACCGGAGTGGCAGCTCGTCCAGGCCCGCCGCCGCAATCGCAAGCGCCGCCGCCACGCTGCCGGTCCCACACGCCAGCGTCTCGCCCTCGATGCCACGCTCCCAGGTGCGGATAGTCCATTCCGGCGCCATCACTTGCGCCGTTGACGTTCCACTGGAACCGGAGGTCCGGCTGACAAAATTGGCGTTCGCACCACCCACACCGCATGCGGTGTGGTGTCTCAACTCCGGACCGCGGCGCGGTAGATCGACTCCCGTGACCGATTCGACAAAGGCCACCAGGTGCGGCACCCCGACCGTGGCCAACACCACCGCCCGCTCGCCCGGCTCAAGTGTCACGGCAAGGGCGACCGGAAGTGCCACGTCCGGCAGGTTGAGCTCCGCCAGGTGCCCCGGCCCCACGCACCGGACCGGAAAGCTCGCGGCGTCGGTCACCAGGGTCATTCCCGCCGGATCGGCGAGCTCGAGCCGAGCGGCCAGGCGGGCGGAACAGAGTGCGGCGTTGCCGCACATGGGGGCGTGGGAGCCATCGCTGTTGAAATACGTCATCCGGACTGCGTCGGGGCCGGCAGGCGCCACAAAGACCAGACCGTCGCCACCGACGCCGTCCCGCCGGTCGCAGATCCGCGCGATCCGCTCGCGGGACCATTCTGCCGGTGAGCTGTTCCGGCCGTCGACCATGACAAAGTCGTTTCCCGAGCCGGTCATCTTGTAGTAGACCACCGTCACGACAGCCGCCCCAGAATCGCCTGCATCCTGAGCCACGGCACCATCCAGATCGCCTCGCGCACGATGCGGCCGTTCATCTTGCTGCGGCCTTCGGCCCGGTCGGTAAAGACGATCGGAACTTCCTTGAGACGGAATCCCTTCCGCGCCGCCCGGTAACTCATCTCGATCTGGAAGGCGTAGCCGTTCGATCGAACCCGGTCGAGTGGAATCGCCGCCAGCACCTCGCGGCGAAAGCACTTGAAGCCGCCGGTGGCATCGGTCAGCGGCAGGCCTGTTACCCAGCGGACGTACTTGTTGGCAAACCAGGACAAGAGCAGCCGGCTCATCGGCCAGTTGATGACATTGACCCCGCCCTCGTACCGCGAGCCCAGCACCAGATCCGCCTCGGCGGTCGCGTCGAGGAGCCGGATCAGGTACTTGGGGTCGTGGGAAAGATCGGCGTCCATTTCGAAGACGTGCGTATAGCTGTGCTCGAGCGCCCAGGCGAACCCCGCCAGATAGGCGCGACCGAGACCCTGCTTGGCCGCGCGATGGAGGACGTGCACGCGCGGATTGGCAGTCGCCATCTGGTCGGCAAGTTCGCCGGTCCCATCTGGCGAGCTGTCGTCGACCACCAGAATATCGAACCGCGGATCCTCTGCAAGAATCCGCGGGACGATCTGTGGCAGGTTCTCGCACTCGTTGTACGTCGGCACGATCACGAGCGCCTGCTCAGGCATCGGCGGTCCGCCGGCCAAAGCGGCCGCCCACCATGATCAGCCCGGCAAGCACGAGCGACGCGAGCGTGATCCACATTCCCTTGTGGTAATCCGCGACGTCATAGTTGAGGGTGACTTCCTTGGCGCCCGGCGGCAGCGGGATGGTCAGGAGCGCATAGTCTCCGCGCAGCGGCGTGACCGCTTTCCCATCCACCGTGGCATGCCAATCCGGATACCAGTTCTCCGCGATGACCAGCCAGGTAGGCCGTGTATCGGCTCCCGCGAGCTTGACTGTCATTGTGCCCGGCACCCACGAGGTCAACCGTGCCGCGACCGGGGTGGGATCAGGCACCGGCTGATTGGCACCGGGCGCCTGCGCCGACGCCGTATCCGAGAGCAGCACATAGGTGCTGACCGGAAAGCGCGGATTGATCACCGTGCCCACGACCGAGTCGTCGTGCACCTTGGCCGCGGCCGGCACCACCCGCACCCACTCCGGCTCCGCATCGCGCTGGTACAGAACCCCGCTCGGCGAACGGCGCCCGATCGGATTCGTGAACGCCACCGGTCCCATCACCTTGTGAAAACCGACGATGCTGTCGACCGGGCCGTTCACCACCACGTACTTGACCGCGTAGAGATCCCACAGCGTCTGGCTTCCCTGGTTGGTCCAGACGTTCTTGCCGCCAAACAGCTCATCAAAGAAACGATCTTCCATGCCGTGGTATCCAAAGAGCTGCGGCACACCGAACGACATCAGGTTGGCTCCCTGATAGACCTCGGCGTCGCCCACCTGCCCTTCCGGATCGTACACACGGAAGGGAAGCGGAGTCTTCTTCATGGCGGTGGTGATGGGATCGTCCACAAACGACTGCGACGCCGGGGCAATCCAGCCGCCAAAGTTGCGCAGAATCGACCAGTTGTCGCCGGCCACCGCCACGACGAGCGCGGCAACGGCGAGCGCACCGTTCACCTTGCGTCGATGGACCAGCACGATCAGTCCGCCGCCGATAATCACGACCAGCAACAAGCGCAGCGATCCGGCTTCAAGTGCCGATGCATTGGCCACGACGGCATCGAGCGTGTGCTGGCGGTAGGCCGCCGGCATCGAGATCGAAATGGAGTTCGCGATGCTCTCGGTGATACTCTGGAGAATCCCGCCGACGCCCAGGATCGCGATGAGTCCGATCACGCCGAGGGAGATCGACAATCGCGTCACATTCGTTTTTCCGCTCAGGACTCGATCGGCGCCAAAGCCCGCAAAGATGCAGATGGCAAGGGCCGTGAGATAAAACGCCATGCCCGCAGCCCGGAACTGATGCATCTCGGGCAGCAGATACCAGAGGCGATAGAACGGCGTGTGGCCGCCAAAGGCGACGAGCAGGAAGAGGGCGCCAATGGTGCCGAACGCCGCCAGCAATCCGCGCCGCCGCACCACGCCAAAGCCAAGGATCGCCAGCGTGAGGACAATGGCGCCGACGTATTCGGTGTGATCCTTGAAGCTGTTCTGGCCCCAGTAGTTGTCGAGCATGCCGTTGAACTGCGGCAGGATCGTCGTCATCACTTCTTCGACCGGCATCGACCAGCTCGTGGCGTAGTCCCAGCCGGTGCTGTCGCCACCGGCGGCGCGCGCGGTGTACTGCACGCTATGCAGCACCGGCAGCACTTCGATCATGGCGATTCCGGCGCCGAGCACGACGGCGGCGGTAGCCCACGCCAGCGGGATGATCGGTGACCGGTCGCGCCGACGATCGGGATCGAAGAAGACGAGCCAGAGGGTGAAGATCCCCGCCGCGATCATCAGGTAGTAGGCCGCCTGGTAGTGCGGCGACAGCATCGCCAGGCCAATCACCAGCGCAAACGCGCCATACCCGCCGATGCGGCCGTGCCTGATGGCGCGCAGCAACGTCAGGAACGCGAGTGGGGCAAGTGCAGCGACGTACAGCTTGCCATCGTGGCCCGGATTGATCTGCGAGGCCAGAATGCCGGTGAGCTCATACGCAACGCCGCCGACGAGCGCCGCACCCCAACTGGTGCGCAGTGCGCGCAGCAGCGCGTACATCGCGAGTCCGGCCACAAAAAGATGGATGAAAAACGCCACCGTCAGCACCACGTCCGCCGACATGAACCACCGGAGCCACGCGGTGGGATAGAACACGTCAAAGTGTCCGGGAACCGCCCAGAGGGGCATGCCGCCAAAGACGTACGGATTCCACTGCGGGATGTGGCCGATCGCGTGCCAGGTCGTGGCAAAGAAGGCGCGGAACGCATAGCCCGCGCTCATCTGGTCGCCGCTGATCAGCACCTTGCCGCTGAGCATCGGCCACATCAGAGAGAGCGCCACGAGCAGGAAGACCACGCTGGCGATGATCGCCGGGCGGCGGGGCTCGAACGAGTGCGGCGTATCAGTCGTCGTCACGCGCGGTTCTCCTCAAAGGGACACTGCGGATGATCGGGCCCCAGGCGGCGCGTCGACGGCCGCCGGCGGGGTGGGACGCATCAGAAGGAACGGTGCCGCCGCTCCGATTTCATTCACCGTCAACGTCACGCGCGACAGCGCAGCCAGCGCCACCGCGGGGCCATACCCAATGGTGTCCTTGAGCAGCAGAACAAGGAAGCCTTCCCGGATGCCGATGCCACCGGGGAGGAGCAGGAAGAGATACCCGGAGATGTACGACGCAGCGAACGCTCCGGTTGCGTCGGCCCACGACAACTCGATCGACGGCATCGTCCCGCGCAGGAGAAGCTGGAAGGCGAGCCCGTAACCCGCCCAGGCCACGAGATTCGCAAAGACCGCTCCGGCCAGCGCCCCGGGATCGACCGGCTGAATCGCGTCGGGACGCCGCAGCACAAAGCCCAGGCGCCGGGTTACAGACGGTGACGCAAGGCCGAGGACGCTGATCAGAGCGACCGCCGCGATCACCATCGCGCCAATCCAGCCGCCGCGGACACGTTGGAGAAGATCCATCGGCAGAAGCGCCAGCGCGAGCACCGCACCGGTCGCCAGCGAGATCAGCTGCATGATCACCGCGGACCCGGTGGCCGCAATGCCCGAGACTCCCTGCCGCTCGGCCATCATCGCCATGCCCGCGATGGCCCAGATTTTCCCCGGGATGTACTTGCCCAGGCTCGAAATCGTCCAGATCCGCGCCGCGGCCAGCACTCCAATCCACTGACGCCACCCCTGCAGCACCAGTCGCCATCCCCAGATCAGGCAGCCGTACATCACCCATGTGACCAGCAGGCTTGCGATGATCCAGGCGGGTTGAATCTGCCAGACGATCGGCGTAGCGGCCACCTCATGCCAGTTGGCGATCACCGAGCGCGTGATGAAAAAGAGCAGCACTGCGCCGAGGAGGCCCTGGATGACCCGCCAGCTGGTCTTACGCATGACACGCTCGCGCGTACCAGCTCATGCACCGGTCGGCGACATGACTGGGCATCAGACGACGATGCCACTGCTCGCCGGCCACGAGTGCGGCGGGCCGCGCCGCGCCATCGCGCATGATATCCGCCGCCGCGTTGCCGATCGCTTCCGGATTGGCGGCAACGACGCGCCCGCCTCCGCTTCCCGGAACGACATCGAGCAGGCCGCCGCCATCGTCGCACGCAACAACCGGCACCCCCTGCATCAGCGCCTCCGCGGCAGCGAGACCCAGGCCTTCCTCGAACGCGGGCATGAGACAGCAATCGGCCGTGCCGAGAAACTCCGGCACAGCGCGCGGTTCGACTTCCCCGGCAAAGCGCACGTCGGCGGTGACACCCAGGCGCGAGGCTTCCGCTTCAAGACTTGCACGCGCCGGCCCGTCGCCCACGATGGTGAGATGCTTTGCAATGCCGCGCTGCCGCAACAGCGCGAACGCGCCGAGCGCCAGGTGCACGCGCTTCTGCGTGGTGAGGCGGCCGATGACGATCACACCGCCGCCGCCGGTCGACGGGAGCCGTGGCACGTCGACCACCGGCATTGGCTGGATTTCGGCGTCGCCAATACTGCGTCCCATCCGGCGCTCTATCGTCGCCGCGAGCATGCGCGAGACGGTCGTCACCACAGCCGCGCGCGCAAACACCGGTCGCGCCAGCCACCGCGCCGCCATCGTTCGATCGAGCAGGCGCACGTCGGTGCCGTGACAGGTGAGCACGGTCCGCGCTTCAGGCGGTGCCGCCAAGCCGCCCGGAATCCACCAATGCGCGTGGACGAGGCCATCGGGCACACCGGCGAGCGCCGTGCGCGCAGCCGCAGCAAGAGCACTCCGCAGGCGCAGCAGCGACGCCAGCCCCGCGGGCGATCGAATCGCCGCGGCCATCGTGCCGCGATACGCCAGCGTCTCGCGCCGCGGCGAGGCGTAGCGCACGCGTTCAACCGGAATGCCGTCGAGCACCGCGCTGCCGCCTTGCCCTTCGTCACTCGGCGCAATCACCCGCACATCCACGCCGCGGGCGCATAGCGCCAAGGCGAGCGGATGCAGGAATGCGCCAGCCACATCGCCCGCGAAGCGGGGATAGTTGTGCGTGAGGAAAACCACCCGCATCGGATCAGTCGCGCCCGCCAGCACCAAGACGGCGGAAGAGCTCGCGCTGCTCCTCGCGAATCCCCGCAAGCATCTCACCAATGAAGCCAAAGCCAAAGAGCGCGATGCCGCTGATCACCATCATCTCGATGAGGTTGAGGAGCGGACGGAATCCGGTGTCAAAGCCCGCGATCCCGATCAAGTAGCCAAAGCGAAGCAGGAGCGCCGCGAAGCCCGCCAGAAGGCCGATGAAGAAAAGGATCGCGCCGGCGACACCAAAGAACAGCATCGGCTTGCGACCAAAGCGGAGCTGGAACCAGACCGACAGCAGGTCGAGCACGCCGACCGGAATGCGCCGCCAGGTGAATTTCGAGACGCCAGCGGTGCGCGGATAGAGCGGCACCGGTGTCGAGGTCAGCCGGAACCCGTCGACGGCCGCGATCACGACCATGTAGCGGTGCCAGTCCGGGCGCAGCGGCACATGCGTCAGCACGTCGCGCCGGAACGCCTTTACCGAGTTGAGGTCGGTCACGCGAATGCCAAAGAGCCAGCGGCAGAGCGTATTGTAGACCCTCGACACAAAGGCCTTCTCGTATTTCCCCTGCTTGGTGCCAGTCACGATATCGGCTTCACCCGCCAGGATTGGCGCCACGAGGCGGGGAATGTCCTCGGGATGGTACTGCAGGTCGGCCGGATAGAAGACGAGCACATCGGCCGCGGCCACTTCGGATGCGGTGCGGAGCGCATCGGCAATCCCGCGCTGCCGCAGATGGGTCGCCACCCGGAGGAAGGGATACTCCTCCCGCAATTGACGCAGCACGGCGGGCGTCGCGTCGCGCGATCCATCGTCGACCACCACCACTTCGAACGGCACGCCGATCGCCGGCAGCGCCGCGGCACATTGGCGCAGGAATTCCGGCAGATTCTCCGCCTCGTCCTTGGCCGGAACCAGCAGCGACACGCGAGCGGTCTCGGTCATACGCGCTTCCGCATGCGGGCCGGGAGAATGCCGAGCTGATCGCGGTACTTGGCGACCGTGCGGCGGGCAATCTGAATGCCCTGCTCCTCAAAGAGGTGCACGATCTGCTGGTCGGTGAGCGGCTTGGCCGGCGTTTCTTCGGCCACCATCTTCTCCAGCTTGGCCCGGATCGAGCGCGCCGATGCGTCCTCGCCGGAGGCCGTGGAGAGCGCACTGGAGAAGAAGAACTTGAGCGGCAGCACACCGCGCGGCGTCTGCACAAACTTTTCGTTCGTCACGCGCGACACGGTCGATTCGTGCATCGAGATCACCTCGGCCACTTCGCGGAGCGTGAGCGGCCGGAGGTATTCAATCCCCTTCTCGAAGAAGTCGCGCTGCCGGTCGACGATGAAGTTCATCACCTTGAGCATGGTTTGACGGCGCTGTTCGATCGCCTGGATCATCCATGTGGCGCTGTTCATCCGCGACGCGATGAAGTCCCGGTTCTCCGTCGTCATCTTGGCGCGGTCGCGGGCGATCTCCTGATACGAACGTGAGAGCCGGAGGCGCGGCACGGTCGTGTCGTTCAGGAAGACCTGATAGCGCCCCTCGATCTTCTCGACGATGAGATCGGGAATGATGTACGCCTCGTTGCGCTCCGAGTACTTGAGTCCCGGTTTGGGGTCGAGACGGGACAGGAGATCCACCGCCGTCTGCGCCTCGCGCGGCTCGACTCCGAACTTGCGCGCCAGGTCATTCCAGCGGTGCGCGGTGAGATCGGCAAACGCCTGATCGACAAACCGGTACGTGAGCGACTCGGTATCCCCGACATCCTGGAGCTGGAGCAGGAGGCACTCGCGCAGGTCGCGCGCGGCGATGCCCGGCGGATCGAGCGATTGGACCACGCCAAGCGCCGCATCGAACTCGACTGTGGTGAAAATCATCACACCCGGCGGCAATGGGGCCGTGTGCCCGTTGGTGTGCTGTGGTTCCGCTTCCTCGTCGTCGTCAAGATCGAAGGGATCGCGCTCCTCGGGCTCCGGCTGGCGTGCCGCAGGATTGTTGGACAACAACCACTGGTTGGCCGACGCCAGGATCTCCTCCGCGGTGGCACCCAGGCGCCCTTCGTCGG
Organism: Gemmatimonadales bacterium; assembly: GCA_036267775.1. Lineage (GTDB taxonomy): Bacteria > Gemmatimonadota > Gemmatimonadetes > Gemmatimonadales > GWC2-71-9 > Palsa-1233. Next base: position 14,961 of record DATAVM010000140.1, read on the forward strand.
TCACATTGCCGATGATCTCTTCACACAACAGGCGCTGGCGCGGCTCCAGCACGAGCATCTGCAGCTGGTCGCGCAAATGGTCCGACAGGTCCCGTGATTCGACCGACACCGGCTCGACGTACTGCAACGATTCGTACTGCTCGCGCTGCCCGCCGACTTCGAAGCCGTTGATCAGGATCTCCTCCCAATCCACCTCGTCGTCCTTCTTGACCTCTTCCTGTTCCTCCGCGGTGGTCTTCTCGGGGACCGCTTCGTCTTCGGGCTCTTCCAGTTCGAGGAACGGATTGTTGAGCAGCTCCTGTTGCAGGTGCTGCTGCAGATCGAGCATGGGCATGTACAGCATGTCCATCGCCTGGTACAGGCGAGGATTGATCCGGAGCTCCTGGCGGAGTCCGGTCTGCTGGTGCAGGCCGGTCTTCATGCCGGTTTCTCCAGGCGCTGCCGCAAACGCGCCGTCAGGGTGGGTCCCAGGTAGAGTTCGGCCACGCGATCATTCCAGACCAGTTCATGTACAGTGCCGGCCGCCTGCACCGAGCCTTCATGCAGGATATAGGCACGATCGACAATTTCCAGCGTCTGCTCCACGTTGTGATCGGTGATCAGCACGCCGATGCCCCGGTTGCGCAACGACGCCACGATCGTCTGAATGTCATGCACCGCGATCGGATCCACACCGGCAAATGGCTCGTCGAGCAGCATGAACTTGGGACTCGTCGCGAGTGCGCGCGTGATCTCGAGGCGGCGGCGCTCGCCGCCGCTGAGCGTGTACGCTCGCTCTTTCCTGAGCGGCGTCAGGCCCAGCTCGGCCAGCATCGCGTCGAGGCGGGACCGCCGCTCCGCACGTGAGAGACCGAGCGTTTCGAGAATCGCCAGCACATTCTCTTCCACCGTCATCCGCCGGAACACCGACGGCTCCTGCGACAGATAGCCGATCCCGCGGCGCGCTCTCCGATACATCGGTTGCCGGGTGATGTCGTCGGCATCGAGATCGATGCGGCCGCGATCGGGGCGGATGAGGCCGGTGATCAGATAGAAGGTGGTCGTCTTGCCGGCGCCGTTGGGCCCGAGCAATCCCACGATCTCGCCCTGTTGCAGCTCCACCGCCACATTATCGACCACGGCGCGGCGGCCATAACTCTTGACCAGACCCTGGGCGCGAAGGACGCTCATGGGTGGTGCACCTTGCGCGGTGGCTTGGCCAGCGCCTTGGCAGAGTCCGCGCGCGAAGAGTCCGACCTGGTCGTCGCCTTCTGCGCCAGCACGCCATCCATGTGGCCCCACGCGCGCACCGCGGATACGCCCGTGGAATCGCCACGTTTCATGGTCACCACGACGGTATCGGCGCGCGTGTAGTTGATCGGATCGGTGGAGAACGATCGCGCGGTCCCGGCCGCTCGAATCTGACGCACCCGCGTGACCTGCGTGCCCGCGGAATCCGCCTGTGCAAAGCTTGCGACAATGCGCTCGCCCCACAGCTCGTTGCGATCGGGCAGACCGGTGCCGGCGGAATCGGGTCCGGCTGGTGTGCGTGCGGCGGTCGTGTCACGCGGGCTCTGCATCAGTCCGTTGCCAAAGACGCGAACCTCATGCAACAACTCCCCCGGAGAGTCGATCACTACGGAGTCGCCGCGCGTGTCAAAACCGCCATTGTGGACCCGCGCAGTATCCTTGCGGTCCCAGGCAAGCGTGAGACTGAGTTTTTCGGCCGTGAACTCGAGCGCGACACTGTCCGCCACGATCTCCGAGCCGCTGTGCGTCACATGTCCCTTGCCGTACGCCCGCACATCGCGCAGGTGATCGCCATCGAGACCGAGACGCACTTCCTTGCCCGCCACCATGAACGAATCGGCCCCCACCCTGCGCATGACGGCCGGTGTGCCGAAGAGCTGCGCGGTGCCGGTCTGCCCCGACGCGAAGGTGACCGAGTCGCCACGACCACGCAGCGAATCGCGATCGATGGTGACGTTGCCCTTGCCCCAGAACTGCGACTGTCCAAATCCGTGCATCTGGTCGGCCACAAGCAGATAGGGCGACGGGCGCGGTGCGCCTTTGGCGGCGGTCCTGGCGGTGTCCTTGGGGAAGTAGTGCACGACCGGTCGATCGGTGCCCTGCGCGAGCGCGATAGTGATCGCCGTATTGCGCACCCCCTCCACGGCGCGGAAATATTGCAGGTGCGGCCCGCGCAATGTGGATCCCGCGGCCAGGTCGGTCACCAGCGCATTGCCGATCGCCAGCACCTGCTCGTCTTTCTTGGTGTAGATCAGCGTGTCGGCGTCTACGGTGTACGCCGAATCGACGTAGCGCGCGCGCCGGCCGTGACCGGCGTAGAAATGCCAGACTTCCTCGTTGATGGCTTCGACGGAGTCCGCGCTGAGATGTACGTTCCGGTTGAGGCACGCGAACCGCACGTTGCCGCCGAAGTACTCGATCTTGTTGGTGCCAAACGGTTCAAGCTGCTGCCAGTTGTGATCGACGTTCGTCTCCTGAATGTTGCAACGCTGTGGGGGGCGTTGCGCAGACACGGGCAACACTGCACCGACGAGCGCACCCGCCACCGCGAATCCCGCTGCGATCCTCATGGCGCACCGCCCGGAAGGAGAATCCCCTTCCCCTTCTGCTGCGCCTTGGGTTGCGTCACCGTAATGTTCTTGAAACCGATGTCCGATTGGCAGGACTTGCCGGTACCGCCGCCCTGGCCCGGCGCACTCCACGTGAAGAACGTATCGCAGGTGATCAGGTTC
>DATAVM010000141.1:0-2556 GCA_036267775.1 Gemmatimonadales bacterium
GGTGCGGTTGGTCCGGGCGCCACCATGAAAACGCCGGCGGATATTCCCAACTGGCCCGCGTTCATTGAGCCATATACTGGCGGCACGTTGATCGCTACTCCGGACGGCAAGGTACTCGTGCCGCGCACGATGACGGCATTCGACCCTACCAAGGTCTACGATGTGGTCAACCGCCGCGGAGAACTCGAACGCGAGATCGAACTGTCGACCGAGATGAACAGCATCGCCGGCTTCGGCAAAGGTTGCGTCTACATGTGGGCCGCGCGTAGCGAGAGATACGGCTATCTGGAGCGCCATCCCTGGCCGTAACAGCGAAATCGTCAATCGCCGCCCGTGGCGTCAAGGCGATTGCCTGCAAGACCGCTCTGATCGCTGTGGCCGCCATCGCACATCCCGGCTCCGCACAGGCCGTGATTGTCCACGGACGCGTGTTCGACAACGCCGGCCACCTGGCGCGCGGCGTCGCGGTCTCGATCATCGGCAGGCCAAGCGGAAGTACGGCAACGGCGAACACCGACACGGCCGGTCGCTACGCGGCAACCTTCACCGATGGTGATTCGGTTTACGTCCTGACTTACCGCAAGGTCGGCTTCGCGGCGTTCACACAAACCGCTCGGCTCGCAGGGCTTTCCGGCTTCGTCGACGTCCCTGACGTCGCGCTCGGCGGCGGTCCCAACGTGCTGCAGCCGATCGTGGCACGCGTGAATCAGGAACGCGTGCCGATTGCCGCGCCGGGGGACTATCCGTCAGTCGGTGGGACGGAGATGAATCTTCTTGCAAACGCGGCGTTTCTCGCGGACCCAAGCGACATCAGCGGCCTCGCGCTGTCGTTGCCGGGCATCTTCGGCCGCGGCGACTCCGGTTTCTCCGTCCTTGGCGCGGCTACCACGCAGAATCGCACGCTGGTTGATGGCGCCGACTTTGGCGGTGGCTCGCTCCCTCGCGACGCAGTGATGACCGGCAGTGTCGTCACCAGTTCATCCGACCCGTCTCGTGGTGAATTCGCGGGCGGGGCGACGGTGCTCACCACCAGACCCGGCAGCGCCCGTGTTGCCGCGACGGTTCGCGCCCAGTTGATCGATCCGCATCTCGCCTGGGGCGATCCCGACGCACCGGCACCGCCGTCGCGGACGGTGTTCGCCAGCGGCTTTGTGACCGGCCCGCTCGGCAGTGCCAAGGTCGCGACCTACCGTTTGTCGGTCGACGCCAGCGAACGCACCAGCGACCTTCCGACGTTGCTCGCGCCGCGGGCAACGCTGCTCCAACAGGAAGGCGTATCGCTCGATTCCCTTGCAGCCGTGGCACACGCACTCACGACGCTTGGCACGCCACTCACCGCGGGCGGTGTGCCGTCAGAGCCGACGAGCGACCGGGCGTCCGCGGTTCTCCGCATTGACCATCGTGTCAACAGCAGCACCTCATTCAACTTTGCCGCGACCGGAAACTGGAGTCGCAACGCCGGACAGGGGATCGGCGAGCTTTCATTTCCGAGCCTTGGCACCAGGTCATCGTCAGCATTGATGCATTATGCCCTCAACGGCACGACGTATCTCCACCGCGTGCTGGAGAGTGTGCACGTCACGCTCAATGCTGGCTCAACGCATGCGGATCCGTATCTGGCCTCTCCCGCGGCATCCGTGCTGGTCGGAACGACGTATGCAGATGCCCGAACGGGTCTTGTCGCGCTTCGGTTTGGTGGTGCCGGAGGCGGTACCACCGACAACGATACCAGAAGCTGGGCGGTGAACAACGAGATCGCGTGGGCCGCGAGCAACTACAAGAACCAGCTCAAGTTCACGCAGGAAATCAAATCGGAATCGGGCACGGTCGATCAGGCGGCGAACGCATTCGGAACCTATGTCTATCAGTCCGCTGCCGATCTGCTTGCGAACGCGCCCGCTTCATTCACCCGGATGCTTTCGTCGGCGGCGTATGACTACCGTGGCACGTCGGTCGCGCTCTCGCTGGGCGACACCTGGCGTCCCCGCCCGAACATCCTGGAGTTTCAGGGTGGCCTGCGCTTTGATGATGAGTACTTCGGTCATGATCCGGCCTTCAACGCCGGGCTCGACTCGCTCTTTGGCGTGCGGACCGATCGTGTGCCAGGCAACGACGGCATCTCGCCGCGGTTCGGTTTTTCGTGGATCCCCGGTGGCAGGAAAGACGGGCAACTCCCGGCCGGAGTCACGACGCGCGCGATTGGCCTCGCGGGCACGCGTCCGCCACCTGCGGACGTGACCGGCACCGGCTTGCTGCCCTCCATCCGGCGCGTGAAGATCACCGGAAGTATTGGCGCATATCGCGGAGTGATTGCGCCGTCGCAGGTTGGTGCGCTGCAAGGCACTACCGGCCTGGCAAATGCGACTACAACGCTCAGCTGCGTTGGTGCAGCTACGCCCACGCCAGACTGGGCAGCGCCGGTGATCGCGAACAGCTGCGTCAACGGAAACACCACGTATGCTGCGACGCTGCCCACCGTCCGCGTCTTCGACCCCGCGTTTCACCCGCCGGTCACATGGCGCGGTGTGCTCTCGGTGGCAGGATTGCGCGCCCACG
>DATAVM010000142.1:0-10451 GCA_036267775.1 Gemmatimonadales bacterium
ATCGACTCGCTCAACGTGATCTGCCATCTCGATTCCAACGAGATCAATGCGCTCAAGGTCCGCCGCGAAGCATTCATGCAGTTGACTGCGTCGTTGCGCGACTCCCTCGGACGCGCGGCCGTCGTGCTTGGCTATGCACACGCCACGCACCCGACCACCGACCCGGCAGGCGACGCCGAGCTCGGCAAGTTGTACGAGAAAATCATTGAGCGGTTGCGCAAGCAGGATGACGACTGGTATAGCAAGCAGGTCATGGCGCAGCTCAGCAAGCCGGAACAGAAGCTCTTCAAGCGGTGGCTTGGGAACTGAGACCTGAGTTTTTTGTCATCCTGAGCGCAGCGAAGGATCTCGAGCTCAGGATGACGAAAGGCCTCAGACCTCAGGCTTCACCGCTCACGTCACACCCCTGCAACGCGCGCGTTTCGATCTGGCACTAAATCGCTTGTCGTCCCGTAGGACTCGCAACGCCCCGGACCCGGGGCCTCAGATCCAGATAGCGAGGACCGATATGGCGATGCGGCAAGCGATGCTCCCCGCAGCACTGATGTTGATCGCCGCGATCCAAACGGCTCCCGCGCAGACCCCGCCGCCATCGCCACCGCCCCCGCTGTTCGCCAGCATGCGCGATCTGTCGCCGCGCGAGCACCGGGTGCGGGACTTTGTGCTCGATGCCCCCGGCCCGGTGCTGATCGACGCCACAGGTGGCGGCCCGCGCAGCGAAACCAGCGGGCTCTTTGGCGTGTCGTTCGACAGCGATTCGACGTGGCCCGCGGCTGCATGGATTCTCAATGCGCGCACGCGTGCGGTGGTCTGGGACCTTCGCAAGGTGCATACGGAATCGGCGCGCCACAGCCTGCGTCACTTTGCCGGCAGCGTGGTGCTTCCGGCTGGCTTGTATGAACTGCACTACGGGTCGTTCGTCGGCAGCTCGGAATCGACGACGCGGAAGAATGGCGTCACGACCACGACCTGGTCCGGGCCGTATGTCGATGACGGATCCTTTCACGAGTTCCATATCGACTTGCGTGGTGCAGCGCGTGCCCCGCGCTCCGACGAAGTGGCGGACGCGCATAAGGCGGCGGACGGGACCATCGTCGCGGCACTCCATCCGCGCGGCCCGTCGGCGGTGACGAAGGTGGCGTTTTCGCTCGCGCGGAGCGCCATTGTCGAGCTCAGCGCCACCGGCGAGATCCGCGGCGACCCCAGCGACTACGCGTGGCTCCTGGACGCGAACGCGCGCCACGTGTTGTGGCGGATGACCAGTGAGAACACGCTTCCCGCCGGCGGCGCAGCCAAGAATCGCAAAGCGCACCAGACGTTCACACTCACGGCCGGCACGTATGTGGTGTATTTCATCACCGATGATTCGCACGACCCGGCCGAGTGGAATGCCATGCCGCCGCTCGATCCGGAAAGCTGGGGTGTGGCGATCCATATTGCCGATCCCGCCGAACGTGCGGCCTTCAAGGTGGTCGATTGGCAGCCGGTGCCCGCGGGGATTGCGCTCGCGTCGATCATGCGCGTGCGCGACAACGAGACCCGGTCGGCGACATTCTCGCTGCAGCGCGCCACCGATGTGCGGATCTACGCGCTGGGCGAAGCGTCCGGCAATCAGATGGCCGATTACGCATGGATCCTCGATCTGAATCGGCATGTGAAAGTGTGGACCATGCGGCGCGCCGAGACGGAAGTGGCGGGCGGCGCGAGCAAGAATCGCGAATACGACGGTGTGCTGCGGCTCGGACCGGGCACGTATCGCGTCTACTACACGGCGGACGGCTCGCATGCCTTTGGAGCGTGGAACAGCACGGCGCCGCCGGAGCCGGCGTATTGGGGAGTGAGTGTCTGGCCGGCAAGTGGCCACGCCGAGGCCGGTGCCATGGCCGTGGTGACTGGCGGCAATTCGCCCAGCGTGATCGCGTCGCTGGTCCGTATGGGGAATGATGCCAACGCCGTGGTTCCGTTCCGCATGGCGGCCGATGACAACGTCCGCGTGTACGCCATTGGCGAGGGGACGGGCGACGATATGGACGACTACGCCTGGATCGAGGATGCCGCGACCGGACGGACGGTCTGGCAGATGACGTACGGCGCCACCACAGACGCGGGCGGTGCCAGGAAGAATCGCCTCTTCGATGGCACCGTGGCGCTCAAGCCCGGCAACTACCGGCTGCATTTCAAGTCCGACGACTCGCATTCCTGGGGACACTGGAATGACGATGCCCCGGACGATCCCGACAGCTGGGGCGTGACGGTGTCACGTACCTCCCCGGGCGGCTGAGCACGGCGGGCCCGGCTGCGGCTGGCCGGGATCGGGACCCAGGCGTATACTCTGGCCGTTCCCGACCGATTGGATTCACCATGACAGCAGTGCGATGCGTCGGCATCGCCTTCGGGTTGGCAACGTGTATCGCCGCTATGCCGGCGCCTGTTGCGGCCCAGAGTGCGATGCTCGAGGACACCATTCCGGCCGGCGCCAACTTTGACAAGGCCCAGTTCCGCCTCTGGCTACCGCCCGGCGACCGCCCCGTGCGCGCTGTGGTGGTGCTCGTTCCCGGCTCCAACGGCGATGGCCGCGCGACGGTGAGCGACAGCGCGTGGCAAGCGTTCGCGACGCGGCACCAATTGGCGCTTGTCGGGTGCCGCATCACCGACAAGCCGCACGATCAGGGTTTCGTCGAGGAATACGCCGACGTGTCGCACGGCAGCGGCCAGGCACTGCTCGACGCGCTCACCAATCTGGGCCGCAAGGCGCGCCACGACGAACTCGGCCGCGTGCCACTCTTGTTGTGGGGCATGTCGGCCGGCGGCGAGTTCGACTACGAGTTCACCGCGTGGCACCCCGACCGCGTTGCGGCCTTTGTCGTCAACAAGGGCGGCATCTACTTCACCGCACTCACGTCGCAGGCTGCGCGTCAGGTGCCGGGCATGCTCTTTATCGGGGGCAAGGACCTGGAGCAGCGGATCAACACGATCACCGGGCTCTTCGATCTCAATCGCCGCGGCGGCGCGTTGTGGGCGCTCGCCAATGAACCTGGTGCCGCGCATGTGATCGGCCGTTCGCGCGATCTCTCCATCATCTTCTTTGACGATGTTCTGCCGCTCCGGCTCGGCGCGAACGACGCACTCATGCCGCTGGCGGAGTCATCCGGTCAGATCGGCGATCTGCACACGTTTGCGTTTCATCCGATGGCGGCAGGGCCGGCGCCCGCCAATCCCACCGCATGGCTTCCGACGGAACGCGTCGCGCGCGCGTGGGCAGCGATGATGACCGATCAACCCTTTGATACCAAGGAGAAGCCGTGATGGACATCACTGTGCTCTGGCTGCCAATCGTCGTAGCATCGGTGGCTGTGTTTGTGCTCAGCTCGATCGTCAACATGGCGATGCCGTGGCACAAGAAGGACTATCCGGCGCTTCCCGACCAGGACCGTGTGCTGGATGCGCTGCGCCCGTTCAATCTCATGCCCGGGGACTACGTGGTACCCCGCCCGGCGACCCGGTCGGAGTTCAACACGCCGGAGTTCACCGCCAAACTTGAACGCGGCCCGGTGCTGGTCCTCACCGTCGCGCCCAATGGCCGCAGCAACATGGGCTTGACGATGGGAGAATGGTTTGTGTATCTGCTGGTCGTGAACTGCCTGGTGGCGTTGGTGGCGCTTCCGGCGGTGCACTCGGCCACCGAGCAGGGCAGGATCATGCATTTCGTCGGCCTTGCGTCGTTCCTGGCCTACGTGGTCGCGCTCTGGCAGATGTCGATCTGGTTCCGTCGCGCATGGCGCACGACTATCTGGCTGACGGTCGACGGCTTGATCTACGGAATTGCCACCGGCCTCATCTTCTGCTGGCTCTGGCCGCGCTGAGCGGGCCTGGCTGTGGGCGCGCCGCGATGGTGCGCCCATCGGCCGGGGTTACATCATCGGTTCGGAAATGGTGAGCTTGAATCCATCCGGGTCGGTCAGTGCGAACGCGACCGGACCCCACTCCAGCTTTTCCGGTTCGCTGTCGAGCGCGATTCCCGAGGCCTTGGCCCGCGCGGCGACCGCGCTCACATCCTGCGTCGTGGAAATCCAGATGCGAAGGCCCTGGCCCTTGTGGCGATCGCGGCCCTTCTTGAAATCGTCCTGACCGATGCCGAGCATGGCGTTGCCGGCCTTGAGGACGACGTACTGAATGCTCCCATCATCCTTCTCGCTCTTGTAGATCTCCTCGAAGCCCAGCCCTTCAGTGTAGAACCGCCGGCTCTTCGCCATGTCGGTTACGGTCAGGTTTGGCATCAGCATTCCATCGAGCGTGTCGGCCATCGGGTCCTCGGGGTGCATGGTGGTGGTCAGCGTGAAGAGGTGGCGAAGGTAATGCCGTCAACGCTCCGCCGTCAGTCGCTCGATGCGTCGATCCGGTACAATCCACATCACGGCCACCGTGACAAAGATCGCGTCGCTGATCCAGGGGCGCACAAACGCCAGCCCGAGCGCGGCAACGTAGAGCATCAGCGAGAGGCGCCCCTTGACGTCGTTCTGTACCGCTTGCGCCAGGCGCGATGCGGCGCCTTCGCTCCGGATGATGGTGGTTTGCAGGATGGTATAACTGATGCCGGAACACAGGAGGATGGCGCCATAGAACACCGTAGGCGCGGCCGCTGTGTATTGCTGGGCCAGCCAGTGCGTGGCAAAGGGAATGAGCGAGAGCCAGAAGAGCAGGTGGAGGTTGGCCCAGAGAATGGCGCCGTCGATGCGCTGCGTGACCTGCAGCATGTGGTGATGGTTGTTCCAGTAGATGCCCAGAAAGACAAAACTCAGCACGTACGCGAGCAGCGCGGACGTGTCGGCGGTGAGCGCCCGCCAATCGGCGCCGTCCGGGACTTTGAGTTCCAGCACCATGATGGTGATTGCGATGGCAATCACGGCATCGCTGAATGCTTCGATTCGTCCCTTGCTCATTGCCCCGACGAACTGCGGCAGGTGACCGCCACGATCACCGGCGGTGTCGGCGTGTCGTAGGGCGCCAGCACGTAGAGTTTTTCCCAGACGGTGACGTCCTTGTCCGGCAATCCCACGCGCCATTTGTCCGACTGCACCTCCGCCGTGATCGGTGCCGGCCTGGCGCCGTGCGCGCTGGTGTCGGGAGGAACGGGTTTGCCGATCTGAATGTGCTTGACCGGGCCCATGCTCCCGTTGCTGCGCTCCCACTGGTAGTCGACCTTGGTGCCCGGGATGCTGACGGTGATGTGTCCGATGAACTCGATCACCGTGGGGCAATATCCATCGTAGGCCTTGGGCGACGCTCCGGCGCTTGGGATCGCGGAACCTCGGACGACCGACGCGGTCGTCTGTGCGTTCGCGCGCACAGGAACAGCCGCCGCAGCGGCGGCGCAGGCAATCAGCAGGGCAAGGCGCACAAGGACTCCACGGTGGGAATGCTCAACGATACTGCATCTCAGCGATATTGCATGTGTGCCGCGACGATCCAGTCGCCGAGCTCGATGTGATCCATCGCCTCCATTCCCGCAATCACCCGGCCGAGCGAGGTAAAGCTCCCCTCGTTGTGAGGCTGCGGAGTGTGGCCAAGGGTGTAGCCGGGATTGCCGGTGTCGAGACCGGCGGTGGCCCACGCGAGGTTGCCGCGGGTGAGACCGTGGCGATTCACCTCGTCACGGATCCGGCTGCCGCCGTGTACCGTCTCCTGCTGGTCCACAAAGTCGGGCACCACGCGGGTGAACTGGGTGCCGACCATCGCGCCGGACTCGACGCGGCGCACCATGTCGTCCACCGCGAGCGGTGCGTCTCCGGGGTAGAGCTCCATCTCGATCGGACCGCGCGGCGTGTCCCAATGCACCACGGGACGCGGTTTGCCGTCATAGTCGGGCACAATCCACCGTTCGACGATCGCGCGATAGTCGGCCAGCGTACGCGTCAACGCGGCCGGTGCCTGACGCGGGGATGTCGTGGCGGCGGGCACGGCGCCGAGAAGTGAATCGATCGATGTGCGCAGCGGCGTGCCCGCCTGCGGCAGGTCGCGGGCGCGGCGGAGGGCCTGTAACGCCGCGGTGTGGCAGAAGGGAGTGGCGTCGGTGGTCATCGCGACCGCGGCGCTCAGTGCCGCGTCGCGCGCGGCCACGCGGCTGGACGCATGCGCCGTATCCTGCGACATGGCTTGCAGTGAGCGCCGAGCCATTTCGCGCAGCGCGCAGGGTTTTCCCTTGGCGGTCGCGGCCGCGAGTGCCGAGATCGCCTCGGCCGGCCGCACGACACCGAGCTCCTCGGCCGCGCTCGTTGCGATCCAGCTATCGGATGACCGGAGTGACTTGAGGAGAAGTTTGACCGCGGCTGAATCACTGTAGGTCCCCAGTGCCCGAACCGCCTCGGTGCGTACGGTGCGGTCGGCGTCGCGCGTGGCCGCGAGCAACGCCGCTTCGGCCGGCACGACGAGGGCGGCGCTGTCGGCGGCGGGCCGGGCGAGACCGCGGACGGCCCACGAACGAATCAGCGCAATCGGGTCGTGCGCGAGTGTCAGCAGCGCGGCCACCCCGCGCGGATCCTTGAGACGCGCGAGCGCCCAGGTCGCGGCCCAGCGGATATCGGCGTGACGCGTCGTGGTCCAGTGCAGGATCGGTGCAAGATCGCCACGTACGGCCGCGCGGCCGGTCGACAAGAGCGCTTCGCTGATCGCCGCTTCCGTGAACGGGTTGGCAGGCGTGGCCATGAGATAGCGCGCCAGCGCATCGCGGCCGCGCGTGGTGGTTCCCCTGGCGGTGGCGATGGCGTTTTCGATCTTGCCGAGAGAGATGGCCGTTTCGGCAGCGACGGTTGGCGCGGTGTCGGGAGCGCGCAGTAGCGAATCGAGCCAGGCGATCGCTGCGGTGTCGCGGAGTTGTCCCACCGCAAACACCACCGCCGCGGCGATCGCCGTGTCGGGGTCGAGCGGTCGGGCCGTCAGCAGGCGGAGCCCGCGCTTGTCGGCAAGGCGCCCCACGGTGATCGCCGCACGGCGGCGCACTTCCGGGTGGCTGTCCACAAGCAGGCGCGCGAGTGCGGTGTCATCGAAGGTTCGATAGTCCTCGAGCATTTCCAGCCGGGCGATGTTGTCGATCGCGGCGGCGTCGAGCGGCCGACGTGGCTGCTGCGCAGCGAGCGACGCCACGTTCAGCGCAAGGAACGTCGCGCAGGTCCATTTCACAGGAGGCTCCCGGGGAACACCGCGAGGTTCGCGGCATCGTGTGCGATCACAGCGTCACGTCGAGCGAGCGCCCGGTAAACTGCACAGTCGTGGTCTTCGCACTTCCCGCAACCCGCACGAGCAGCGATCGCGTGTGCGGCGCGAGCATGCGCGTTCCAGGCGCCAGACGGAGCGAGAGATGTTGCGTCATGTCGTTCCAGTGCATCAGCACGCGCATCGCGTCTCCCCGTCGGTAGTTGAAGGTGTGGCCGTCGTCTTCGTACCAGCTCGACTCGCCGCTCGCGCCGGGATACACCGTGAGAGTCATCGGCTCATCACTCGGCTCCTCCACGTATTGCTTGACGGGTCCCATCGGCAAGATCGCGCCGGCACGGACATAGAGCGGTAGCGTCGCAAGATCGACCGTACGATCGACGTGCCTGCCGCCGGTGACCGGCTGTTCCGTCCAGAAATCGTGCCACACACCGCGCGGCAGATACACACCGCGTGTGGTCGCGCCCTTTTCCACGACGGGGGCCACCAGCATGTCGCGGCCCCAGAGATACTGATCGCCCAGCGCTACGGCGGTCGCGTCGTCCGGGTAGTGCAGCCACATCGCGCGCATCACCGGCATGCCGCTGTCGTGGCAGTCCCGCACCGCCGTGTAGAGATACGGCAGCAGCCGATAGCGCAGTTCGAGATACTTGCGACAGATCGGTTCGACCGCCGCATTGTGCAGCTCGGCGGGATCGACGTGGAAGTTGCCGGACTCCAGGGGCCCGCCGTCGCCGCCGTCCCAGCCCCACGGCAGGCGCAGATGCCAGTTGCGGCCGTGCGCGCGAAAAAGCGGACAGAACGCGCCGAACTGGAACCAGCGCACATGCAGCTCGCCGGTGTACTCCGCCGTGGGATTGAAGCCGCCGATGTCCGTGCCCCAGTACGGCAAGCCAGAGAGACCGGTGTTGAGGGCCACCGGCACGTGCGTCTTGAGTGTCTGCCAGCGCGAGTTGATGTCGCCGGACCAGACAAAACCGCCAAAGCGCTGCACGCCGGCCGATGCGTTGCGATGCAGTGCATACGGCCGCTCATTGGGCCGATAGAGTTGCGTGCCTTCCCAGTACATCCGGTGGCGATTGCGCTCCGAGGGCCCGTCAAAATCATCACCCTGATCGGGCCACCAGCCGTCTACACCGACATCCATCAACGGCTTGTGGAAGGGCCAGTAGCACGCCACCTGGCGATCGGGCGGCCAGCGATTGTCGGGCGTTCGGCCGCTGGGGAGCGGTGCTGCGGTGCATGCGTCGTGCACCGTGCCGGTGAGGTGATGACCCTCGACAACGATGTGCAGCACGACCTTGAAATGTTCGCCGTGCAGCGTGTCGATCATTCCCCCGGGATCGGGAAAGTTGACGGGATGCCAGGTGAATTCGCCGTTGTGCGTGTTCCATCCCGACGGCGCGAAGTCGGTGCCGAGGTAGATCAGGGTATCGCACGGCAAGCGCTTCTCGCGCATCGTGCGCGCAACGCCAAGGATTTCATCGGGGCCGGCAAGCGTGCGATGCGACTGCTGGTAACCGAGTGTCCAGCGCGCCGGGAACTCGGCGAACCCGGTGATGCGGGCGTATTCGCGCATCAGCACCGCGGGATCGCGCGACGCCACGACAAAGAGATCGAGCGGGAGCGCGGTTGCGGCGGGCGGAGTGAAGACGCCGTCCGTGCCGCTCAGCTCGAATTGTCCTTCGGGCTGGTGGATGAACAGTCCCCAGCCGTCAGTGCCGACCAGCCATTGCACCGGTGCTCGTGTGCCGTTCGTCCCGAGCCGGTAGCCGCCCTGTCCCACAATCATCTTGTCGACCGAGCCCTTGCGATCGAACTGCGCGCCACCCTCGCCCATTCCGAGCAGCGGACCTGCACCGAGGCGGAAGGACATCGTCGGCGCGGCCGCGTCAAAGCCAAACTGCTGGACGACGTCGCCATGCGTCGTCTCGACGTGGATGGTGGGTGGTGCATCGGTCACGCGCACCACGAGATCACCGGCGCGAACCCGCGACAGGCTGGCGGTGCCGCGGCCGTGCGCCGCGACCGATCCGGGATTCTCGGCGGCGAGCGCTCCGGTGCTTGTGACCGGCACCAGCTGGCCGTCGCGGATGGGCCTGACAGTGATGCGTGCGGTCACGCGGCTCAGCGAGGCCACGGCGATTTCCACCGGTGTGCCCGCGATCACGAGATCGGCGGCCGCGCCGCGAATGACGCCGCGCGGCACGGCCAGCGCGGTACTGATGGCAGTCAGCTGCTGGAGTGCGTCACGGCGGGAAATCGGGCGGGTGGGAGGCACGGCCAAACGTACGGTTCGCCTGACGGCGCGGCAAGCAGCGCGGTATGTTTTGAGGATCAGGTTCTCCCCTGCCGAATCCCACCGGGAGTTGGTGTGACGATCTCACGGATGACGCTCCGCGCATTCCTCGTGCTCGGCGGAGTCGCGCTGACGAGCGTGTTGCCTGCCGCGGCTCAGGGCACCACGCCGCCGGCCGCTGCCGAGGCGGCGCCGACCCGCGCGCTCAAGTTGCCGATCAACGGGGTCTGGGTCGATTCGCTCGATCTTGGCAGGGCGATGGGGGGCCGGATCGGCCGGCCCGGGCACGCGGCGATTTTTGTCCGTGCTGCGCGCGGCAGCACGACGCCGCCGACCCCGCCACCGATCATCACTCTTGGTGGTGACGGATACGCGCACGGCGTGAGCATGACACCCAACACCGAGCTCTGGGTGGCGCTCGACGGCCACGCGACCCGCTTTGTGGCCACCGTTGGTGTCGACGACGCACGCAAGACGGGCCGGGGCTCGGTCACGTTCGAAGTCTGGGTCGACGGCGTCAAGCGACTCGACACGGGCGTGCTCAAATCAGGGCAGGCGCCGCGACCGATCGCGGTGTCACTGGTCGGTGCCCGGCGGCTGGCGCTCTACGTAACGGACGGTGGCGACGGTGCCGTCGACGATGTGGCGGATTGGGGTGGCGCGGTGCTCACGACCGCCGCGCACACCGCCACGTTGGCAACGATGACGCCACCCGTGGGCCCGACGCCCGTCATCGCGTCGGCATCGAGCGATGCGCCACGGCTCAACAGTCCGCGCATCACCGGTGCCACACCAGGCCGGCCGTTTCTCTTTCGCATTCCCGCGTCGGGCAAGGAGCCACTGACCTTTACTTCGGCCAATCTGCCGCCCGGCGTCACGCTCGATCCTGCGACCGGCATCATCTCGGGCGCGCTGCGACAGGGCGGTCACACGGACGTGCAGG
>DATAVM010000143.1:0-15549 GCA_036267775.1 Gemmatimonadales bacterium
AGCCGCTGCGTGAGCGATTGATCGCGCGTCAGCTGCCGGGCTTCGCCGCCGCGCACCAGATAGCCGCGGGAATCGCCCACCTGCGCGAGGTAGAGTCGGTCGTGCCACACACCGACCACCGTCGCCGTCGTTCCCATGCCGCGAACATCGGGATGCTCCTGGGCATAGTGATAGATCTCGGCGTTGGCGCTCTCGACTGCTTCGCGCAGACGGCGGGCAAATTGTGCCTGCGATATTTCGGGGTCGGAGCGCCAGACCTCGGCCATGTAGCGATGGATCGCGGTCGCCGCCATCTCGCTGGCCACTTCGCCAGCCGCCGCGCCGCCCATGCCGTCGGCAACGAGAAAGAGGACGCCACGCTCGCCCACCACATATTCCGCATGGCGGGAAACACGGAGAGATTCGGGGTGCGCGAGATCGGCAACGAGGAAGGTGTCCTCGTTATGGTCCCGGGTGCGGCCGCGATCAGTGATGGCGTAGAAGGAAGCGCGGCTGGAGGGCGTGGGCGTGTCTCCCTTGAGGGATGCAGGCGTCCGACGAGTCCGGGGAAGATAGGAAGCCCGGGGGAAGGCGGCAACTGGAATTGACTCTAAGTGACGATGCGTTCACAGCTTAGCGGGCTGCTGCTGGCGGCCGCCCTGGGCGGAGCCCTGCCGGCAGCCGCGCAACGCGGCCTGCCGCCGGTTCCGGCGGTGCATGGGCCGCTCGCCATCACGGTCCGCTATCCCGAAAGCGGGGCAGCGATCGCGGCCGGCGATTCGACCTTTGTCTATGGGACGGTAGGCGACGGCCGGGCCCGGCTCACCATCGACGGCCAGACCGTCAGAGTCGCAGCCAATGGTGCATGGCTGGCCTGGATCGCCGTCCCTCCTGACTCAGCCTTTGCGCTGCATCTCATCGCGTCTCAGGGGACTGATACTGCCCGCGCCGACTGGGTGGTGGTTCGCGCCGGGTGGGTACCGGAGCGGGGCGCATGGATCGATCGCGCTTCACTGAGCCCGGTGGGCGCGGTCTGGCTGCCGGCGGGCGAGCCGCTGCCGCTCACGGTACGGGCCGCACCCGGCGCGTCGGTGCGCCTGCTGCTCCCTGGCGGTGGCGTCGTGCTGTTTGCCGCCGACTCCATCGCCCCGCCTGTCGCTGACGGGATCCGCGAGTTCGATCGTGACACTCGCAATCTGGTCCGTCCGGCCCGAGGTGATCGGTACGTCGCCGTATTGCGCGACCACGCGGGCGCCACCAGCGACGCCTGTTGCGTGGCACTCGACGCGCCGGCTGTCAGCACTGTCGCCGGGCCGGTGCTTGTCGTTGCCCTCGGCGCGGATACCACACGGCTGCCGTGGAATCTGGTCCTCAACCGCACCGAACACCCGGTGGCCGTCCGGCTCGGCGACGATCCGCTGCAGCGCGGCGGCGGTGATGACATCATTACCGGGCGCGGCGCTCCCACTGGTACGTACACCTGGTTTCTGCCGCGCGGCACGCGCACCGAGGCCGACGCGCGCACCAACGACCAGGTGCGGCTGCGCCTCGCCGCCGATGCCATTGCGTGGGTACCGCTCGCTGCGGTGCAGCGCGTCGCCGCACCGGATGATGCGCGCCTCGCGGTGATGTCGTCGCTCACGCTCACACCGGACAGCAGCGGCGCCAGGCTCCGCGTCCCGCTCACGCGCCCGGTGCCGCTCAATGTGAGCGAAGTGGACGGCGGTCTCGACATCACGTTTTTTGGCGTCACGTCCGACGCCAACTGGACCCGCTATGGCGCGGGGCGTCAGTTTGTGAAATCGCTTACGTGGACGCAGACGAGCAGCGACCGGATCACGCTCGCCGTCCGCTTTGCCGGAGCTCTCTGGGGCTGGCGCTATCGGGTGGACGGCACCGACCTCGTGTTCGAGTTTCGTCAGCCGCCGCGGATCGATCCGGTGCGTCCGCTGGCCGGCCGGTTGATCGTGGTCGACGCCGGCCATCCGCCGGGCGGCGCCTGTGGGCCGACACATCTCTGCGAGCCCGAAGCCAATCTGGCGGTCGCCGAACGGGTGCGCGATCGCCTCGTCGCGCTTGGCGCGCGTGTGGTGATGACGCGCCATGACAGCAACGGCGTCGCGCTCGGCGCGCGACCCGCGCTCGCCGATTCGGTCGGAGCCGATCTCCTTATTTCCATTCACAACAACGGGCTGCCTGACGGCGTGAATCCCTTTACCAACGCGGGAAGCAGCACGTTCTTCAACCACGAGCAGGGTCTGCCGCTCGCTCGAATGGTTCAGGCGCGACTCATTGCCGCTCTTGGCCGCCGCGACCTGGGCGTGGCTCGCGGCGACCTGGCGCTGGTGCGCCCCACGTGGTATCCGTCGATCATGACCGAAGCACTCTTCATGATGGTGCCGGAAGAGGAGAACGCGCTCCGGACGCCGCAGGGCCAGGCAGCCTACGCCAGTGCAATCGTGCTGGGGATAACCGATTTCTTACGCGCTGCGGCGCAGTCCGCACGCGGCACGGCGGGCGTTCCAGGCCCATAGCGTTACAGGTTGGAAAATCGTGCATAGATTCAAGCCAATGCCCCAGCGAGCCGGTGGTTCACGCGTGTGCATGGCGCTCTTTGCCGCGTTGGCGACCGTCGCCGTGCGCCCGGTCATGGCGCAATCGCCCGAGCAGCGCGACTCCCTCGTCACTCTCCGCGATTCGCTCGCGGGGGTGAGCGATTCCGTGTCGCTCCTGGCATACGAGAAGCGGCTCATCTCGCTCGTGCTGCAACCCAGGCTGCACGATCCGCGCACGGCCGCAGACTCTGCGCACGCCGCCATGATTCACCTGCGGATCGGGCTGGTGGATCTGCGCGCCGGCGATCTTGCCGGCCGGGTGCATTACGACGGTTCGGCGAGCGAATTCCAGTGGGCCACGGAGCTCGCGCCCAAGTGGCCGTTCGGATGGTATGGTCTTGGTCTCGCCGAGCTCGGGTTTGGCGACTATACCACCCCCTTGCTGCGCGGATTGCAGACCATGCTCGGCAAGGACGCGCTCACGCGATCGGCGATGGACTTTGCGCGCAGTGCGGAAGTGGATCCGAGTTTTGTGCAGGGTCTCGTCGAATTGAGCAACACCGCCCTCCGCCAGCGCACCAACATCCGCCTGGGCGTTGCCCTTGCCGCGTTGCGACGTTCGGCGCGCACGCCGGCGGGCCACAATGCGCTCGTGCTGCTGATGCGGGCGCGCGTCGAACGCATTGCCGGCTCGGCCGATTCTGCGCTGGCGGCGGTCAACACGTTGCTCGAGACCGAACCTGACAACGCCGCCGGTCTGCTGGAGCTCGCGCGCACCCGCTTCTTCCTGCATCGCGTCGACGGCGGTACGCCCTGGTATCGCGGCCTCGGACTGGCCGATCACGATGCGCTGGCGGCGTATCGCAGCGATCTCCTGCCGGTGCTTCCCGACTCCAGCTTGCATGCGTTCGATGCCGGGACGCCCGAGCAGCGCGTCGCGCTGATGCGCGGATTCTGGACCGCGCGCGACGACGAGGATCTGCATCGTCCCGGCGAACGCCTGGAAGAGCACTATCGGCGCCTCGACGTGGCGGAGCGTACGTACCGGCTGGTGAGCACCACGCGGCACTACGACATCGTCGAACGCTACCGGCCCACCCTCGCGGAGTTCGACGATCGCGGTGTGATCTATGTGCGCCAGGGCGAGCCGAGCGATCGGCGCAGCCTGCCATTGCCGAGTCTGCCACCGAACGAAACCTGGGTCTACCACCGTCCGACGGGCGAGCTGATCTTCAACTTTGTTGCCCGCGAAGGACCCCAGGATTACCGGCTGGTCGAGAGCGTGCTCGACGCCCTCGGCAACGGCGGCGCCATCCAGGTCGCGACGATCGGCGACATTCAGGACAATCAGATCGGTGACCGCTCGCGGGTCCCACGGGACGGATTCCTCACGCTCGCGGCGGCCGAATCGCTGAATACCCGTCGCCAGACGGTGGCGATCTCGCAGCTGGCCGAAGCGCTGATCCAGTCGCGCGATGGCCTCAGCCCGATCTATGCGCGCATGATGACGGCGGGCAAGGGAAGCGCGGGCTCGATCGAGGCGCAGGAGCGCGAGATCGGACGGCAAAGCATTGCCATCGGCACGCGGACCGACAGCTGGCCGCTGACCTACACCTCCGCGCTGCCGGGATGGTACGACATCGTGGCCGTGGGATCGGATTCGGCCGGGCAGGAACTTCAGGTAACGTTCGCCATTCCGGGTAGCGCGCTGCATGCCCAGCCATCCCCGCGCGGCGTGGTCTATCCCGTTGCCATGCGCTTTGCTGCGTTCAGCCTCGACGGCAAGGTCGTGGCATCGGTGGACACGGTGCGCAGCTTTGTGGCGCCGACCCCCATCGGTGCGAACGAACAGTTGGTCGGCCGCCTGCCGGTGCATGTGCCGCCGGGGACGTTCACCGTGCGCCTGGCGCTCGAGGCCGGCGATGCCGGCGTGATCACGCCGCGCGACACCGTGAAGGTCGCGTCGCCGCTCGGGCCCGCTCTTGGTCTCTCCGATCTGGCGGTCGGCACGCGCGCGGTGCAGCTGGCGTGGCGCACACCGCAAGGCGACTCGGTGTGGCTCAATCCGTCACGTTCCTTCCGCTCCACCGTGCCGCTCGAATTGTATTTTGAGGTCACGGGGCTCGCACCGGGCACCGCGTACCGGTATGAGATTGCCGCGATCCGGCCAGGGGCGCAGTCGTTTCTGCATAAACTCTTCGGGGCGCATCCGGAGGCGATTCACATCACGTTCAATCGCACGGCGACGGGCGCCCCCGATCCGGTACGGCGTGAAGTCGCCACCGACAAGCTCGAGCCCGGCAAGTACATCCTGCAGGTCACCGTATCGACCGCGTCTGGCGAGAAGGTCGTCCGTCGCCGGGATTTCACGATCACGAAATGATGTGGCGATCGGCAGGCGTTGCCGGAGCGGCCCTCGGTGTGCTGCTGCATCTGGCGGCGGCGCAGGCACCATCGGATCGTGCGGCGCTTGCGGCGTGGCGCGACTCGCTCGAGGAACGTCACGATACCGCGGAGCTCGCGACCCTCGAAGCCAACCTGATCGACAGCGCTCGCACGCATCATGACGATGGAATCCTCCACTTGCGGATCGGTCTTGTCGCGGTGCGCGAAGGGGAACTCACGCACACGCATTCCCACTTCAATGATGCCGGCAGCGAATTCAACTGGGCGCGGGACCTGCACGCCGACTGGCCGTGGCCGTGGCTCGGACTGGGCTTTGCCGACGCGAGCGCGATGGGGAGCACGCTCGGCACCATCGCCGCGATGCTCAGGAGCGATCCCGCGGCACACGCCGCCAACGATTTTGTCCATGCTGCGACCGTCGACTCGACGTGGGCTGACGCGCTGGCATGGCCCGCCGCCAGCGCGCTCGCAGACGCCGATCCGTTTCTCCTCCGGGCGGTGCTCGAGGCGTTCCGGACGGCGGCGACGCTGCCGGTGAGCCGGCTCCCGGAGGTCCAGCTCGCGCGCGCGCGGGTGGAGAGCGAAGTCGGCGACGCGGATTCCGCGCGGATCCTGCTCGAGGGGCTGGTGGCGCGCGAGCCCGACAATGCCGCGGTGCTCCTGGAGCTCGCGCGGGCCCGTCTGGAATATGGTCTGCTGAGCGGCGCCACCCCGTGGTATCGCGGCCTTGCACTCGCGACCGGCGAGACGCTTGTCCGCTATCGCAACGACGTCGCGATGCTGCTGCCCGATTCCACGCTCGCGGCATTCGATCATGCGCCGTCGGGCGACGCGCGTGTCGCACTCATGCAGCATTTCTGGGAGGCGCGCGACGAGTTGCAGACGAGCAGTGAGCGGTTGCGCGAGCACTACCGCCGTCTCGCGATCGCGCGCCGTGAATTCTCGTTGCGATCGCCGCACGCCGATCGCAACGATCTGGCGGCGCAGTTCGACGATCGCGGACTCACCGTGATTCGTCATGGGCTCCCGGACGACCGCGCATCGCTCAATTTGCCCGGCGTTCCCGCGAACGAATCCTGGCTCTATCATCGCGGTGGCGGCAACGATCTCTGGCTGCACTTTGTCGTGGCGGCGGGGACCAACGAATACCGGCTGGTGCCGAGTGTGTTCGACATCCTGGCCCTGAGCGGGCAGGCGCGGATCGCCGCACTCGGTCCCGATGCCAAGTCGGCCGACAGCCGTACCGACACGGTTGAGACGTATGGCGCGGGCCTGCTCGCGCAGACGGCGCAGGAGCTCCTGCATTCGCGCGAACCGATCAGCCCGCTCTATGGCCGGATGCTGGCCCGTGGCAAGAGTGCTGCCGCCGACCTGCAGGCTCAGGAACTCAAGATGGGCGAGCGGAATATCGCGATCGCCCTCAACACCGACAGTTGGAAGCTGAGCTATCAGTTGCCGATCGCCGCGGCGGTCGAGTTCGTTGCGATCGGCGGCGATTCGGCCCATTCGCAATTGCAGGCCACCTTTGCCATTCCCGGTGACGCCATCGTTCCCGACCGCACGCCGCAAGGCTTTCTCTACACCGTACGGGCCCGCGTCGCCGTGCTCGCCACCGATGGCTCGGTCGCGGCCACGCTCGATACATCGCGCAGCTTTCTGAGCAGCACCTGGATTGCGCCTGACGGACGGCTCCTTGCCCGCTTCCCGCTCGATCTGCCGCCCGGCAGATATACGGCGCGGGCCGCGCTGGAATCGGTGAGCGGCGGCATGGTCACGCCACGCGATTCCATCGACGTGGCGTCGTTTGCGGGGGCCACGCTCGCGCTGTCGGATCTGGCGCTGGGCGATCGCAGCGTTCCGCTCGCGCTCCGCGCTGGCGACGACACCGTGTGGATCGATCCCGATCTGACCTTTCATCACGCCCAGCCACTGCAGCTGGCGTTTCAGGTGGCGGGGATGAAGGCGGGAACCCCGTACAAGGCGCAGCTGACGATCGTGCGGACCAGCGCCAAGGCCGCGGCGGCGGCGCTCAGCCGGCCGGTGCTCGGCGGCAGCGCAATGCTTCGTCTGGCGTTCGACGAACGTCATGGCGGCGGCGTCCAGACCGTGCGGCGCCAGCTCTCGCTGGAGAAGCTCAATCCGGGCGTGTATATCATTGAGGTGATCGTCTCGACGCCGGACGGCGGAACGGCGCTCCGCCGGCGCGAGTTTACCATCGTCAAGTGAGTCGCCGACCGATGTTCCGGCGTTGCACCCTCCTCAGTCTTCTCGGCGTTGCATTTCTTGCCGCCAGGCCACTCCCTGGTCAGGCCGTTGCGCAGCGTGACTCCGTCGTGCTCTTCCGCGACTCGCTCTCGATCGCCGCCGACACGCTGTCGCTGCTGGCCTTCGAGACCCGTTCGATTGCGTACGCACGCCTGCATCGCGACGACGCGATGATTCATCTGCGGCTGGGCTTTCTGGCACTCCGCATCGGCCAGCTCGCAGGCAAACCCAATCACATCGAAGATGCCGCGGGCGAATTCCAGTGGGCGAGCGAACTCGAGCCCACATGGCCCTGGCCCTGGTTTGGTTTGGGGCTCGCCGAGGTGGCACTCCCGGATCATTCGCGCAGCGTGGTCGGCGGCCTGTACACGATGCTGGGCATCGATCGCGACAGTCGTGCGGGCGCGGCATTCCTGCAGTCGATCCGCGTCGACCCCAGCTTTGTCGACGGCGTGCTCGCGTTCTCAGAGGACGCGCGCGACCAGCGCATCAATGCGCCGCTCGCCGTTGCGCTGTCGGCGATGCGCACCGTCATGGCCTCGCCCGTGGCGTGGCAGCCCCAGCTGCTCCTCGAGTGGGGGCGGCTGGAACGCGTCGCGGGCAGCGCCGACTCCGCCTGCATCGCCTTTGAGCGTGCCCGCCTGCTGGGTGTCGATCACGCCCTGGCCGACCTGGAACTCGCGCGGACGCTGCCGCTGACGGGCGATACCATTCCGGCCGTGTCTGGCGGCCAGACACCAGTGGAAGCAGCGTACTACGAAGGCGCCGCAAGCGACGATCCGGAGGTCGTGGCCGGATACCGGCACGACATTCAACCGATCGTGCCGGACACGGCGCTGGCCACCTTCGATCATCGCACCGGCGACGCACGGGTGGCGTGGCTGCGCGCATTCTGGCACGACGCCGCGGCAGCCGATCTCCGCTCATCGGCGTCGCGGTTGACCGAACACTTCCGCCGCTGGCAGGTGGTCGCGATCCTCTTTCGTCTGCCGCCGTTCCGGCGCACCTATGAGTGGGGGATCGAGCGATACCACAGCGGCGACACCGACATCGACGATCGCGGCATCGTCTTGCTGCGCCAGGGTGCGCCGACCGATCGCATCGCGTGGCCCACCTACCCGCAGACCGCCTCGCTCTCTTCGATTTCCGCTCCCGGTGGTGTCCGCATGAGCACCGGCGTCGGCAGTCGCGGGCAGGGACGGCGCATGTTCGATGGGCTCGCGGTCATGGACAGCAACAGTTTTGGCAGCGAGACGTGGCGCTATGCGCGCCCCGACGGCGATCTGGTCCTGCATTTCATCGCGCGGGATGATCCGTCGGACTATCGCCTGGTCGAAAGCATCTTCGATCTGGGTCTGAGCCCGGATGTGATGCTGGCCCGCTCGCGCCGAATACCCGGCTTGCAGCAGATCCTGACCGCGGGACCCATGAGCCAGGTCAACCTGGCGGCCGAGGAACGCATCAGGGGACACAAGGCCGTCGCAACCGCCACCACGACCGCTTCGTGGACGCGAACCTATCGCATCACTCTCGGCGGCCGGGTGCAATGGTTGGCCGCGGGCGAGCGAGACGGCAAGCCGCTCGTCCATATCGTGTATGCCGTCGATGCGGCAATGGTGCGGGCGCTCAGTGCCCGCGACACCTCCCGGATGGTTCGGTTCGAGGCGCGGGCGACCATCCTCGATAAGGCCGGCAATGCGGTCGCGACACTCGATACCGTGCAGTTTGTGCCGCGCCCGCCGCCGGGCGCCCGGCTGATCGCCATGCGCGCCGAGATGGTGGCGGCTCCCGGAGCACAGCATGTGCGCTTTGGGGTGGAACTCAGTCCGCTGGTGGGCGCCGTCTATCCGCTCGATTCGCTGACAGTGCCCGATGTGCACGGCGATACCCTCGCGCTGTCATCGCTGCTGGTCGGGATCGCGGACAAGTCGCTCCCGTGGGCGGTGACCGCGCGCGATACCGCGTGGCTCGACGCGGCGCACGTCTACTCGCCCCGGGACACGCTGGGCGTGTATTTCGAGGCCTACGGTGCAGAGCCTGGTACGCCGTACACCATGCGGATCGCCGTCACGCGCGAGCGCAGCGTCCTCGAACGGTTGATCACGGGCCGCCACGACGCCATCGCGCTGACGGAGCAACTCCAGTTCAACCATCCCACCGGCACGGTGCGGCGGGCGATCGATCTGGCCGGCCTGGAGAAGGGAACGTATCTGCTCGAAGTGGCGGTGGAGCGGGGAAAGCAGCGGATGGTCCGGCGTCGGACAATTACTGTACAGTAAGGGTGGGCACGTCGGATTGTGGATAACTCGACAATGTGATAGATTTGTGATGTGGATTCGTCATGTGCCGATGGCTGTTGGTCTTTTCTGCCGATTGCTCCCCCCGTGGACTCGCCGTACCTTGGTGCCCTTCGACGTCACCTTCGCCCGGTCCTTGGCCCTGCTGCTCCGGACGTTGTCGTCGAGTCGCTGCGCGGTACCGTCGGCCCATCCGACGACACCTCTGATAGTCACCTTCTAGCTGTTGTGGTGAGGACCCATGGAAACGTCTCCGGCGCGGGGCGCGGTCGAATTGTCGCCCAATGCAATCACCGTTCTTGAGAAGCGCTACCTCCTCAAGGACGAGCTTGGGTCTCCGGTCGAGGGCCCCGAAGATCTCTTCTGGCGCGTCGCGACCACGGTGGCCGCACCGGATGCACGCTATGGAGCGTCGCAAGGAGCGGTCACCGAGCTGGCCGAGGCCTTCTATGGCGTCATTGCCAAACGGCTCTTTGTGCCCAACTCACCCACGCTGATGAACGCGGGCCGGCCCCTGGGGCAGCTGTCCGCCTGCTTTGTGCTGCCGGTGGACGACACGCTCTCCAACGGACACAGCGGCATTTACGATACGCTGCGCTCGATGGCGCTCGTCCATCAGTCGGGCGGCGGCACCGGCTTCTCCTTTTCGCGTCTGCGCGCCAAGAACGACATCGTCCGCTCCACCATGGGTGTGGCGTCGGGCCCGGTGTCCTTCATGTCGCTCTACGACTCATCCACCGACGTGGTCAAGCAGGGCGGCACGCGCCGCGGTGCCAACATGGGGATTCTCCGGGTCGACCATCCGGACATCCTCGATTTCATTGCCTGCAAGAACGACATCACCCGCATCACCAACTTCAACATCTCGGTGGCGGTGACCGACGCGTTCATGGAAGCGCTCGAGGCTGACGCCGAGTACGATCTGGTCGATCCGCGGACACAGCAGGTGACCGGCCGCATCCGCGCGGCGACCGTGTGGGAGCTGATCATCAACGGCGCCTGGAAGACCGGCGAGCCGGGGATCTATTTCATCGACCGCGCCAACTACTACAACCCGGTGCCGCATCTCGGCTCGTACGAGGCGACCAATCCGTGCGGCGAGCAACCGTTGCTGCCGTACGACGTCTGCAATCTCGGTTCGATCAATCTCGGTCTCTTTGTCACCGAGTCCGCCACGATCGATTGGGAGCACCTGCGGCGCGTGGTGCATCTCACCACGCATTTCCTCGAGAACGTGATCGACGCGAATCACTATCCGCTGCCCGAGATCACGCATCTCGCCCAGCGGATCCGCCGCATCGGTCTGGGCGTGATGGGGCTCGCCGATCTCTTCGTGAAAGTGGGCGTGGCGTACGATTCGGCCGAAGCCGTCGCACTCGGCCGACAGATTCAGCAGTTTGTCGATGACGAGGCCAAGAACGAATCGGAGCGGTTGGCGACACTGCGCGGCGTCTTTCCGGAGTGGGAGCGGAGCATCTGGGGTCCCGATGCAACGTGCGCTCGCGACAGGGACGGCAACCGGGTCCGCCCCATGCGCAAGCTTCGCAATTGCAACGTGACCACCGTCGCACCGACCGGCACCATTTCGATCATCGCCGGCTGCTCGTCGGGGATCGAACCGTTCTTTGCCGTGGCTTTCATGCGCAATCAGGCCGGCGTGCTCATGCCGGACGTGAACGAGGACTTTGTCGCAATCGCGCGGCGCGAGGGCTGGTATTCCGAAGAGCTGATGCGCCAGATCGCCGAGCAGGGCCATATCCACTTTCCGGAAGTGCCGGCCGAGTGGCAGCGAGTCTTTGTCACCGCGAACGCGATCGCGCCGGAGTGGCATATCCGCATGCAGGCGGCATTCCAGGAGTTCAACGACTCCGCGATTTCCAAGACCTGCAACTTTGCCAACGACGCCAGCCGCGAATACGTCGCCGAGATCTACCGGCTGGCCTACAGCCTCGGCTGCAAGGGCGTCACGGTCTATCGCGACGGCTCACGTGACATGCAGGTGCTCTCGACCGGCTCGACCGCCAAGAAGGTGGTGGAGCAGGCAACGTCCACCGGCAAGTCGGAGGCGCGCGCCGATCTGGCGGCGATGACGACCGCCAGTGGTGATGCGGGCGATGCACGCATTGCCGCGGCCGATCAGGCGTCGCGTGTGGCCGAGCTCGAAGCCGAGATTCGTATGCTGCGCCAGCAGCTGCATGAGCTGGAGAGCGAGAACCTGCAGCGGCGGCAGAAGCGCTCGCGTCCTGAGCTGCTGCGCGGTTCCACGCGCCGGATCGCAACACCGCTGGGCGATCTCTACGTCACCATCACCGAAGACGACAAGGGACAGCCCTTTGAAGTCTTCATGTCGCTCGGCAAGGCCGGCGGCGCGCTGATGGCCGATGTCGAAGCGATTGGCCGGCTGATTTCCCTGGCGCTGCGGTCGGGTATTCCGCTGAGCGCCATTCATCGGCAGTTGCGCGGCATTTCGTCGGACCGCCTCATCGGACTTGGACCCAACAAGGTCCTCTCTGTGCCCGATGCCGTCGGCATCGCGCTCGAGAAGTACACCACGGACAAGCAGGGTGTGCAGCAGGAGCTGCTTGGCAATCCTTCGATGCAGACGTCGTCTGTCGAAGCGCCAGCAGCCATGGTGACGCACGACGCCGAACAGATGGTGATGGGCGGCATGCAGGAGACATTGGGTGGTGCGTGCCCCGATTGCGGGTCGCAACTGGAATACGCCGAGGGATGCGCCAAGTGTCACGTGTGCGGCTACAGCGAATGCGGTTGATGCGAAGACTTGCCTGAACTCGCTCGGCCCAACGGCGGCTCCCGACTCGCGGAGGGACCGCCGTTGGTGTTTGCAGGACACGCACGGCGGAATGGTCGTCCCGTTTGCGCTCCTCTCCCGAGCCGTGGAGGATGCATTGCTTCCCGATACCATGGAACATGTGCTTGCGATCGCCGCGTCGGTGTCCGTCATCATCGGCGTCATCGTGGCCTTGTTGCAGCTGCGCAGCCAGGGCAGCGTCCGCCAGGCAGAACTCGCCATCAAGCTCTACTCGTCGTTTGGCGAGGAGGGCTTTGTGCGGCATTTCAACCGCGTCCTCCACTGGCAATATCCCACGTACGAAGCCTATCGCGACAAGCACGAGCCGGAAGACTACACCTCGCTGATGGTGGTCAGCGTATTCTTCGAAAACATGGGTCTGCTGCTCAAGCGTGGCCTGGCGCCGATCGACCTGCTCGACGATCTCCTCTCGGGTCCGGTGCTTGCGGCCTGGCCCAAGGTCCGTCCGATCTGGGACGGTCTGCGCGACGAACACGACCAGCAATCGTGGGCCGAGTGGTTCGAGTTCCTCTACAAGGCAATGGCGCGTCGGGAAGGAAAGCTCTGAGGAACGCCCCGCCGCTGCTCGAGCGGCAAGTGTGGTGCTGCCATCGCGCCGGCGGCATCGGCCGCCGGCGTGAGTTGGCGTCCGTCGGCGTCAGTTGGCGAGAAAGGGATTCTCGTCGGCAGTAGGACCGTAGACTGACGGCACCGGAATATCGAGCAGCCGGAGATAGACCAGCAGTTGCCCGCGATGATGGTACCAGTGGTTGAACATGAGCGCCCGCACCAGATTGAGTCGCGGTGCTGCCATGACGTCCTTGTCGCCGGCGCGCAACTTCCAGATCGTGTTGGCGCGCTCGACCGTCAATCCCTTGAGAAAATCCTGCGCGAAGATCATGCTGTCATCGTGCGCCTGGAGCACTTCGGCAGAGGTCTTCGCTTCGGCCTGAGTAAACGGGGTGACGAGAAAGACATCGTCGGTCAGGAGTCGTCCGAGCGCGGCGGGCACCTGGGCGGTGTGCAGCGCCAGTTCGCCCATTGAAAACGACCTCCCGTGCGGCCGCCAGGTGAACTTGTCCTGCGGCACGCGCTCCAGCACACGACGGGTGGTCTGGCCTTCGGTCTGGAGTTCCATCATCAGCGGCTCTGCGGCGGGATGCATTGATCGCTCCGGTCTTGGGGTACGTTGATCGACCTGCGTTCCAGCAATGTAGTGCGGGTGCGGTGCGATCTGCCGGGAGCCGGGCGTCACAGGTGTAACGACTGCGTCTTTCATTCGGCGATCGGAGCACCACGATGTTGAAGTCCTGGGCGCGGGAGCAGGCGATTGCCGTCACCGTCATCGCCAGCCTGGCCGTGGTGGCCGCGCTGTATCTGGCGCGAGAGCTCCTGATTCCCGTGGCGGCGGCGCTGACATTCAACATCGTTCTGCGCCCGGTGGTGCGCTGGCTGGAGGGTGCCCGCATCCCTGCGCCGGCTGGTGCGGCCATCGTCGTGCTCGGCGCGGTCGGCGTGCTGGTGGGCGCCGGCTATGGGCTGGCTCCGTCGATCGAAGGCTTTCTCACCAAGCTTCCCGCGGCAGAGGCCTCCGCACACAACAAGGCGAGTGCGCTTCCGCCGCCATTTGACCGGTTCGGCGCTGTCTTTGATGGCAGCGGCGCGGCGCCCGTTCAGTCGAGCATGCACGCGCCGCCCGATTCATCGTCTGCGCGACCCGCGTCCAGCGCGGCGGGACCATCCGCCAGCAGTCCGGTGATTGGCCGCGTCTTTGGTACCGCGACCAGCGTGATTGCGGCCCTCATCGAAACGCTGTTGCTGTTGATGTTTTTTCTTGCGGCGGGCGACATGTGGCGGCAGCGGCTCATCAAGCTCGCCCCCACGTCGGCGGCCGCGCGACGGCTCGCTGCGTTTGGCGACGAAGTGCAGACGGTGCTGGCGCGCTATCTGGGGATCGCCACCCTGCTGAACATCGGACAGGGCCTGGTCTTCACCGGTGTGGCCACCGTGCTGCATCTGCCGGCCCCACCGGTCTGGGGTATACTCACATTCTGCCTGGAGTTCATTCCGTATCTCGGCGGCCTGGTGATGGTCGTGTTGCTGCTCGTAATTGGCTGGGCCGGAACAGGCGGCATCAGTCACGCGCTGCTGCCGCCGATCTGCTATCTGGTCATGACCACCATCCAGAATGATGTCGTGAGCCCAGTCACCTATGGCAGGCAGCTGCAACTCAATCCTGCGGCAATCCTGATCAGTACGATGACGTGGTGGTTTCTCTGGGGCGTTCCCGGAGCTTTTCTTTCCGTGCCGATTCTCGCGGTGATGAAGATCTTCTGCGATCGCGGCGGCGAGCGGCTCGCACCGGTGGCCGCGCTGATCGCGGGGTAGCGGCAACGTTACGGCGTGCAGGTGGTCGGGATGTATGGCCTGCCGCTGGCGGCTGCGGTGACGATGGTCGTGTCGGCGTTCATGCGGATCATGATGTTGTCGCCATCGGCGTCGTCGCGCGTGGTGCGATGTTCCGCCGCATCGTTCTGATCGGTGCTGAAAATCCGGATCGCGGGATTGTGCGCGCAGTAGCGTTCGAGCGCTGTGCGGTCCGGCAGAAACGTGCCGCCAAATGATTTGCGCCCCGACGATACAATGACGTACTTGGGATCAACCGCGGCAATGAACGGGTTGGTGCTTGATGTTTCGCTGCCGTGGTGTGCCACCTTGAGCACCGTGGCCTTGAGACCAGCTGCGCCGTATTCGGCCATCAGTCGTTGCTCCGCATACCGTGGCATGTCGGCGAGGCCGTTGCGATCTTTTCCTTCCGCGTCGCCCATCAGGAGAATGCTCTGCGTGCCCCACGTGATCTTGAGCACGATCGACGCATTGTTGACCAGCGTATTGCCGTGCCCGAGGCCGGTGGGTGATCCAGGCCACGCATAGAGCACTTTCACATCGAGTTCGGATCCCCAGTCAAGCGTGCCGAAGGTCTCGCGTCCCATATGCATTCGCACGGGTTCTCCGTGACAGCGCGCCTCCCGCACCAGATGCAGAAATGCTTCGTAGCGTTTGGTCGTGTCCGGGTAGCCAGGATCGTAGTAGTCGCAGACGTCGAAATGCCGGACCACGCCTTCGGCGCCCGGATAGTGATCGTCGTGCGGATGAGTCAGGATCAGCGCATCGATCACACGCGGCGGCTCGGGCGCCTGGTCGAGATAGGCAAGCATGGGATTGCGGGCGTCGA
>DATAVM010000144.1:0-2493 GCA_036267775.1 Gemmatimonadales bacterium
GCGTCGCGAAAGAACCGCGTGCCGCCAAGCGTGTCGGCGACATGGAAGGCGATGTAGGCCAGCCGAAGCATGTGCCACGTCGAGTCCGCGCCATGCTCCAGCGCCCGGGAACTGCACGTGCGAGCAGCTGCGAAATCCCCAATGTCGAGCAGATAGCTCGTGCAACCGCGGTACACCGCGGAATCCACGACGCCGGCGCGGACCGCAGCAAATACCGCGTTGGCGATCGGGGCCAATGGCTCCCTGCTTCCGCGTGCATTTTCCGAGAAGGTCGCAACCGCGGGGAGCGATGTTTGTTGCGCGGCGAGCGCGACCGCCGTCAACAACCGCGCAGCGGTCGGGCCCTGCGGAGTTTGAGCGATGGCACGGAGCAATACCTCGATCGCTCCGTGACTCCACCCGGTACCCAAAGGCATCAGGAGGCCCTCGCGGCCGGTTGCCCCATCGACAAAGAGCGTCGCACGAAGACACGCGAGTTGCAGCCACGCAGTATCGGGTTGCCGGGCGGTCCCGGCCAGACGCTGGGCAAGACGCGCCTCGTCCCGCAGCAGCGCGTCACGAAGCTCGCCATGTTCACGAGGGCATGCAGCCGCGATTCTTGCCGGCGCCGCCGCGACGTTGTCCTGAGGCAGCAGGTGCCCGCGCTCGTCGACCGGGAGCGCAGCGGATATCTGCAATGCGGCAACCAAAGCAAACATCACGGGCTATCCTCCAAACTGCGCACAGTCGTGATTTGGCTTGGCCGAGGATGGCCTAAAGTTAGCCGAACGACAGTCCTCATCAAGGCGGATGTTGTCATGGACTGTGGCGTCCTCCCGCCGCGCTTATTTTCCCGCCATGCCAACCCCTCCCGCCGCCGCTTGCCGTCCAGTCGCCATACTGCGCCACGGCGAAACCCTCATCGATGACTTCGCCTGGCTCCGCGATCGCGACGATCCCGCGGTCACCGAGTATCTCACCGCCGAAAACGACTACGCCGCCAGCGTCCTTGCGCCACTCGTCAGCTTGCAGGACCGCTTCTACAAGGAAATGCTCGGCCGCATCAAGGAGACCGATCTCTCCGTTTCGGTCCGGCTCAACGGCTACTGGTACTACACCCGCACCGAGGAAGGGAAGCAGTACGCCATTCACTGCCGCCGGAAAGACGGCCCGACACAAGGCCGGGAAGAAGTACTGGTCGACGTGAATGTCCTGGCGGAAGGCAAGCCGTTCCTGGCGCTCGGTGACTTCAACGTGAGCGACGACACCACTCGACTCGCCTACAGCACCGACGAAACGGGCTTTCGCCAGTACACACTGCATCTGAGAGATCTTGCGACCGGCGCCGATCTACCCTTTGCCCGCGAACGCGTCACATCTGTCGCGTGGATGAACGACAGCCACGCTTTCTATTACACCATCGAGCATCCGGAAACCAAGCGCTCGTATCAGCTCTGGCATCACCGCCCCGGAATGCACGAGGACACGCTGGTCTACGAAGAGCGCGACGAAGCGTTCAATGTCTCGGTGCATCGGACCCGTGACCGGAAGTGGTTGCTCCTGCAGTGCGGCAGCCACACCACGAGCGAATGCCGCGCCGCGCCTGCAGATGCCGAGAATGCCGAGTGGCGGGTACTCCTGCCGCGCCGGGCTGACATCGAGTATGACGTCGACCATCATCCGTCGCTCGACAGCTTTGTCATCCGCATCAACGACACCGGCCGCAACTTCCGCCTGGTGCGCGCACCCGCAAACGATGTGCGCCGAGCGACACTCAAGGAAGTGGTGCCTCATCGGGACGACGTGATGCTGGAAGGCCACGACTGCTTTGCCGACTGGCTGGTTCTCACCGAGCGCCAACGCGGCGTGCCGCAGTTGACGGTGTGTCGTCGCAACGGCCAGCCGTATCGCATCGCCTTTCCCGAACCGGTCTACGAGGCCTATCTCCAGGGCAATCCGGAATGGGAGATCGGCACACTTCGCATCGGCTATCAATCGCTCGTGACCCCGTCATCGGTCTATGACTACGATCTTGCCACACGCGAACGCACTCTCCTCAAGCAGCAGGAGATTGTCGGCGGCTACGACGCGTCGCGCTTTGTGTCCGAGCGCCTCGAAGCGCGTGCGGCCGACGGCACCATGATCCCGATTTCCCTCGTGCGGCGCGCCGACGTCCGCAACGACGGGAAAGCACCATGCCTGCTGCATGGCTACGGCTCGTACGGCTATCCCTATCCCGTCGCGTTTTCCTCCGGCCGACTCTCGCTCCTCGAGCGCGGCATTGTCGTCGCCATCGCCCACATCCGCGGCGGCGGTGAGCTTGGCAAGGCCTGGCACGACGCCGGCCGCATGGCGCACAAGATGAACACGTTCACCGATTTCATCAGCGCGGCCGAACATCTTGCATCGACGCGCCGGGTGTCGCGCAAGCGGATCGCGATCGAAGGTGGCAGCGCCGGCGGCCTGTTGATGGGCGCGGTCACCAATCTCCGTCCCGATCTCTTTGCGGCCGTG
>DATAVM010000145.1:0-8816 GCA_036267775.1 Gemmatimonadales bacterium
CGGTGAGAACGGTGCCGGCAAAACCACACTGATGAACATCGCGTACGGGATTCTCCGCCCCGACAGCGGCGAGATCGCCGACACGACACGTGGTGCGCTCCGCGTTCGCCGTGGGTTTGATTCCCCTGCCCAGGCGCGAGCGGTCGGCATAGGAATGGTGCACCAGCACTTCACATCGATCGGCGCACTCACGGTGGGCGAGAACATCGCACTCGCCGCGGGCTGGCGTGAAACAGGCCGCGCAGCCGAGCGGCGCGCGACGGCATTGATTGCTCGGCTGCGATTGCCGGTTGATGCCGGCGTGCTGGTCGACACCCTTTCCGTGCAGTTGCGGCAGCGCCTCGAGATTGTCAAAGCGCTCGCCGCCGATGCCCGGGTGCTTCTGCTCGACGAGCCCAGCGCGGTGCTGGCTCCGCGCGAAGTGACCGAGCTCCTGCAGTTGATGCGAGCCTTCGCCGCGGCTGGAGGCGCAGTCATCCTGATTACGCACAAGCTCGATGAAGTGCGCCAAGCCGCCGATCGCGTCACCGTCCTGCGACGTGGCACGGTCGCGTTCAGTGGTCCGGTCAAGGGCGAAAGTGCGGAGTCGCTCGCGCGACACATGCTCGGTGCCGACTTGCCGCGCGAGCCGCAGCGGCAAGTCTCTCCCGGTGACGCGCTTGTCATGGCGCGGAACGTGACACTCGCAGAGACGAGCGCGAGCGCGCACAGCGTGCGTGTTGCCGATGCCACTTTCGATTGGCGGGCGGGCGAGGTGATCGGCATTGCAGCCGTCGAGGGCAACGGACAGCGGCAGCTGTTACGGGCGATCGCCGGCATCGACGACGTCACGATCGTGAAGGGGACGCTGGCGGTGGCCGGGCCGGTGGCCTTCGTTCCCGAAGATCGTACGGTCGAGGGAATCATCCCGGCGTTCACGATCACGGAGAACCTGCTGTTGGGCACGCTCGACCGCGCACCGCGGTGGCTCGACTGGCATGCGCTGCGTGCGCGGGCTGCCGCGCTGATTTCGGCGTTCAGTATTCGCGCCGGGAGTCCTGATAGCGCTGCGGCAACGCTGTCCGGGGGCAACCAGCAGAAACTGATTCTGGCGCGGGCACTGGAGCGCAGACCCCGGGTGATCGTGGCGGAGGATCCGACGCGGGGGCTCGACGTGCAGGCAGCCCGCGCCATTCACAGTCGACTTATCGATGCAGCCGTTGGCGGTGCCTTGGTGGTGGTGCATTCGTCGGACCTCGACGAAGTCCTGACGCTCGCCGATCGCGTGGTGGTGATTGCCAATGGGGACCTGACCGAACTTCCACCCGATGTTTCACGCGCCGCGGCGGGCGACGCGATGCTCGGCATGGCGGTGGCGCAATGACCGCGCTCGCGCTCGACGCCCATCTGCCGACAGCCCGAAGCATCGGCCGGACCGCGGGCGCCTTTGTGCTGGGGTTGTCGCTGCTGGTGGTCTTCCTGTTGGCGGCGGGATTCAATGTGACCGAGGCGCTCGCCGCGCTGTGGAACGGCGCGTTCGGGTCGTGGTACGCCTTCACGTCGGTGACCTTGGTGCATGCCACCCCGCTGATCCTGCTTGGCCTCGCGTTTACTCTCGGAAGCCGGGCCGGCGCATTCAACATCGGCATGGAAGGTCAATTCGCGGTTGGGGCCGTAGCCGCCACCTGGCTCGGTCTGGAGTTGACCGGTGTGCCGGCGATCCTCGCTCTTCCCGCGGTGATGGCCGCCGGTGCACTGGCCGGTGCGCTGTGGATCGCCGCGCCGGTGGTGCTGCGCGTCCGCTTTGGCGTGACTGAGGTGATCTCGACGCTGCTGCTCAACTTTGTGGCCGACGCGGTGGTGAGCTATGCCGTCACCGGTCCGCTGCAGGAACCGTCGCGGGTATACCCCGAGAGCGCGCCCATCGCCGCCAGCGCGAGATTACCGCACATCCTGCCGGGATCACGCCTGCACCTTGGTTTTGTCCTGGCACTCGTGATCGCGGGGTTGTTATGGATACTCCTACGAAAGACCACCGGGGGCTTCAAGCTCCGGGCGGTGGGCGCCGGTCCGGTCGCCGCTCGGGTGACCGGCAAGATCGCCACGGTCACGGTGTTGGCGACTGCACTCCTTGGCTCGGGCGCGTTGGCCGGTCTCGGCGGGGCGATGGAGGTCTCGGGGGTGTCCTACGCGCTCTATCAGAATCTGTCGCCCGGGTATGGCTTCACGGCAATCGCTGTGGCGCTCCTCGGGGCGGAAGAACCGCTGCTGGTGGTGCTGGCAGGCCTGCTCTTTGGCGCACTCGACGCGGGCGCCGGGGTGATGCAGCGTGATGCGGGCATTCCGGCCGTTGCCGTGCAGGTCGTCGAGGCGGTTGTTCTTCTCACTGTCGTGGTGAGCGGGCGCAAACGCGAATGAGTGCCGATCTGTTCACCGCCTTTGCGGCGGCGAGTGTGCGCGTCGCAACACCATTGGCGCTCGCCGCAACTGGCGAGACAATCGCCGAGCGTGGTGGTGTGATCAACCTTGGGATCGAAGGTGCCATGTTGTCGGGTGCGTTGGCATCGGCGGTGGTGGCGGTGTCGGCCGGACCGGAATGGGGCATTGTTGCCGGAGTAGCGGGCGGCATCGTGGCGGGCGCCGTCTTTGCGGCCGCCGTCGTCGGTGCCCGCGCCGATCAGATCATTGCGGGGACGGCGATCACGCTCGGTTTCACCGGGATCACGGGACTTCTTGCGCGGCGGGTCTGGGGAACGGCCGGAGCCGGACTCAGTGTGCCGACGCTCGC
This sequence comes from Gemmatimonadales bacterium, assembly GCA_036267775.1. Taxonomy (GTDB): domain Bacteria; phylum Gemmatimonadota; class Gemmatimonadetes; order Gemmatimonadales; family GWC2-71-9; genus Palsa-1233. The sequence continues at coordinate 2,768 of DATAVM010000145.1, forward strand.
GCCGGTCGCGGTCCCGGGACTTGCGGTGATTCCCTGGATCGGGCCAGCGTTCTTCAATCAGTCGCTGCTCACCTATCTCTGCTACCTGCTGATTCCGGCGGCCGCGTGGCTTCTGTTTCGCACACGGTTTGGACTGGAACTGCGGGCGAGCGGCGAATCGCCGGTGTCGGCGGCTGCGGTGGGAGTCCGGGTGGCGCGCGTGCGCGTGGCGGGTGTGCTCATCGGGGGTGCGGCTGCGGGACTGGCCGGCGCATCACTGGTGCTCGCGCAAGTCGGGACGTTCACGGAACGGATGACCGCCGGGCGTGGCTTTATCGCGATCGCGATTGTCGTGCTTGGTCGCTGGAACCCATTCGGTGTCGCCGCTGCGGCTCTTCTGTTTGGTGCCGCGACTGCGTTGCAGTTCTTGCTGCAGGCCACCGGTAGCACGGTACCATACCAGTTCTTTCTGGCGCTTCCTTATTTGCTGGCGCTCGCGGTGCTTGGTGTCGCGGTCGGCAGAAGCCGCGGTCCGGCCGCGTTGGGACGGCCGCATTGAATCGGTGGCACGCGCTTCGGCTCCTGGTCGCAACGGCTGTCTTGCTGTCGGCCTGCGATGGCGCGCGGCAAGTCGCGCCGATTCGCCTGGAGCACCTGATCACCCTGGGTGACACGCACGGACCGGGCGCGATGGCGAACGATCCAGTCGTCAGCGGACTGCATGGTGACACCTATCGCGTGCTGATCCAGGCATTCGGAGAAGTACCGAGCCTGCCGCTGATCTATTCGAAAGACGGTACCTATCTCGGCACGCTCGGCACTCAGGGCGATGGACCGGAGCAATTTCACCGTGCGCGGTTCACGCGCTCGGGTCCGGGTGACTCTCTCTGGATCTTCGACGACCTGCCGCGTGTGCTCGTCTACAGTCCCGACCGCCACTACGTGCGCACGATCGACTTGCCGATGACACCGTGGGACGCATTGGTACTTCCGGATGGTTCGCTGCTGCTTTCGTCAGTGAACGCCGGCCAGCCGTTGCCGTTCTTGCTCGTGGATGCCCACGGCCTGCTCGTACGTACCATCGGCATCGACGACAGCGCGTCGAACAGCATCCAGAGTCCCCGGCAGTTGGTGCGCGGCCGTGACGGGACGTTCTGGACAATGCCATCCTCCTACGGTTGGCGGCTGGAACACTGGGACACGGCAGGTCATCCTCTGGGCGTCATCGAACGAATGCCGGCGTGGTATCCGCGATACGGCACGTACGCCGCCGGCAGCCGGCAACAGGCGCCTTCCCCGACGTTGATTGGAGCCTGGTTCGACGGGGCCGGGCGGCTCTGGGTCATGGGCCGTGCCGCCGATCCGCACTGGGCGCGCGGTCTGGGGCCGGCGGTGGCGGATCGCGACGGTCCTGGCGCAACTGTCATCAATCCCGACAAGGCCTACGACACAGTGATCGAGGTACTTGATCCGATCACAGGTACGTTGCTCGCCGATACGCGGTTCGATATGGCGTACGTGCTCGGAGGGGAACCGGGCATGGTAATGCGCGTGACCCGGAATCCTGACGGATGGAAGCGAGTGGAGCTCTTGCGGGTGGCGTTTGACAGCACAAAAGCGCACTTTCAGTCCAGTACCCGGCCATGATTCCGGGGATTCCTCGACAGGGAGATTGCATGCGGAAGGCATCGAGCTGGCTGGTCGCCGGCGCTCTTGCGTTGGCCGCTTGCGGCGGGTCCGCCGACAAGCAGATCAGCGTGGCGTCGCGCGATTCATCGGGAGTGACCATTCTCGACCATCCCGCCGGGTCGCTCGCAGAAGTCGCGCGTTACGGGATCGGCACGCCGATTCACAGTCTCGGCGGCGCGGGAGCGGACTCGCTGCACAATCCCATGACGATGCGCAGCGCTGTCTTCACCGGACACGGACATTTCGTCGTCCTCGACGGTGCGTCCAATCGCTTCGTGCTGTTCGATTCGAACGGAACGGTGCTGGGCACGTATGGCCGGCGCGGTCCGGGTCTCGATTCGTTGCGCTCGCCGAGCCAGCCGCGGTTCGGTTCTGATGGCGCGATCTGGTTCATGGACTTGCCGGGGCGCCTGGTTCGCGTGACCGCAGATCTGCGACCAATGTCGATGCATCAGCTTGGTCCCAAGGAGCCGGTGGCCGCAACCGCGGTGCTTCCGGCCGGCAACGGCGTTGTCGCGGTCGCGAATGAGTTCACGCAACCCAAGACCGCCGACACGCTGATCCATCGCAACCGGCAGTACCTGCTGCAGCTGCGTCCGGATGGAGTGGACACTCTCACATCGTGGCCCGGCGGCGAGTGGTACATCGAATCATCGTCGCTCGGTGGCGAGAAGATGGTCACCACGCAGCCGGTGCGCTTTGGCCGATCGACGGTGGTGCGGCCGTGGGGCAGCCAGCTGATCGTGGCGACGGGCGACACCTGGTCGTTCGAGGTGCACGATTCGACGGGCAAGCTCAAGGAGATCGTCATGCTCCATGAGCCACGGCGCGCGGTGACGGTTCCGCTCAAGGATTCGATCAAGGCGCGCGATCTGCGTCAGATCGCATCGATGCAGGGTGCCGATGAACAGATGAAGGCGCAGGTGCGCGCATCGCTTGATCAGGAACGCTTCGCCGATTCGGTGGCACCGTTCGAGGATGCGATCGAGGCCCGGGACGGTTCACTCTGGATGGCGGAGACAACGCTGCCGACCGACTCGCTGCGTCGGTACTCCGTGTTTGACAAGGATGGCCACCTGACCCGCCGCGTCCAGCTGCCGGCGCGCAATCGTGTGCTCGCGGCTGACAGCGATCTGGTGCTCGTACGCCGCGTTGATGCCGGCAACGTCAGCTACTTCGATCTGGCGCGGATTACGAGACTGAAGTGACCGACGCCGGCCGGTTTGGCGTCGGAGTGGCCGAGTGAACCGCGCTGTTGCTGTCGTGGTGCTGTTCGTGGCGCTGCGGCCGCTCGGTGCGCAGCAGCTCGTGCCCGACGAAGTGCTCCAATCCACCTTCACGCGCTGGCAGGCCGAGCACCGTCTGGTTGGCATTGCGGCTGGACGGCTGGACGGCGATCGGCGCAGCGTGGTCACCTCGGGAGCGCTTCGCGTGGGGAGTTTTGATCTCGTCGCCGATTCGACCGAATTCGAAATTGGCTCGCTGACCAAGACATTCACCGCGACACTCCTCGCCGACATGGTCATCAAGGGTGAAGTCGCGCTCGACGATCCGGTGGCGAAGTACCTGCCGGGCTGGACCGTTCCGGCATTCGGCGGCCGAGAGATCACGCTTCTCGATCTGGCGACGCACACGTCTGCCCTGCCACGGCTCCCGACCAATTTTCAACCCCACGATGCGGCCGATCCTTACGTCGACTATACCGAAGCTGCGCTGCAGGCCTTTCTCAAGAACGACACGCTCACACGCGCTCCGGGCGCGCAGTACGAATATTCGAATCTCGGCATGGCCCTTCTGGGTGTGGCGCTTGCCAAGCGTGCGGGCGCTTCCTACGCCGATCTGCTGCGCCAACGGATTCTCGATCCACTGGGTATGCGCGACACCAAGTTGACGCTCACGCCGCTGGAAGAGGTCCGCGCGGCGCACGGCCAGAGTGATCCTCTCACACCTGTGCCGGACTGGCACTTTGACGTGATGGCACCCGCTGGCGCGCTGCATTCCACCTTGGCGGACATGCTGCGCTATGCAGCTGCGGTGCGTGACACAACCAGCGGTCCGCTGGCGAAGGCGATGGCGCTCGCCATCAGGCCCCGTCGCCCGTACAGCGCGACCGACTCGGTGGGGCTGGCGTGGCATCACCTGCACGTCAACGGACACGACGTGGTATGGCACAACGGCGAAACCGGCGGCTTCCACTCCTGGCTCGGCGTCGACATTGCGCAGCGGCGTGCTGTGGTGGTCCTCGTGAACATGAGCGGATCGATCGACGCGGACGGTGTCGCGCTTCTCGAGGGCGGCCCGCTCGTCGATCCGCCCTCGGCGGACCCGCCGACCGAAATCGCGCTGCCCGGGGATTCGCTGAGCCGTCTGGTCGGGCACTATGCGCTCAACCCGCAGTTTGTGCTCGACATCACACGACAGGGCGACACGCTCTTTGTACAGGCGACTGGCCAGTCCAGGCTGGCGCTATCCCCGGTGTCACCAACGGAATTCTTTCTGAAGTCGGTCAAGGCGGAGCTCCTCTTTCAGAAGGACTCCAGCGGGACGATCACCGGCGTGGTGTTGCGACAGAACGGCGTCGATCAACTGGCGCGTCGGACCCCGTAGATCATCGGACGGCTGCTCATGTACGAACATCGTTCGGCTCCCTTGCTTCCTCGCCGCCTGTTTCTGCGGCGCATGGCATGGCACGCGCTTGTGGCGGCCGGGTTGATCGGCGCTTCCCTCGTGGTGGGAATGGTCGGCTACTGGACGCTGGCGGGCTTCAGTTGGCTGGATTCTTTTCTGAACGCGGCCATGCTGCTGGGCGGGATGGGGCCGGTGGGCGAGATTCATACGACGGCAGGAAAAGTCTTTGCGGGCTTCTACGCACTCTACGCCGGACTGGTGCTGATTGTCGCGAGTGCGGTGCTGCTCACGCCGGTCCTTCATCGGCTGCTACACTACCTGCATCTCGAAGGGGACGTCGCCGATCGCTAGCGAGTAGCGCGCGAGCCGTCGCGAGGCGATGTTCAATCCGCTGGCAGGGAGGAGACTTTCATGGATCGTCGCACATTTGTGAGAACGACCGGCGCCCTTGGCGGCGCGGCGATAGTGCCGGGGCTTCCGCAGGCTCGTGCGGCATGGGCGGCCATGGTGCCGCGCGACCGGCTCGACCGCATCGGCCTGCAGCTCTACACCGTCCGCTCCCTGATGCAGGTCAGTGTCGAGAAGACGTTGGCGCAGGTAGCGGACGTGGGCTACAAGGAGGTCGAATTCGCCGGGTATTTCAACCGGCCGCCGCGCGCCATCAAGCAACTGCTGGATGACAACAGCATTTCGTCGCCCTCCGCGCACATCGGCATGGACATCGTGCGCGGTCGCTGGAGCCGTTCGCTGGCCGATGCCGCCGAGATTGGCCACAAGTATCTGGTGATTGCGTCGCCGCCGGCATCCGACATCGATTCGATCGAATCGATCAAGCGACTTGCCGACACCCTTGGCAAGGCCGCGGACGACGCCAAGGAGTACAAGATCAAACTGGCGTACCACAATCACGACGACGAGTTCCGGCTGCTCAATGGGCGGCGGATCTATGATCTTCTGCTGGAAAACACCAAGCCCGCGCAGCTTGGCATGGAGATGGATGTGTACTGGATGGTCAAGGGTGGCGTCGATCCACTCACGTACTTTGTGAAGTGGCCCGACCGCTTCCCAATGCTTCATGTCAAGGATGCTGGCCCACCACCCACGTTCCAGATGACGGACGTGGGCAAGGGCACGATCGACTGGAAGGCGATCTTCTCGCGCCGCAAGGAAGCGGGTGTCAAGCATTTTTTTGTGGAGTTCGACGATCCGCCGGACCCGATGGCGACCATCAAGGCAAGCTACAACTACCTCAAGAATCTGGAGTTCTGATCGCAAGGCTCCGCCACGGCACGATGCGTTGCCGTGGCGGACATCTCGCCTCCCGCGTTAGTGGCCGACCTGCGCCAGCAACGTCTCCGCTTCCTTCTCGTGCTGAACAAAGACCGGCGCAACCCGCAGCACCAGCTGCTTCAGCTGTGCGTTCTGAATCGCCGGAACCAGCGTGTTTTGCACCGCCGCAATGACCGCCTTGTGATAGTCCACTTCGTGCTGCAGGAAGGCGCGATCGAACGCCACGCCGTGAAGACCGGCGAGCATCTTCATCACGTCGGCATGCTGCTGCACGCTGGGATCATCCTTGAGCGGAGTCGGAGTGACGCCAAGCTTGTGGGCCAGGTCGCGGCCCTGCTGCCGAGCGCCGGTGTGCGCCTTGACCAGCATGGCGCCGAAATCCCGAACCTTCTGAGTGCTGCCCATCTTGGCGCCCAGGCCGCCAGTTTCTATGTCCGCTGTGTTGGTAGCGTCGTAGATGGCG
>DATAVM010000146.1:0-21196 GCA_036267775.1 Gemmatimonadales bacterium
ATGGCTGGGATGAACATGGGCGGCATGAGCATGCCGGGGATGAACATGAGCGCTCACATGATGCCGGGGATGCTCACGCCCGAGCAGATGGCGACCCTCGATGCCGCTCACGATACTACCTTCGACCGTCTCTTTCTCACCGACATGATCCAGCACCACGAAGGCGCCTTGAGCATGGTGGACACGCTCTTTGCGGCGCCTCGCGGTGGACAGCAGGCCGATATTTTTGCGTTCGCCAACGGCGTTCAGGCGGATCAGAGCGCCGAGATTCGTGTCATGAAGCAGATGTTGACCGCGTACACAAAGGAGTAATACCGCATGAAGCGCATGATTTCCGGAGGGGTTGTTCTGTTGGCAATGTTGTCCGCGACGTCGCTGATGGCGCAGGGACGCAGGGGCGGCGGAGCGGCCGCGGTCAGGGATACGCTCGCTGCGAGCATCACTGATCCGCGCGTTGGTCTGCACGCAGGCATGGATGACGCCGGTGTTGCGGCCAAGAATACCGAGCTCATCGGTCACCGACCCAAGCCAGACATCTTTGACGGCCCCGGCGGCGCGCGTGGGCTGACGTTCGCGAATTCCGACCTCGCCTTCCGCGGCAACTACGTCTATCAGGGGAATTTCAGCGGCTTCTCGATCTGGGATATTTCCAATCCCACCCGCCCATTTCTCCGCGCGGCGTATTTCTGCCCGACCAGCCAGGGCGATCCCTCGATCTACGGCAATCTGCTCTTCATCTCGTCAGAGAGCCCCGGCGACCGCGCGGACTGCAAGGGCGGTGGTGTGCCGCAGGATAGCGCCTCGCTCCGCATGATCGGTGTCCGCGTGTTTGACATCTCGGATCCGGATCATCCGCGCCATGTGGTCGATCTCCAGTCGTGCCGTGGCTCGCACACGCACACGCTGGTGCAGGATCTCAAGGACAAGGACGACGTCTACCTGTACATCTCGGGAACGTCGGGTGTGCGTGCGGAGTCCGAGCTTGCCGGCTGCGTCGACAAGGGTGATTCGACGAACTCTGCGAGTTTCCGGATTGAGATCTACAAGATTCCGCTCGCGCACCCGGAGCTTTCGAAGCTCGTGAGCGTGGGCCGAGTGTTTGAAGGGCTTCGCAGCAATGGGCGCGCGCATGGCAACCCGCCGGGTGACACGCTCGGCGGTGGTCGTGGCGGGCGCGGCGGGCGCGGAGGACGCGGCGCCGCCAACAGCTTCACGATTGACATTAGCGGCACTGCCACGCCCGTGCCGCAGACGATTGCGGCTCCGGTCATTGACAGCATCGTGATCGCCCGTGGTGGGAATACCATACCGACCGCCGCGGATTCCGCGGCTGCTCGCGCGGTGCTTGAAAAGCGCTTTGTGGCGGTGCCACCTGGCAGTGCCGACGCGGCGCGGCTGGCGGCTCTCGCACCTGGCACAGTTGGCGCAGGGCGCGGCGGTCGTGGTGGGGCACCGGGCGGCGCGGCGCGTCCAGGGCGGGATCCCAACGCCGGTCCCAATCAGTGCCACGACATCACGGTGTATCCGTATGCCGGCTATGCGGGCGGCGCCTGCGCGGGCCTGGGCCTGCTGCTCGACATCAAGGACCCGACCAAGCCGACGCGTCTGGATTTTGCGGGCGACACGAACTTCTCGTTCTGGCATTCGGCCACGTTCAACAATGCCGGCAACGTCGTGGTCTTTACCGATGAGTGGGGCGGCGGTACTGCGGCCCGTTGCCGCGCGATCGATCCGCTCAACTGGGGCGGCGACGCGATCTTCACGATCGAAAACAACAAGCTGATCCGCCACGCCTACTTCAAGATGCCGGCGGCACAGACGGAAGAAGAGAACTGTGTGGCGCACAATGGCTCGCTCGTTCCGGTGCCGGGCCGCGACATCATGGTGCAGGGATGGTATCAGGGCGGTTGGGACATGTTCGACTTCTCGGACGTGAATCATCCGCGCGAGATCGCATACTACGATCGCGGCCCGATTCCGAATCATCCGGAGCGTGGCGGCGACTCGAGCGCGACCGCGATCGTCACCGGCGGGTTCTGGTGCGCCTATTGGTACAACGGCCACGTGGTCGCCTCGGAAATCGCCCGCGGTATTGATGTATTTGATCTGACGCCGAGCGAGTGGCTGTCGCAGAACGAGATCGACGCGGCCAAGCTGATTCATATGGATCAGTTCAATCCGCAGGATCAGCCGCACATCGTCTGGCCGGCTGCGTATCCGGTGGTCAAGTCGTATCTCGACCAGCTGGTTCGCGACAACGGCCTCGCGGGCGACCGGACCTTTGCGCTTTCCAAGGAGATCGCGGCGTCCGAACGTGAGAGTGGCGCCGCGCGGAAGACGGCGTTGACCAAGATCGCCACCGAGCTCGATGGCGATGCCCGGACCGCCAAGGACGCACCCAAGGTGAAGGTGATGGCTGCCGCAGTTCGTGACCTGGCGGCTGCGACCAAGTAGCCACCGCAGTACTGCACAAGCGACGGGGCGGGCATCGGTGATCGATGCCCGCCCCGATCGTTTGCGATCCGACCGGCTATTGCAGGACTTCGCGCGGATCGACGGTGGTTGCACGCCGCGCGGGGAGAAGTGCCGCGAGGCCCGCGACAAGTGCCATGAAACACACCGCGCCGCCGAGGACGGTGGGGTCGAGCGGCGAGACGTGAAAGAGCACGGCTCGCATCACCCGCGCGAACACGGTGGCGCCGACCAGTCCGATCGCGATCCCCACGGCGGTCACCGCCATCCCGTGGCGCAGCACCATGCCGCCGATTGCGCCGCGATCGGCGCCCAGCGCCATGCGAATGCCGAACTCCCGGCTCCGAAGTTTGACGCCATACGAGAGCACGCCAAAGAGCCCGAGCGCGGACAGCGCGAGCGCCACCCCCGCGAAGGTGCCCAGAATGCGAAGCGTGAAGAGCCGTTGTGCCGCGCCCGCGCCAATCGCATCCTCGAGCGGCATTGGCCGGTACATCACCAGCTGCGGATCGCGCACAGCAAGGAGCCGACGGACCGCGGGCTCGATGGCCATCGGTGAGCCCGTGGTCCGCACGACCTGCGTGAGCGCCCAGTTGCGATCACCCGCGAACTGCCGGTGCGGGTGATACACGTACAAGGCCTGGGCGCCCTCGTTGTCGACGCTCACATTGCCGACGACCCCGATCACTTCACTCTCGCGCCCACCGGTGCGCAGCCGTTGCCCGATCGGGTCGACGCGCGGGAAGAGGCGATCCGCCACACTGTGGCTGATGATCACGCGATCCGGCGTGCCTTGACCGTCGCGCGCATCGAACAGGCGCCCCGCCACCAGCGGAATGCCGGCGGCGGCAAAGTAGTCGCCGGCGATCACGCGGTTCTCGGCGCCGACCTGATTGCGCTTGGTGTCGCCGGCAAGCGGGCCGCTCTGCGCAACGACGCCCCAGCTGTGATAGCTGCCCGTGGCCGGGAGCCGCGAGATCGCCCCGGCCGCCCGTACCCCGGGAAGCGCGGCGACATCGACTGCAAACGCATCATAGAAGATGCCGCGGGCCGTCGAGTCGTAGCGAGCCGCCGGGAGATTGAGTTCGAAGGTGAGGACATGTGCGGGCCTGACACCCAGATCCACTTCGCCGATCGCGCGGAAGCTGGCGAGCAGCAGGCCTGCACCCACCAGCAGCACAAAGGCCAACGCCACCTGCGAGATCACGAGCCAATCGCGGCCACGCAACGTCCCCGCGCCGCTGGTCGTTGACCGGCTCTGATCGCGAAGTGCCTCACTCGCCTCGGCCCGCGCCGCCCGGAGCGCCGGTGCGAGCCCGAAGAGCAGCGCACTGAGCGTCCCGACCGCGAACGAAAATGCGAGCAGGGCAGGATTGAGTGACAACGACGCCAGGCGCGGAATGTTGCCGGCACCAAGTGTGACGATGGCCGCCATCGCAAGACGCGCCACGACCAACCCGGCAATTGCGCCGGCCAGCGCGAGAGTCAGGCTCTCGATCAGCAGCTGGCGGACGAGCCGGCCGCTGCGCGCGCCAAGCACCGCACGTATGGCAAACTCGCGGGTCCGTTCCGATCCGCGGACCAGCATCAGATTGGCGATGTTGACGCACACCAGCACGAGCACGAGTGCCACCGCGCCAAGCATGATGAGCAGCGACTTGCTCGACGAGCCGACGACTTCGTCCTTGAGCGGATAGAGACGGGCACGCGAATCGGAGGCTTGCGGATACTGCTGCGCGAGATGCGTCGCGAGCGTGCCGAGCTCGCTCTGGGCGCGTTCCAGCGTGACGCCCGATCGGACTCGGCCAATGAGCGTGAGATAGTGGTTCCCGGCTTCGCTCGCATCCTTGCCCTGCGAGAGATTGACCGGCAGCCACGCGTCGACCGGCCCGGCGATCGGATCGACGTATCCGGCCGGCATCACGCCGAGCACCGTGTAGGCCTTGCCGCTCATCACGAGCGGCTGGCCGATGATCGCGCTGTCACCGTGAAACTGTGTGCGCCAGAGATCGTGGCTGAGGACCACCGACAGTCCGGCGTCGGTGATGTCGTCCTCGATGTTCGGGCCTTCCTCATCGCTGACAGGGTAGGAATGTCCGATCACCGGGTGCACGCGCATCACGTCGAAATAGTTGGCACTCGTGGGCAGGATGCGGATCCGCCGTACGTCATTGCCGGTGCCGATGTCCGCGCCCACATGGTCATAGGTGAGAATCGCGGCCACGCCCTCGAAGGTCGCCAGCTGGTTGCGGAAGGCGAGATAGTGCACCGGCGTGACGAAGCCTTTTGCATCCGGCTGTGTGACACCGTTCTGATAGATCCGGACAAGCTGGCCCGGCTGCGACAGTGGCAGCGGCTGCAATAACACGGCGTCCACCGCGCTGAACACGGCGGTAGTGCCGCCGATGCCGAGGGCGAGCGTGAGGATGACCACCAGCGTGAAGCCGGGATTGCGGCGGAGTGAGCGGAGGGTCAAGACGATGTCGCCCAGCGCGTCGTCAATGAAGCGCGTGCCGCGGGCGTCGCGCGCATCCTCTTTCACCCGTTCGATGCCGCCCAGGGCGGCAAGACTCTGGCGGCGCGCTTCGGCTTCGGGTGTTCCCGCGCGGTGACGGAAGTCCGTTTCCATCGCCACATGCGTTGCGAGCTCATCGGCAAAGTCCCGCTCCTCATGCGAGCGGAAGATCAGAGTACGCAGGCGCTCCAGGGCGTCGGATATGAAGCTCATGCTTCCCCCAGGGTCAGGCGAGCATTGAGCACCGCATCGATGGCGCGCGCGGTGCGCCGCCAACTGCTGCGCTCCCGCTCGAGCTGCGCGTGCCCCGCGACGGTGAGCTCGTAGTAGCGCGCCTGCCGGTTGTTTTCGGTCGTGCGCCAATGGGTCCTGAGCCAGCCGCGCCGCTTCATCCGGATGAGGGCGGGGTAGAGCGAGCCCTGCGTCACCAGGAAGGTCTGCGATGAGAGCTGCTCGATCCGGTGGGCGATTCCCCAGCCGTGGAGCGGCTCGAGGGCCAGCGTCTTGAGGACCAGCATTTCGAGGGTTCCGCTGAGCAGCTCGCCGCGGGGGAGATCCGAGTCGGACATGGTCACTCCTTCAGATGATCTGAAGGTAAGACACCTCTCGGGCAAAGAGCGTTGCATCCGACCAGATTTGGGGATGGCCGCCACCCACGACCCGGCGCTTGAACGCTTCCATCCCATTGTGCGGCAATGGTTTACGGAAACACTTGGCGCGCCGTCGCCGCCGCAGCGGGCCGGCTGGCCGGCCATTGCGGCGGGTGGTCACACGCTCATCCTTGCACCAACGGGCACCGGCAAGACCCTCACGGCCTTTCTCTGGGAGCTCGATGTCCTGATCAAGGAAGGGCTCGAGGAGCCACTCGCCAACGCGGTGCACCTGCTGTACGTCTCACCGCTCAAGGCGCTCAGTAATGACATTCAGAAAAACCTCGAGCGCCCCCTGGTGGAGCTTGCTGCCCGCTTTGCCGCGGCCGGCGAGCGCTTTCCCGAATTGCGCGTGGCCGTTCGCACTGGTGACACGCCAGCGAGTGCTCGCGCGCGGATGATCCGGCGGACGCCGCACATCCTCATCACGACGCCGGAGTCGCTGCATCTGCTGCTCACCAGTGCCGGCGGGCGATCGATGTTCAGCAGTCTGCGCGCGGTAATTGTCGATGAGATCCACGCGGTGGCTGGCACCAAGCGCGGCGTGCATCTCGCGCTCACACTCGAGCGGTTGCGACAGGTCGCCGGCCGCGAGCCGCAACGGATCGGTCTTTCCGCCACCCAGCGCCCGCTGGAAGAGATCGCACGTTTTCTGGGAGGGTGTGAGCCCAGAACCGGAAACGCGGACGTCAGCTGGCGTCCCGTGCAGGTGGTCGACTGCGGATTGGTCAAGGCGATGGACGCGCGCGTCGTCTCGCCGGTGGAAGATCTGGCGCACGTCGACGGGTCGATCTGGTTCTCCGTCGTGCCGCTGGTGCTCGACCGCATCCGCGGCGCGCGCACCACGCTGGTATTCGTCAACAACCGCGGACAGGCGGAGCGGATCGCCGCGCGCGTCAACGCGCTGGCCGGCGAGGAGCTCGCGCTGCCGTATCACGGCTCCCTGTCGCGCGAGCGCCGGTTCCTGCTCGAGGAGCGGCTCAAGGCCGGCAATCTTCGTGCGCTGATCACCACAAGCTCGCTCGAGCTCGGTATCGACATCGGCTCAGTCGATCTGGTGCTCCAGTTGCAGAGTCCCAAGCGCGTGGCCGCGGCACTCCAGCGGATTGGCCGCTCCGGCCATTCCCTCGGCGCCACCAGCCGCGGCGTGATGATTCCCACCTTCCGCGATGATGCGCTCGAACTCCTCGCGATCGAAGCGGCGATGACGCAGGGCGACGTTGAGCCGACCGAAGTGGTGCAGAACGCGCTCGATGTGCTGGCACAATTGCTCGTGGCCGTGGTGGCATCCGAAGAGCCGGCCTGGAGTGCCGTGGCGCTCTTCGACTTTGTGCGCCAGGCATATCCGTATCATCGCCTCACACGAAGCGCGTTTGACGAAACGCTGGAAATGCTTGCGGGGAAGTATCCCGCGGATGTGTCGGCGGAACTCGATGCGCGGTTGACATGGAACCGCAGCACCGATCTGCTCACCCCAGCGCGGTCGGCGCGGCTTGTGGCAACGATCTCGGGCGGTACGATTCCCGATCGCGGGCTCTACGGTGTCTACCTGCCCGACCGCACCCGTCTTGGCGAACTCGACGAGGAGTTTGTCTACGAGTCGCGTGTCAACGACGTCTTCCAGCTCGGGTCGTCGACGTGGCGGATCCAGTCGATCGAACACGACCGCGTGATGGTCATTCCGGCGCCTGGCGCGCCGGCACGCCTTCCGTTCTGGCACGGCGAGTTCATGGCGCGATCCTATCATCTCACCCCGCGAGTTGGCGAGTTGCGGCGCCGGCTTGCCGCGGTCGAGACAGAGCACGATGTCGACGCACTCGCCGCGGAGTACCGCGCGGACCACGCCACGGTCGCGTCGCTGGTGACATATGTGCACTCGCAGCGGGAGGCGGTTGGCGTCGTTCCCGATGAACGCCATCTGGTGCTGGAGCATTTCCGGGACGATGTGGGAAGTGTCAGGATGGTGCTGCACGCGCCGTTCGGAGGCCGGGTCAACGCGCCGTGGGGAATGGCACTCGCGCGGCGGATCCGCGAGCGGATCGGGACCGATGTGCAGGTCCTCGCCACCGACGACGGCATTCTGCTCAGGCTTCCCAATCTGGGCGTGGCGCCGCCGACCGACATGGTCCGGTCCATTGGTCCTGACGAGGGCCAGCAGCTGCTTCTGGAAGAGGTCGGCTCGTCCGCACTCTTTGGCGCGCGCTTCCGGATGAACGCCGGACGCGCGCTCCTCCTGCCGCGCGGCAGTCCGCGGCGCCGGATGCCGCTCTGGCTGCAACGGCTCAAGTCCGCCGATCTGCTGGAGTCGGTGCGACGTTTTCCGGCGTTTCCGATTCTGGTCGAGACCTACCGCGAAGTACTGCGCGATACGTTCGATCACATCGGCCTGCGCGCCGTGCTCACCGATCTTGCGTCGGGTCGGATCGATCTGCGCGTGGTCGAGAGCGCGGTCGCGTCGCCGTTTGCGCAGGCCATCCAGTTCGGCTTCGTGATGGATTGGATGTACGGCGACGATGCGCCGCGGGCCGAGAGCCGGGCGTCGCTGCTGTCGCTCGACCGGACGCTGCTGGAGGAGCTTCTGGGCGGCGCGGGCGCCGATGAGCCGACGCTCGCAGTGCTCCGCGAGATTCTGGCGCGCCGCCGCGGGACGGCGCGCGAACGCCAGGCACGCGATGCGGATGAACTCGCGATTCTGCTGCATCGCGCCGGCGATCTGACCGCGGCGGAACTTGCCGCCCGGATTGCGCCGGCGGCGGATTGGCGGCGCGGCGATCCGTTCGATGATCTGCTGAGCGAGGGCCACGCGCGGGCGCTGCTGGTGCACGACGAACTCCGGTACGTCGTGACCGACCTGCTGCCGCGGTTCGAGGCCGCGCGTGGCGACGACGAGGTGGCCGTTGCGGCTCGTCGGGAAATTCTCGCCAGCTTTGTGATGCTGGGCGGACCGGTGGCGGTCGCGGACGTGGTGCAGCGATATGGATTCGATGCGGCCTGGATCGAAGACTGCCTGACGCAGTGGGAACGCGCCGACACCCTGGTGCGCGGTGTCTTTGGCGGCAGTGCCGGTGTTGTGCGCTGGTGTTCGCGGCGACTTCTCGAACAGGCACGGCGCCGGGAGCTCGCGCAGGCGCGGCGGCAGATCAAGGCGGTCGACCTGTCCGTGTTCGCGGCGTTCATGGCGCGCTGGCAGCATCTTGCGCCCGGGACGCGTGTGGTCGGCGACGCCGCACCACTTCAGGTGCTGAGCCAGCTGTCTGGCGCGCCGAGACCGCCATCGGGATGGGAACGCGAGTACTTGCCGGCGCGACTGGAGCGTGCCGATGGCGACGCGCTTGATATTGCCGTCACGTCCGGACGCCTGGCGTGGGCGATGACGCCGAACGCGGCGGGGAGCGCGCAGCTTCGCTTCTTCCCGCGAGGCACGGGCCGGCTCTGGGTGGCGCCACTCGCGGAAGAGCTGATGCTGAGTGAGCGCGCGACCGCCGTGCGCGATTTCATGCTCCAGCACGGAGCCTCGTTTACCGACGAGATCGAAGCGGCACTCGCACTTGGCGATTTCCGCCTGGGCGATGCGCTGCGCGAGCTCGTCATGGCAGGCGTGATCACCAATGACAGTATCGCGGCACTGCGCGAAGCCATCGCGTGGACACCGGTGTTTCCGTCAGCCCCACCGACTGCGCCGGCGGAGCCAGACCGCTGGCTGCCGGAGGGCTTTGCCTCGCAACGTCCGACCAGCCGCCGCCGTGTCGGGCGATGGAAGCGTCCCGATCGCGCTGGCGTGGTGCTTGGCCCGTCGCGCTGGCCGGGGCGCTGGGCGCTGGTGCACACGCCTGGCTTGCTGGGTCGCGAGGCATCGGCGGAAGAGGATGCCGCCGCGGTCGCGCGGCAGTGGCTCGCCCGGTACGGCATCGTCAGCCGCGACTGGTGGCGGCGCGAGCGCCCCACGCTGCCATGGCGCATCATCTATCACGAGCTCAAGCGGCTGGAGTTTCGCGGCGATGTGCGGCGCGGGTATTTCGTGGCCGGCCTGGCAGGAGCGCAGTTTGCCCTTCCCGAGGCGGTTGAACTGCTGCGCAATGACGAGCGGCAACCCGCCGTGGTGTTTGCGGCGTCGGATCCCGCCAACGTCTTCTCGCTGCCGCTGGGATGGGGCTACGAGCGCGATCCGTTTGTTCGCACGCGCGGCGCGAGCGCGCTGCTGGTGATGGTCGGCGGTGTCGTGATGGTGACGGCCGAAGGAGACGGCAAGCGTCTCGCGGTCCGCGACGGTGCCGCGACGGGCGATCTCGATGCGGCAATGCGCGCGCTGATCGCCCATCGCGCACGGCGCAGCGAGGGTCGAACGCCGCATGCCCGTGACATGGTCGTGGAAGCGATCAACGGTGCTCCGGCACTGACATCGCCGCTCGCCCCATTCCTCCTCGAACTCGGTTTCCGGCGGCAGCCCGGAGGATTGGCACTCCGGCCCGAAGCGTAGCGGCGTTCAGGGTATCGTCGTCCGCGCCATCGCAATCCGCCAGCCGAATTCCTCCACGAGTTGCTCGCTCCAGCCTGCCTTGGTAAAGACCACGCGTCCCGCCGGATCAAGCACCCATGTGGTCGGGAAGTCGTGAATGTCATTGGCCAGCAGATAGCCGTCGTCCAGCAGCGTCTCAAAGGTGTAGTGCTTCTTCCGGAGCCAGTCGCGCAGATCGTCGACATTGGCGTCTCGTGCGTCGATCGTCAGGATGCGGACGGTGGAATCGCCGGCGAATTGGGCGGCGAGCTTCTGGAACTCCGGCATTTCCGCCACGCATGGGCCGCACCACATGCCCCAGTTGTTGATCACCGCCACCTTGCCCTTGAGGCTGTCGAGCGTCATTACACGCCCATCCACGGTCTTGAGCCGGAATGGCGGCAACGGCACCGGCGTCGTCGCGCGCGTCCTGGTGATCTCATCCTTGCGTCGCGCGCGATCGGCGTTCGCGACATTTGCGAGATACGCCGAATAGCCGTCGAGTGACCCGTGCTGCGTGAGATACAGATTCTTGAGCGCATCGCGATTGGGATTGCCGCCGAAACCTGCGATGAGCGATCCACGGGTGTACATCGTCTCGGCCTCGGCAGGCTTGCCCTGTCGCTCGGCAAGCTGGCCCAGGTGGTAGAATCCCGAACTGCTCTTCGGGTCGAGATCGATCGCGTGCCTGAGCTGCACCGCGGCGTCATCGAGCTTGCCCTCGTGGAACATCACCCATCCGAGAGCGTCGTACATCATTGCGGTAAGCCAATCGACAGCGGTCGCGTACTCACCGATGGTCTCGTAGCTGCTGCGCTGTTCGTCGATCTTCTTCCTGGCCTCGGGAATACCCGCGCGCGCCAGACGCTCCGCTTCGGCAAAGTCGACACCGCGCTGTGCCAGCCGAATGGCTCCCGCTCCATAGGTGATGTGCGGATTGATCCCTTCGTACTGCTCCATGCCGTGCACAATGCGCAACAGCGTGTCCGCGGCTGTCGTGGAGTCGGTGACGTAGAAAAGCGAGCGATAAGCGTCGCCGAGGAGCTTGGGATCCACGTGGCTGGAGCGGTCGACAAAGTCCCAGAGCTCGCGGATGTATGTGGCGCGCACCGCGGGCGCGGCGCTCGAGTCTTCCAGTTTTGCACTGAGCGCGCGGTAGCGATTGACGAGGATCCACTCCGCCGGCAGCGAGTTGGGAAAGAGTGTCAGCGCGCGCTCTTCCACGGTGGCCTGGCGGGAGGTCAGATGCAGCGCGGCAAAGGCCGACGCGGCCTGCTGCAAGGTGACGGGATCGTTGGGACGCTGCCGGACGAGCGATTCCACGTCGGCGGTCTCCTCGGAGTCGCGGCTCGCCTGCGAACGTTCCTTCATTGTCTGGAGGGTCTGCCAGAACCGCGAGTGCACGTCGATGCCGGCGGATGACAGCGCCACGGCTCGCGTGAGGAGCGCGTACGACTCCGCCATCCGGCCAACGCTGAAGAGGCGTGTCGCCGCGAGGTAATACGCCGACACGTTCGTGGAATCCGCGGCGCGAGCCGCGGCATATTCCGCGAAGGCCGCGTTGCGGCGAGCGGTGTCCGTCTTGCCGCCGGTACTGGCGGTGGAATAGAGATCGCCGGCCCGGACAACCATGAGGTTCGGTGACAGTGCACGCAGTCTCGCGATGGAATCGAGGAAGACCAGCGATTCGGCCGACTTGCTGTTGCCCGCGAGGATCGTGGCGCGGAGCCAGATCACGTCGAGATTGGCCGGTGCGCGGCGGAGGGCCTGAAGGGTGGCGTCGTAGACCGCGGGCATGTCCTCCGCGGTGCCGGCGTAGTCGAGCGCGACGGCTGTTGCGAACCATCCCCAGGGATCGACACGACCGGCCGCGAGCAGCGCCTTGGCCGGCGCCACAGCATCCTGCGGTGCATTGGAGCGCGCGAGATTGGCGACCTGCCACGCGACAAGCTCGCGCGAATGCGGGAACCGGGTGGCAAGATCGGCGGCCAGCGCCGCACCGCCGGCGTAGTCGACGGCAAAGTAGGCGGCGCGGACGCGGCGGATCGCCTGATCTTCCGGCGTCTCCGCTGCGGCGGCCCGAGGTGCATTCGCCGCAATGGTCGCGAGCGTCGAAACGGTATCCGTGCGGGCAGGCAGGCAGTAGCGCGTCGTACACACCTGGTAGGTCACCGCGAACGCGATCGGAGTGCGTCCGGCGCCGGCGCCGGCCCTTGCGCGGAGCGACGCGGTCAGCGTCACGGAGTCGCTGTACGTCTGCGTGATGATGCCAAAGTTGGCGTCAGGCACGGTGTCAGGCGGCGGTGCCCGGAAGGCTCCCGGGGTAAACGCCGCGTTGCCCAGCGGTGCGATGCGCATGGCGACGGGGCCGCCCGCGGGTTCGGTGAGCGCGTAGAGATGCCAGAAGGGCTCGACACGTGCGTGGAGCCGAGCCGTGATCGTGCCGCCCGGCGCCACAGAGGCGGGGAGTGCGGTGAGCGTCCAGTGTGCCGGGTGCTCCTGGGCCGCCATCGCGGCCGGGAAGCACGTCAGCAGCAGTGTCGCGGCGATGCGCCGCAGGACGGTAGTATTGTAGGCTTCGGTATGCGTCGGGGCGGCCATGGCGACTCCTGTCGAATGACAAAGGGAGAATACGGCCGTTCCTGTCGAATGTCAAAGGGAGAGAGAAATGCCGCTCGCCATGGAGCTCTTTCGGATCGCCGTTCTCGCCATTCCGGTGGCGTGCGTGGCCTGGACGGTCACGCATGAGGAGATCTTTCGCGAACCGCGCGAGTTCTGCATCGGGCGGAGCAAACAGGCGCGGCGCTGGTACCAGCGGAAGTTCTTCTACGTCTTCACCTGCGAATACTGCTTCAGCCACTACGTCGCCGCGCTTTTCCTCTGGCTGACCGGTTTCACCCTGCTGATGGATGGCTGGCGCGGCCTGTTGATCGCGTGGCTGGTGCTCGTTTGGCTGGCCAATCAATACATGGGTCTCTTCAACTGCGTTCGGCTCGATATCAAGGAGGACAACGTGGACATCGCGGTGAAGCAGGAGATGCTGGCGGATCAGCAGGAGGGTCACCGCTGACGCCGCGGAACTTGCGCTCTCCGGCCAATCCGGTAGCATCTATCCGGTCATTCGCATTCCAGTGCTGAACGTTCGCCGGCCGGAGGCCGCCGTGATGCGTGTTCATCTCATCTCTGTGGCATGCCTGTGTGCGCTGCTGGCGCCGCGCCCGGCACGGGCACAATCCGTGGTCGATCAGGCGCGCCGTGCCGTCCAGAACGCCGCCAATTCCGGGCGCAAGGCCATCACCGATGAAGCCAATCGCCAGGTGAGCGGTGCAGTGCAGGACGCCGCCACCGCCAACGTGGCCGATGGCACCTTCTCCGCCGTCCTTACGCCCTGGTCGACCGACGGCAGCAAGCAGGTGCCGCTGGCGCGTTACAGCGGCGCTGCTTTTGTGATCACCACCGCGGCGGGGCAGCAGGTGATGCTCTGCGATACCAAGGGACTTCCGGCCTGGCAGAGTTCGTTCACGATTTCGAAAGCCGCTCCGGCAACGGCCGCCGCGGCTCCCGCCGGGCGCGGTGCGAGCGGCGGTCGCGGCGGAGCCACCGGACCGGCCAAGACGCCCGCAACGGCGGGTGGCGGCGACAGTTCGTCGGCCAAGGCCGCGGACGCCGGCGCCAAAGCACCCTCGGCGGGGGCCATCGAATACCGTTTTCCATCCACGACAGTGACGCTCGCCTTTCCCACCACGGGCGCGCAGGCGGGCAAGCCCGGGCGCGGCACGTTGAGCATTGCCAATGTGTCGGAGGCGGTCCTGGTGGGGGAAGGACGCATTCGCTTCCTGCAGGCCACCATTCCCGGCGAAAAGGGCCCGCAGGTGGTGGACTATGGCGTGGCGTTCAAGGCGCGGGTGCTGGCAGCGGGTGATTCGCCCGTCGGTTGTACGGTGCCAGGAAGCAAGTCACCGACAACCACGGCGAGCAGTGGTCGCGCCGCAAGCGTCTCACCGGCTGCGCCGCCGCCGTCAGCGCCAGCGGGCGGAACTCTTCCCGCGGCACGGCCCGCCGGTCCGGTGTTCGCCGAGGGCGATGTGCTGATTCCCAAGATTGACAATGTGAAGTTGCTTGCCGCCGCGATCGACACGGCCAAGGTGAGCGCGACGCTCAAGGCGACGGACCAGCTCGTCTACCTGGGCGATGAGGACAACGGCTACGTGCACGTGCAGGGATCGGCCGGCGAAGGGTGGGTGCGAAAGGCGCTGCTCAACAAGAAGCCGTAGGCGCCGGTTCAGCTCACGTCGTCAATTCGCTGTCACTGTATAGTGCACCACGCCGCGATCGCCGTCCTTGTCGCGCGCGACCCCCCACACCTGGCCGCGCTCGGCCACCTGCACATCGACATTTCCCGGCAGCTGCACGGTGGCGATCGAATGTCCATCGGCGTCGAGCACCTGCCAGGTGCGCGTGGTGCCGGTGAGATACTCACCAAGCCAGACGCTGCCGTCGCGACCGATGACGAGCTTGTCGAGCGGTGGATAGCCGTCGGGGCGCGTGGCCTCCGGCATGGGCGTGCTGATCGACGCCAGACGCGTCCTGACGACTGTGGCGGCGGAGTCGTATGCCGCATCCGGGATGGCAATCGGTGTGTAGCTGTAGACCCGTGAGAACGCGGTGTCGCCATTCATGCGGATGGACGTGATCCGATAGTTGTGCGCCGCTTGATCCATGGTGGCCACCGCGATGGTCGAGCCATCCGAGGCGGTGCGGAAGAGACTGCCGCTGCACAGGGGCGTCTCAAATCCGGTAAAGCCGATCCGCGCCGCGATGCGCATCTCGCAGGGATTCGGCGGAATCCAGGCAAGGACCGTTACGATCTGGCCCGAGCGCGTCACCTTGAGCAGCGGCGTGCCTCGCCATTCCTCGGGCGTGGCCCAATCGGGGCGCTGCTGTCCCATGCCCCGGAGCGCCAGCACGACAAAGAGATTGTCGGCCGTCATCCCCTGCGTGAACAGCGCCACGAACGGCTCAGGTGTGCTGCCGGGCATCGCCACCGTGGTCGGTTCGCGCAACGTGTGCGTCATGTTGTGGGCGGAATCCACATAGGTGACGCGCTTGAGCTCGACATCTTCCACCCAGAGCTCGCCGTTCTGGGTGCCGAGCCAGCGGGTGTTGCGAAACTCGCCGGTGGCTTCGCCTTCACGGCCAAAAGTGCTGCCGCTCATCCCCGGCGTGAGCGGCAGGAAGTGCACGATGTTGTCCTGATCGGACACCAGCGCGAGTTCGCCGGTCGGGAGCAGAATCAGCTGGCCGATGTGGGCGCGCATCGTGTCGTCGGCCGGGATGATGCGGTCGGCTACGGCGTGCCATTCGGGGAGAGTCTGCGCGGCAGCAGGCAGCGCGCAGGCCAGGGACAGGGTCACGGCTGCGGACGCAAAGAGGGGGTATCGCATGGAAACCCAATCATACCTGCGGGGTGTGATTCCGCCAGCGGAACGGGCACTTCCAGCCATACGCAGAGCCCCCGCTCGGGGTGAAGCGTTGCACGGGCGAGTATGGGGGCTGCGGGCCATACCGGGGCTCACCGCGGCACGCCGTCGGACGTTACAGCGGCAGAGACCGCCGGATGGATGAGACGAGGCTACGGCCCAGCGGGATGCCGGGCCGTGGTGGGTGCCGACCTACTGCTCGGCGGTCGCGCCTTGACCGGCCTCGAGTGCTGCGGCGTTGACTTCGTCTTCGGCGATCGTGGTGAGCTTCTCGTCGGCCGCCTTCTCTTCGTCGTAGGTGCTGGTCAAGAGATCGGCGACGTCGTTCTCGCCCAGGTCGGTGGCAAAGGTGATGGCGCAGCCGTAGGCCGCCATCTCGTAATGCTCCACGCGTTGAGCCGCTCCGATGATGCCGGCGTCGCGCACCGCGTCCTCGCCGTCTTCCTTGCACATCTCGTCGCCTTCTTCCAGCAGGCCGACCATGGCCTTGCAGGTTTTGCGCTTGGGCTTGACGCCAAGGGTCTCGAAGGCCTGCTCGAGGCGCTCCACATGACCCCTGGTTTCTTCCAGGTGTGCGGTGATGGCCTTCTGCAGCTTGGCCGATGCGGCCGCCTTGGCGACTTTGGGCAAGGCTTTTACGAGTTGCTTCTCAGCACTGTAGAGGTCGCTCAACTCGTCGATCAGGAGATCCTTCATGGTGTCCAGTGACATGGTACGCCCCGGTAAAAAGCGGAAAAGAGTGAAAGCGTGAGGGAGACGCCGCTGGCGGAGGGAGTCGCACCGGGAGGTGCATTGCTTGTCATCCTCACAGCGAAGGTGATGATGGAAGGACTCAGGTCTCAATCGCCGAGAGCGAGATCCTCCCCGCGCGTTTCGCGCGCCATTGCGACCACCGCCAGCGCCGGTATCGTCATGGCAACGGCGTAGATCGACACCGGAAACGTCGAGTGATACGCGGTGAGCAGTGCAACTCCGACGATCGGCGCGATTGCCCCGGACAGCACGCTTGCGACCTGATACGCAATCGAGAAACCGGTGTAGCGTGCGCTCGTGGGGAACAGCTCCACGAACCACGGTGACATTCCGCCGACGATGATGCCGTGGCAGAGTCCCCCCACCGCTGCAGCGATGATCAGCGTGGCAGTTGTCGCGTGGGCTGTTGCCGGAAACAGGAGAAAACCCCAGCACGCCGCGGCAACGAGTCCGAGTGCCGTGACCGGTCTGCGCCCAATGCGATCCGACCACGCACCAGCCGCAACGATCGCGATCAGGTCGACGACGGAACCGGCTCCCGCCACGATGAGTGCCGTCGTTCGCGACTGATGCAGCGTGCGGGTGAGGTACACCACGTAGAACGTCGTGAACAGATAGAAGAGCGCATTCTCGCCGATCTTGATCCAGAGGACTGTGACGATCGACGTCCAGTGGCGAACGAGGATAGGGAGAATGGGTTCGCTCGTGTGTGCGGCACGGCGCGCCACATAGGCTTCGTAGAGTGGCGACTCCGCCACGCGCGTCCGCATCCAGACGCCAACGCCGATCAGCGCACCGGAGGCGAGAAACGCGAGCCGCCATCCCCACCCGCCAAAGGCCGCGTCGCCGAGCCAGATGCCAAAGAGCGCCAGAACTGCCGACGCAAGCAGGTTGCCCGCGGGACCACCAATCATCGGCCATGCCGCCCAGAAGCCGCGTCGTTCGGCCGACAGACTCTCGGTTACGAGCAGGAGCGCGCCGCCCACTTCGCCGCCGACGGCCAGTCCCTGGATCAGGCGCAGTATCACGAGCAGCACCGGTGCTGCGACACCGATCGATGCGTATCCCGGGATCACGCCGACCGCCATCGTCGCAATGCCCATCAGCAGCAGGCTCCAGACGAGCGCGCGCTTTCTGCCGTAGCGGTCGCCGAGGAGGCCAAAGACCAGGCCGCCAAGGGGCCGGGTGATGAATCCCACCGCGTAGGTTGCGAGCGAAAGGAGGATGGCATTACGCGCGTCGGCCGCGGGAAAAAAGACACGATCGAATACGACGGCGGCAGCGGACGCAAAGACAAAGAAGTCATACCACTCGACGATGGAGCCGATGGCGCTGGACGCGAGCAGGCGGCGGGTACTGGATGACGTACGCATTCCCGTCAGATTCTTTTTCCCGCGAATGTGATCGTATACGTCACGTACCCCGACGAAAACGAGAGTATCCAGGTGAACGTGCCCGTCATCACGCTTTCTTCCGTCACCTGCCCGGCGGTTGTCTCGCTTTCGAGCGCCATCTGCCCATCAATCGAGCCCCCGAGGAAGCCGATGCTGTTGCCGAGGTTCTGAGGCGTCAGATTGCCGACGACCTTCCCGGTGTCGATCGGTCCGATGGTCAGGGCTCCCGTGTCCGGTGCCCCGGCCTGGACGCAGCGGGAAGTGATACCGAGCACCGTTCGCCCTGCCTTTTGGACCAGCGCGCCGCCAACGATCGCACCGTCCGGGAATTGTTCCAGGATCACGCCTTGGCAGCCAGCCGAATCAGTGGCAAAGATCAACCAGTTCTCCGGATGCGTGTGCAAATCGTTGAGCCAGCTTGTCACCGAGTCCTGCTCGACGCTGTCGCTCTTGGCCGTAAGCACGGGCGGTGGTGACGACGCCGTCTGCGTTGCCGACGTCAGCCACCACACCCAGTGCGGCGGTGGATGGACCGCGAGGTCGGCCGAATCACGCCCGACGAGCGTGCCCTGTGCATCGCGGAGCGACACGAGGACCTTGAACGTTCCGGAATGAGCGAACGCATGCTTTGCGAGCGTGTCCGCGGTGACGAGGGTTGCGGTGGAGTCGCGAAATTCCCAGGAAAGCGTTGAGCCGGGCGTCACCAGGCCTGGCGCATGCACAGTGACGGTCACGGTATCGCCGATCTCCGCGCTGTCGCCGGTTGAAAGCCGCATCTGCGTGTAGGTGATCACTACGGACGCCGTATCGACAAAGCCGACACTGCCATCCCAAGGGGGAATCGCCTGGCCCAGCACCATGTACCGTATGGCGGGTGTCGAAAGGAAGAGGCCTGGTGCCGGTGCGCTTCCGTCGGCAAGCCAGAGCTCGCCGGGCTCGTTGGTGCTGCCGTCCGTGAGCGGTTTGCAACTGGGACACTTGAGGCCCATCTGAGGCGGGTAGGTCAGGTGGAGCGAATCCGGGAGTGGCAGCCACTTGGCCTCGAGCACGTTGTAGAACTGGAACGAGTAGCCGGTCGGCGTGTCTGCACCGCCGGCATTGTGTGCCATGAATTGCTGCCAGCGTGTCGCCATGCTGTTGAGCGGCAGCTCGGCCGTCACCCCGTCGATGACGACGATGGTGAACGTGGTCTGGGCCGCTCCCGCTGAGGTCGACGCATTGAAGGGCGTGAGAGTTCCGGTGCTGGTGAACTGTAACGCGCGAGCTGTCGTTGGAAAGTTGGGATCGGCGATCGAGACGGTGATTCCCGACGCGCTGGCCGTGGCGGCGTAGGCAACGACGGCATGACCCTCCGTGGTGTTCGCGAGTGCGACCCCCACGGGCTGCCCGGTGAGCTTGAGCGAGAGCAACAGCGATTGGGCCTCGACAAGAGCGATGTTCTGGCCAGCGGCCTTGGCCTGGATGATCAGCTGGAGGCGCGCCGCACCCGTGGCCGTCGCAATCGTCTCATAGTCGTGCTGGACCGAGCCCGAAAAGCGGACTCCCTGCACGTTGTCCCACTGATTGACCAGGCTCTGGTCATAACGATGATAGAGGCCGGGCTGCGTCGCGGTACCGGTGCGATAGAGATAGTAGTAATACATGGACGTGGCACTCATGCCGAAGCAATTGCCGTGCGGCCCGAAATAATCGCCGTTATTGATGAATTCCCAGTTGTCGACACCGAGCAGGTAGCCGGTCGTGAAAGTTCCGTAGAGGCTTGTCATGGGGACACTCACCCAGATGACGACCGCGTTGCCGAACTCGCCCATGCGCGCGGAGCGGATGGCGCCGCTCGAGCGCAGAGCGCTGGCCGTCAGCGATCCCGAGAAATGTCGCGTGGTGAGCGTCGCCGACGTGGCGGTGCGCCCGACGATCGGGATCAATTCGAGTGATCCGGAAGCCGCGTCGTAATAGAACGGCGCAACTGCATCATCGAGACTCGTGACCATCGGCTCCGTGAGCGTCATGGTGCTGTCGGCGTATCCCTGGCCGTTGCCGATCACCAGCGCGGGGCCGATCTGTGAAAAGCCCGTGGGAAGCACGGGACGAATGTTCGGATCGGTCACCACATTCCACGTGCCGGACGTGGCGTAGCTTGCCGGTGGCACGGTGATCGAGAGACCATCCAGCGGGTCACCGGGATGCTGGAATGTCAGCGTTCCGCCGCCCGGGCCGATTGGCTTGTTGCTGATCAATGTCTCGGCGATCGCCGAGAGCACGGTCGCGTGAAGGCGCAGGATGGCGATGTTGGCGACGGTGACGCTGAGCGCGTTGACCACATTGGCTGTCCCGAGTGTCCACGCGCCCGCGGTGACACTTCCGTCGCTGCCGGTGGTCGTTGACCCGCCGGCAATGCCGCCGCCACCAGAATCCACCGCGAACGTCACGGTCACTCCAGCGACGCCATGTCCTTCCGCATTGACCACCATCACCGACGGATGGATCGGCAGTGCTGAACCAGCGGCGGCGGTTTGTCCATCACCGGCAAGGACGTGAATCGCTGCTGGCGTGGTGTCGGTGGGTGTGCTGAGCGCGCTCTTTCCGCCGCAGGCGGCGAGCGCAAGCAGCCCGGCACACCGGACGGTAGACCTGCTGGGGTAAGGGACCATGGCTGGAATGTATGCGAGGACAGGCCTTGCGGCGTCGGTATGCGGTAGATTCGGGCCCGTTGCCAATGGGAGGGTCGATGTCGCTTCGCCTGGTCCGCGCGCTGGTTCTGGCATGGGTCACCGCCATGCTTGCGGTGCCGCTTGCCGCGCAGTCGCTCACCATTTCGCATATCACCGTCGTCGACGTGGTGAAGGGAAGACTGATTCCCGACATGACCGTGACGGTCGATAGCAAGCGCATTGCCAGCGTGACACCATCGCGTTCAGCGCGCGCCGCTTCCGGCGCGGCGCTCGACGGCACGGGCATGTTCATCATGCCGGGCCTCTGGGACATGCACGTCCACGCGTTCTTCACCAACGACACGGCGCGCTTTCACAGCACCAGCGAGCTGATGCTGTCGCTCTTTATCACCGAGGGCGTGACCGGTGTGCGCGACATGGGGAGCAACCTCGACGCGATTCTTGCGGCGCGCGACAGCATCGCCGCGCATCAGCTGATCGGCCCGCGCATGGTGGTCGCCGGGCCGATGCTCGACGGTCCCACGTCGCGCTACCAGACGATCATCAAGGTCGCTACCGCGGACGACGCGCGCATTGCCGTCGACATGCTGCATCAACGCGGCGTCGACTTCATCAAGACGCAATCGCTCGTGCCGCGCGATGCGTACTTTGCCGTTGCGGACGAGACGGCGCGTCTCCATATGCAGTTTGAAGGGCACGTTCCCAATGCCATTCGTGCGTCGGAGGCGAGTCATGCGCATCAACGGAGCTTCGAGCACCTTCTCG
>DATAVM010000147.1:0-27009 GCA_036267775.1 Gemmatimonadales bacterium
CCCGAGTGGGACAAGGATCCGTACCGCGTGTTTGTCTATACCACGCTGCAGGAGCGCGCGACGCAGATGTCGCACGCCAACACCGGCAGCGTGATTGATGAATACGAACCGCTGCTTGGCGGCATCCTCGCGCGCATCGCGATGGAAGAGGCGCGGCACTTCTCGTTCTATCGCAAGGTATTCACCGAAATTCTCAAGCGCGATCCGAGCGAAGCGCTGCGGAGCGCCGTGACCATCATGCCGGCGATCGACATGCCCGGTGTGACGATTCCCGGCTTCAAGGACTTTGCCGACGTGATTCGCCGCTCCGGCATCTACGGTCCGCGCGACTATCTCAAGATTGTGCAGGATCAGCTGGCGCACTGGAAGATCGAGGCGCTGGGCGGCCTGGATGAGTGGGGACGCCGCGCGCAGGAAAGACTTCTCGAGATCCCGGATCGCCTCAAGCGCATCTCCGACTTGATGGAGACGCGTTCGCGCAGCAAGACGTTCACGTTCGAGGTCGCGTTCGGCCGTGAATTCGGGATGGAATAGCGGGTGGGGTTTGCCGTGGTGCTGAATACGATCGCGTCCGCCGCACGGGTCATCGCGGCGGCCGCGTTTCTGTTTTCACTCCTGGTGTGGTTGATGCACTGGGCCGTGCGCTCGGGCAAGGTCGAGCCTTTCAATCCGACGGTACGTGCGCTGCGCCGGCTCAGCGATCCGCTGCTGCGTCCGGTCGAGCGGCGCCTGGTGCGCGGCGGTGCCAATCCGCAGGACGCACCGCTCTGGCTGCTGGGCGGCGCGGTCGTCGGCGGTCTCGCGTTCATCGCGGCGGTCGGGTGGCTTCTCGACATCGTCGGCGAACTGGTCTACCGGGCGCAGGGCGGTGGCCGCATGCTCGGCGCCGTCGTTCTCCACGACGTGTTCTCCGTGCTCATGGCCGCACTCTTTGTCCGCGTGGTCGCGTCGTGGCTGGGCATCGGTCCGTACTCGCGCTTCATGCGGCTCGTGCACGCGCTGACCGACTGGCTGGTTGACCCGCTGCGACGCGTGATTCCGCCGCTCGGGATGTTCGACATCTCGCCCTTCGTGGCGTACATCGTGCTATATTTTGCGGAACGGCTGATTCTGCAGGCGTTCTTCTAGCCGGACAACAGCGGGCATCATCGTGGCGAGTTCACGCGACTTGCGGCCACGTTAAACAATCCGCTAAGACGCCGCCCGGGGGCGTCGCAGATGCTCCCGGGCGTGCCGTTTGGTAAGGAGCAGGGTTGAAGGATCCGAATGCTCGTCGCGCCGCGCGGCTGGCCCGTCTGCCGGACCTGCTGGCCCGACGTGTGCTCGTGCTCGACGGAGCAATGGGCACGATGCTGCAACGCGAGGCGCTCAACGAGGCGGACTATCGCGGCGAGCACTTTGCCGCCACGGCGCGCGACCTCAAGGGCAATCACGATCTCCTCTGCCTCACCCGGCCGGCCGTCGTGGGCGCCATCCATACCGCCTATCTCGCCGCCGGCGCCGACATCATCGAGACCAATTCCTTCAACGCAACCGCCATCTCGCAGCGCGAGTACGGCACCGAAGCCGCGGTTGGTGCGATCAACGCGGCGGCGGCACGTGTCGCGCGCGCCGCGGCGGACGCGGCCGAGACCGCCGAGCGGCCGCGCTATGTCGCGGGGGTCCTCGGTCCCACGTCGCGCACCGCGTCGCTGTCGCCCTCCGTGGAAGATCCGGGCTTTCGCAACATCACCTTCGATGAGCTCGCGGTGGCGTATGCGGAAGCCGCGCGAGCACTGCTCACCGGTGGCGCCGACGTCCTCATGGTCGAGACGATCTTCGACACGCTCAACGCCAAGGCCGCGCTGTTCGGGATCGAGACCGTCTTTGACAACGTCGGCTATCGCGTGCCGATCATGATCTCCGGCACGATCACCGACCGCAGCGGGCGCACGCTGTCGGGACAGACGGCCGAGGCGTTCGCGATCTCCGTGGCGCACGCGCGACCGCTGTCGGTGGGGCTCAACTGCGCGCTCGGCCCCGACCTGCTGCGTCAGTACGTGCAGGACCTGGGACGCGTCAGCACGGCGTTCATCAGCGCGCATCCCAACGCGGGATTGCCCAACGATCTCGGCGGCTACGATCTCGACGCGGCAACGATGGCCGCGGCGCTTGGCGCGTGGGCGCGCGACGGTCTCCTCAACATCGTCGGCGGCTGTTGCGGTACGACGCCGGAGCACATTGCCGCGATCGCCGCCGCAGTACAGGATGTGGCGCCGCGGCGCATTCCGGAGCCGCCGAGTCGCACGCGCCTGGCCGGGCTCGAGCCGTTCGTGATTGGCCCCGACACCAACTTCGTCAACGTCGGCGAGCGCACCAACGTGACCGGCTCGCGCCGCTTTGCCACACTCGTCAAGGACGGCGCGTACGACAAGGCCGTCGAGATTGCCCGCCAGCAGGTCGACGCGGGCGCGCAGGTGATCGACGTGAACTTCGACGAAGGCCTCCTCGACGGCGAAGCGGCGATGACGACTTTCTTGCGGCTCATCGCATCGGAGCCGGCGATCGCGCGGGTACCGGTGATGGTCGACTCGTCGCGATGGAGCGTGCTCGAGGCGGGCCTCAAGTGCCTGCAGGGCAAGGGGGTCGTCAATTCGCTGTCTCTCAAGGAGGGTGAAGCAACATTCCTGGAGCAGGCGCGTCTGGTGCGACGCTATGGTGCCGCGGCCGTGGTGATGGCGTTCGATGAGTCGGGCCAGGCCGACAGCGCGGAGCGAAAGGTCGCCATCCTGGAGCGCGCGTACCGCCTGCTCGTGGACGTGGTGGGCTTTGCGCCGGAGGACGTGATCCTCGACGCCAATTGTTTTGCGGTCGGCACCGGGATCGAGGCTCACGCCAACTACGGCCTCGCCTTTGTCGAGGCGGTGCGTGCCGTGAAGGCCTGTTGTCCGGGAGCAAAGACCAGCGGCGGCATCAGCAACGTGTCGTTCTCCTTCCGCGGCAACGATGCGGTGCGCGAAGCGATTCACGCGGTCTTTCTCGAGCGCGCCATCGCCGCCGGTCTCGACATGGGCATCGTCAACGCGGGCCAGCTTCCGGTCGCGAGCGACTTGCCGGACGATCTCCGCGAGCGCGTCGCCGACGTGCTCTGGAACCGCCGCCCCGATGCGACCGAGCGCCTGCTGGAGATTGCCGATCAAGCCAAGGGGATGGCGCAGGCCGGCGCCGATCTCGCGTGGCGAGATGCGCCGACCAACGACCGTCTCGCGCACGCGCTGGTCCACGGCATCGCGGATTTTGTCGAGCTTGATGTCGAAGAGGCGCGCCAGGCCACGGATCGCCCGCTCGATGTGATCGAAGGCCCGCTGATGGCGGGGATGAATACGGTCGGCGATCTCTTTGCCAGCGGCCGGATGTTCTTGCCCCAGGTGGTCAAGAGTGCGCGCGTGATGAAGCGCGCCGTGGCGTACCTCGTCCCGTTTCTCGAAGCCGAACGGGTTGGCAAACCGGCCCGGAGCCGTGGGCGCATTCTGCTCGCCACCGTCAAGGGCGACGTGCACGACATTGGCAAGAACATTGTCGGTGTGGTACTGCAGTGCAACGAATGGGATGTGATCGATCTGGGGGTGATGGTTCCTGCCGCCACGATTCTCGACACCGCGCAGCGCGAAGGCGTCGACCTGGTGGGGCTTTCCGGCTTGATCACACCATCGCTCGACGAGATGGCGTTCGTTGCGTCGGAGTTCGAACGCATCGGCAGCACGATTCCGCTCCTGATTGGCGGTGCCACCACGTCCAAGGCGCACACGGCGGTGCGCATCGCACCGGGATACTCGGGGCCGGTGGTGCACGTGCTCGACGCATCGCGCGCAGTGCCGGTGGCGGGCATGCTGCGCGATCCCGCACGGCGACCGGCCTTTGCGGCCGAAGTGCGCGCTGATTACGCCCGTGTGCGCGCCGAGCGCCTGGGAGAGCACGAAGGACCGGTCCTCGAGATCGCGGCAGCTCGCGCACGCGCGCTGCCGATTGATCTTTCCATCGCGCCACCGCGCCCGACATTCACCGGCGTTCGCGCGTTCGACGCGTGGCCGATCGCCGATCTCCGGCAGTATATCGACTGGACGCCATTCTTCCAGGCGTGGGAACTCAAGGGCGCCTATCCGGCGATTCTCGACGACCCCGCGCAGGGCGCCGCCGCCCGCGATCTCTTCCGCGACGCGCAGAGCCTGCTCGACGAAGTGGAGCGGAGCGGCGCACTCACTGCGCGCGCAGCCGTCGGTTTCTGGCCGGCGGTGCGTCACGGCGACGACATCCAGCTCCGCGATGACCACGACAACCCGATGGCGACACTGCACATGCTGCGGCAGCAGGCGATTCGCGCTGATCGGCGCCCGTCGCTGTCTCTGGCAGACCTCGTTGCGCCTGCGACCGCCAACGTGACGGACTACGTCGGCGCGTTTGCGGTCACCGCGGGGCACGGCCTGCCGGAGCTGGTTGCCGCGGCAAAGGCATCGCACGACGACTATCGCGCAATCGTACTCTCCGCCCTCGCCGACCGCCTGGCCGAGGCCTTCGCCGAGCGCCTCCATCAAGCGGTGCGCCGCGAGTATTGGGGCTATGCGCCCGACGAAGCGCTGACCAACGACGACCTCGTGCGCGAGCGCTATCAAGGCATTCGCCCCGCGCCGGGGTATCCGGCCTGCCCCGATCACACGGAAAAGGCCACGCTGCGCGATCTGCTCGACCTCGACCGTACCACGGGCATCACGCTCACCGAGAGCTTTGCGATGTGGCCCGGCGCGTCGGTCAGCGGCTGGTATTTCTGGCGACCCGAGAGCCGCTACTTTGGCATCGGGCGCATCGGACGCGATCAGGTCGCCGACTACGCCGAGCGCAAAGGCTGGGACCTTCGCACCGCGGAGCGGTGGCTCTCTTCCATTCTTGGTTACGTGCGAGACTGACGATGCCCACGCTGCGCGAATTGATTGCCGATGGACGCGTGCATGTGGCCGATGGCGCCATGGGCACGATGCTCTATCAGAAGGGGATCTTCCTCAACGTCTGCTTTGACGAGCTCGTGCTTCGTCAGCCGGCGCTGGTGGCCGAGGTGCATCGCGGTTATGTCGCCGCGGGCGCGGAGTTGATCGAGACCAACACCTTCGGCGCCAATCCGCTCAAGCTCGCCCAGTACGGACTCGCGGCCGACACGGAGATGTTGAACGCCGCGGCCGCCAGGCTCGCGCGCCAGGCAGCGGGCACGCGCGCCGCCGTGCTTGGAGCGATCGGTCCGCTGGGCGTGCGCACCGAGCCGTTTGGCGAACTGGGCCTCGACGAGGCGCAGATTGCGTTTGGCCGGCAGGTGGACGGCTTGCTCGAAGGTGGTGTCGACGGCTTCTGTCTGGAGACCTTCTCCGATGTGGCCGAGATCGAAGCGGCGCTGCGGGCCATTCGCGACCGCACCGACAGCGCAGTCATGGCGCTGATGACTGTGGGTCTCGACGGATCCACCGCCTACGGCACGACGCCAGAAGTGTTCGGGCCGGCCCTCGAGGCCGCGGGCGCCGATGTGGTCGGCGTCAATTGCTCCATCGGACCGCAGCTCGTGCTCGACACCATCGAGCGACTGGCCCGCGTGGTGCGGAGTCCCCTCGCGGCCGAGCCCAACGCCGGATTGCCGCGCGAAGTGGCCGATCGCAAGATCTACATGGCGAGTCCCGAATACATGGCCGAATACGCGCGGCGCATGGTCGAGGCCGGGGCGCGCTTTGTCGGCGGCTGTTGCGGCACGACGCCGGAGCACATCAAGGCGATCCGCGGCTTTGTCAAAAGCGTCGCGCCGCGCCGTGCCGTGGTGGCCCACGCAGAAACGACGGTGGAAGAAGGTGTCGCCCCGGTCCCACTCGCGGAGCGCTCGAGCTTTGGCGCTCGCCTGGCCGCGGGCACCTTTGTGACGACCGTGGAAATCGTGCCGCCGCGCGGCGTCGATCCGGCGCCGATGCTGGCGCAGGCCAGAGCACTCAAGGCCGCGGGCGTCGTTGCGGTCAACATTCCCGACGGTCCGCGCGCCCAGAGCCGGCAAGGCGCATTGCTCTCGGGATTGCTGATCGAGCGCGATGCGGGTCTCGAAACGGTCATTCACTACGCGTGTCGCGACCGCAACCTCCTCGGCATGCTCTCCGATCTGCTCGGCGCCGCGGCCGCGGGACTCCGCAATCTCCTCGTCGTCACCGGCGATCCGCCCAAGATGGGGCCGTATCCGGATGCTACCGCCGTTTTCGATATTGACGCGATCGGCCTCACCAATCTGATTGCGCGTCTCAACCGCGGCCTTGATCCCGGCGGCAATCCGATCGGCGCACCGACGCGCTTTGTGCATGGCGTTGGTGTCAATCCCGCAGCGCCCGACATGGAGCATGAGCTGCGCCGCTTTGCGTGGAAGGCGGAAGCGGGCGCGTGCTTTGCGATGACGCAGCCGGTCTTCGACGTGGGGCAACTGGAAACATTCCTGCCACAGGCCCGGGCGCTTGGCGTGCCGGTCATCGCCGGCATCTGGCCTCTGATTTCGCTTCGGAACGCGGAGTTTCTGGCGAACGAAGTTCCCGGGGTGCGCGTGCCGGATTCGGTGGTTCACCGGATGCGGCGCGCGAGCGAGAAGGGCAAGGAAGCGGCACTCGCCGAAGGTGTGGCGATTGCCCGCGAGATGATCGCCGGAGTACAAGGCAGTGTGGCGGGCGTGCAGGTGAGCGCGCCGCTCGGCAAGGTCGATGTCGCATTGCAGGTGCTCGCCCCCTGACCGGCTGTGCCACCCCGCGCGGCTGGCACGTCCTCCCAGTTGATGCCGCCGGCTCATGTGCAGTCCCTCGACGAGTGGCCGGACCAGAAGATCGCACGGCTCGCAACATTGGCGCGCGAGCCGGCGGGAACCCGGCGGCTGCGCGATCAGTGGGAAACGCCCGCCAACTGGCTGGCGTGGCTCTGCACCGTGGATCACAAGGCCCTGGGTATCCGCTACATCGTGACCGCCTGCGTCTTTCTCGCGCTCGGCGGCGTGGAAGCGGGTGTCATGCGCCTGCAGCTTGCCCGCCCGGAAAACCGGCTGCTCACGCCGGAGATGTACAATCAGCTGTTCACGATGCACGGCACCACGATGATGTTCCTGTTCATCCAGCCGGTGCTGTCGGGCTTTTCCTTCTATATCACACCGCTGCTCGTTGGCGCGCGCGAACTCGCGTTTCCCCGCGTCAACAGCTTCAGCTACATCGCGTTTCTCCTCGCCGGCGTCTTCATGTATGCGTCGTTCGCCATTGGCCAGGCGCCCGATGCCGGCTGGTTCAACTATACGCCGTTGTCGAGTGTCGCCTATAGCGGTGGACTGAATATCGACTTCTACGCGATCGGTCTGTTGCTGCTCTCGGTCGCCACAACGGTCGGCTCGATCAACCTCATCGTCACCATCCTCCGCATGCGGGCACCCGGCATGTCGGTGGATCGCATGCCGCTGGTGCTGTGGAGTTCGCTCACCACCTCACTCGCCGTGCTCTTTGCCATGCCGGCTCTGACCGCGGGACTGCTCCTGCTCGAGCTGGAGCGTCGCTGGCATTTTGTCTTCTTTGCTCCGGGGGGCGGTGGCAGCCCGCTCCTGTGGCAGCACCTCTTCTGGGTTTTCGGCCATCCGTGGGTCTATATCGTCTTCCTGCCGGCCACCGGCATGCTGTCGATGGTCATTCCGACCTTCTGCCGCCGCCCGATGGTGGCGCCGCATCTCGTCGCACTCGCCACCATGGCCACGGGACTCGCGGGATTCGGCGTGTGGGTCCATCACATGTTCGCCACCGGGATTCCGCAGGTGTCGGTCGATTTCTTCAGCGCCGGCAGCATGGTGGTGTCGATTCCGAGCGGGGTGCAGATCTTCGCATGGCTGGCGACCATGTGGTACGGGCGCGTGCAGCTTGCCACGCCGATGCTCTTTGCCCTCGCATTCATCGTGCAGTTTGTCCTCGGCGGTCTGAGCGGCGTGATGACAGCGGTCGTGCCGTTCGACTGGCAGGCGCACGACACGTACTTTGTCGTGGCGCACATTCACTATGTGCTGGCCGGCGGATCAATGTTCGCGGTGTTCGCGGCGGCGTACTACTGGTTTCCCAAGATGACCGGGCGCATGCTCAGCGAGCGGCTGGGGAAATGGTCGTTCTGGGTGATGTTCGCCGGTTTCAATCTCGGCTTTTTCCCGATGCACATCGCGGGGCTGCTGGGAATGCCGCGCCGCGTGTACACCTATCTCCCCGGTCTCGGACTCGACACCGTCAATCTGTTGTCGACCGTCGGTGTGCTGGTGTTCATGGCCGGCACGCTCATCACACTGTGGAACATGGTGCGTAGCCGCCGGCACGGCGCGCTGGCCGGCGACGATCCGTGGCACGCCAATACACTGGAATGGGCGACCGCCTCCCCGCCCGAGCCCTACAACTTTGCCCGCATACCGCTGGTGCAGAGCCGCGATCCGCTGTGGGACGGCGGTGTGACCGTCGGTCCGGCGCTCGATGATGGACGACAGACCCCGCGCACCACACCGCTCGATGCGACATGGGAAACCGCCGTCCAGCTGCCGCGCCAGAACGCGTGGACGCTGATTCTCTCGCTCGTCCTCTTTGCCGCATGCTTTGGCGCGCTGGTCCGGAACCGCTGGGTCATGGCGGTCTGCCTGGCGATCGTGGTGCTGTCGGTGGGACGCTGGCTCTGGCCATATCAGCGCCAGTTGCTGGAAACCGAAGCATGACCGCAAGTGCGCCGACGTTTCCCGTGACCGCCGCGGACAGCGCACCGGAGAAGTCGTTCGCGTGGTGGGCCATGGTGTGCGTATGCGCCACCGAGGCTTCGCTCTTTGCCTATCTCATTGCCGCCAACTTCTACCTCGACCTGCAGAGTTCGCGGTGGCCGCCGGCTGGTATCGCACGCCCCGGACTGCTCAAGCCTGCGCTGATGACCGCCTCTCTGCTGCTGAGCAGCGCCGTGCTGATCTGGGGGGAGCGCGGCATCAGGCGCAACAACGCGCGCCGCCTGGCAACCGGACTGTGCGGCACGTTGCTCCTTGCCGCGCTGTTTCTGCTGCTCTTTGCCAGCGAATACCGCGACAAGCTTCGCGAGTTCGTCCCGGCGCAATCCGCCTACGCCTCGATCTTCTATGTGACCACATCGCTGCACTGCGCGCATGTGCTGGTCGGCATGCTCGTCCTCGGCTATACGCTCCTGCGAGTGCTCCGCGGGCATTTCAGTGCGGAGCATAGAGTGGGCGTGTCGGTCGCCACCCTGTACTGGCACTTTGTGGGCGTCATCTGGCTGGCGGTGTTGACCACCTTCTACCTGGCGCCGCGGTTCTCATGATTCCCGCAACCGCACGCGCATTCGGCGCTCACGCGCCATCCGAAGCCAGGCTGTGGATGGGCGTTGCACTGGCACCGGCCGCGTGGAGCGTGGCAGAGCTCGTGGGCTACATCGGCGCAGGGCGCGGATGCTGGGGGATCTGGCCAAATGGCCGCAGCGTGGGACCCGCCAGCAGTGTGGCGTGGGTGCTGATCGTGTCGGGGCTGATGCTGGTGGCCGCCGCGACCGGACTCTGGATCGCCATCGACAATGTGCGACGCACCGAGACCACCATGGGCCGAATGTATTTCATGGGCGTACTGGGCGTGGGCGCCAGCAGTCTCTTCCTCGCGGGCATCGTGCTCTTTGCGCTGCCGCCCGTTTTCATCCATGCGTGTACGGCCGTCCGATGATTGCCGCGTGGTGGACCTGGTCGCACTGGATCGCCGCATGGCGCGCGACGGAAGCGAGCGTCTGGCTCGTACTCGTCCTGACCGCAGCGCCCTATATCTGGGGACTGTCGCGCCTCTGGCGTCGCGCCGGTCGCGGCCGCGGGATATCAGGCTGGCGTGCGGTCTCGTATGGCACCGGAGTAGCGGTGCTCGCGCTGGCATTGGCGTCGCCACTCGATCTCATGGCGGACGGCATCTTTGCGGCGCACATGACACAGCATCTGCTGCTGATCGCCGCGGTACCGCCGTTGCTGATCGCCGGCAATCCGCTGATCGCGTTTGCGTGGCTCGGCAGGATCGCCCGCTGGCAGCGTGGAGTGCATGCTGTGCAGCGCGTCGGTCGGACGTTCACGGCACCGATCGTGGCGTTGCTCGCCAACACCGCGGCGCTCTGGGCCTGGCACTCGCCCGCGCTCTACCAACTGGCGCTGCGGCGCCCCGCGGTCCACGCGGCGGAGCACGCGTCACTGCTGATCACGGCGTTGCTCGTCTGGTACAGTGCGATGCGGCCGCAGGGCCGCCGCCGCGACGGCTATGCGATGGGCATGCTTCTCATGTTTGCAACGGCGATGCAGAGTGGCGCGCTGGGCGCACTGCTGGTGACCGCGCGTGCCCCGTGGTATCACGCCGGCAGCACGGCGGCAGCGACCCTCGGCCTCACGCCGCTGGCCGATCAACAGCTCGCCGGATTGATCATGTGGATCCCCGGTGGCGCGATCTACACCCTGGCCGCCTGCGCGCTGTTCTTTGCCTGGTTCGCCCGGACGCCTGTCACGCTGGCCGCGACACTCGAGTTGCAACAATGACGGTCCTGCGTGGAGGAACCGTCGGCCTGGTGCTCATGGCCGTTGCGTGCGCGCCATCCGACCGCTCGCCGCTTGTCCCCGGTGGCAGTATTGCCGCGGGCCGGGCGGCGGTGCAGCAATTCAGTTGCGGAACCTGCCATGCGATCCGCGGGGTGCCCGGTGCCGTCGGACAGATTGGGCCACCGCTCACCGGTATCGTCCATCGCACGCTCATCGCCGGGGAGATCCCCAATTCTCCGGGGAACCTGGCCGGCTGGATTCGGAATCCACAAGCGTACGAGCCACGCACCGCGATGCCCAATCTTGGCGTCAGCGATTCCGCTGCCCGCGACATGGTCGCCTTCCTCTATTCGCTGCACTGACACGACCATGTCGCGCCTCCGCCGCCTGTGCCTTGTCGTCCTGGTCGCCACCGCGTGCCACGCCCCGATGTCGGTCGTCGCGGCGGCGGGCCCGGTGGCGCGGTCGTTGTCGCACTTGACCTGGGTGCTCATCGTCGCATCCGCTGTGGTATTCGGCGTGGTCGTTGTCCTGATGTGGGCAGCCGTGATGCGCCGGCCGACGACGGATGCTGCCGTGGACCTTACACCGCGGAGCGCGCGGATTCCGATCGTCGGCGGCGCCATCATTCCCGCGGTCATCCTGCTGGCGCTCTTCCTGGTGAGCGTGCTGT
Source organism: Gemmatimonadales bacterium (assembly GCA_036267775.1). Classification (GTDB taxonomy): domain Bacteria; phylum Gemmatimonadota; class Gemmatimonadetes; order Gemmatimonadales; family GWC2-71-9; genus Palsa-1233. The sequence continues at coordinate 11,271 of DATAVM010000147.1, forward strand.
CGGAGCGGCAGTATCCGGTCGAAACACGCGTGAGTGCTCAGGTCTTCACGGTGATCGGCCATCAGTGGTGGTGGGAGATTCACACGGCCGATTCGGGCGCCGCGTTCGCCAATGAACTGCATGTGCCGGTGGGACAGGTGATCGAAGTGCGTTTGCTCAGCGCCGATGTCATCCACTCCTTCTGGATGCCGACGCTCCATGGCAAGATCGATCTCATCCCCGGCGACACCAATCGCATTCGCCTGATCGCCGACAAACCCGGCGTCTATCGCGGCCAGTGCGCCGAGTACTGCGGACTGCAGCATGCCAACATGGCGTTCACGGTGGTGGCGGATGCACCGGACACCTATCTGCGCTGGCTGGCGTCTCAACAGCAGAACGCCGCGCCTCCAGCCGACAGCCTGCAGCGTGCGGGCGCGGCGCTGGTCACAGCAGGCCGCTGCGCCGTCTGTCACACCATTCGCGGCACTCCGGCTCGCGGCATGGTCGGGCCGGACCTCACGCATGTGGGCTCGCGCCTGACGCTCGCCGCCGGCACACTCCCCAACAATGCCGCCGCGATGGAAGCATGGATCACCAACGCGCCGTCACTCAAGCCGGGTACCGGGATGCCGGCGCTGCCGCAGTTCAGCGGCATGGAACTACGCGCCATGACGGCGTATCTCGAGGGGCTGCACTGATGGCGGCGCTCTTTCCGCCGCGCGCCACCAAGTGGGGCCGGGGCGTGCTCATCGGCGGCGGCCTCGCGCTGCTGCTGGTGCCCGTTGCGGCAATGGCATGGGTGCGGACGTCGTGGGCGCGCGGCGAGCACATCGTGGTGCAACAGCCCATACCGTTCAGCCACGCGCTGCACGCCGGTACCTTCGCCATCGATTGCCGCTTCTGCCACAGCGAAGTGGAATGGAGTGCCAACGCCGGCATGCCGCCCACCGACCGATGCGTGACGTGCCACACACCGCTCTGGCGCTCGACCGCCGTGCTGACGCCGGTGCGCACCAGCCTCGCCACGGGCACACCCATTCCCTGGCGCCGGGTGACGCAATTGCCGGCGTTCGTCTATTTCAATCACGCGATGCATGTCTCCAACGGGGTCGCGTGCGCCACATGCCATGGCGATGTGGCGCACATGACCGTCGTCCGTCAGGTCGTGCCGCTGACCATGCAATGGTGCGTCGATTGCCACCGCGATCCGTGGCCGCACCTGCCATCACAGCCCGCGGCAGTGACAGTCGTCGCATCGCAAGCATCGTCGCTCCCGACCGCCCGCACCGGGCTCATCGCGGAATACCGCATCCACCAGTTTACCAACTGCACCACATGCCACCGCTGAACAGCGACGCCGTCCGGCAGATCGCCGCCGACCTCTCCCGGCGTGACTTTCTGGCCCTGCTGGGCGCCAGCATGGCGCTCGCCGGAGTCACCGGATGTGTGCGCGAGCCCGACGAACCGGTGTACCCCTACGTACATCCTCCTGATGCCGGCGCAGGTACCGATCTGCATTTTGCCACCGCCATGGCGCTCGACGGATATGCCACGGGCCTGGTGGTGCGGAGCGTTGGCGGGCGTCCCATCAAGATCGAAGGCAATCCGCTGCACCCCGCAAGTCACGGAGCCGCTGGCGCGCTGCATCAGGCGTCGCTGCTTGGGCTCTACGATCCGGCGCGTGCGCGCGCCGCGACGACAAACGGCCGGACGCTCAATTGGTCGGCCGCGCTGCGCAGCTTTTCGCTGCCGGCGCTGCGGCAGCTCGCCGGTCAGCGTGGCGCTGGCGTCTGCCTGGTGCTCGATCCGACCGCGTCGCCGGTAACAGCATTCCTTCTGGCGCGCCTGCGCACCGCGCTGCCCGACGCCACCGTTCACTTCCATCACACGATTGAGTCCGCCACGGTCCTCGACGCGACGCGCATGGCGTTCGGCCAGCCGTTGCTTCCCCTGGTCGATCTGAGCAACGCCGCCACGATCGTTGCCATCGGTGCCGATCCGCTGGCCAGCGGACCCTGGCATCTCCGTCACGCGCGCGACTTTGGTGCGCGGCAACGTTCCATCGGCCGCGTGCAGCTGCACGTGGCCGAGACATCGCCGTCACCGACGGGATCGCTCGCGAGCAATCGGCTGGCCGCCGCGCCGTCGGTGCTCAGCAGCGTGGCGCTCGCGCTGCTCGATCGCGTCGCGCGGCAGCAGGGTGTGGCTGCGGTCCGGGTGGCCCCGGTGACGCTGACATCGATGGCGGCGGCGTGGGTCGATGCCGCCGCCGCGGATCTTCTTGCGCATCGCCGCGCGAGCGTGGTGGTTGCTGGCGATCAGGCGCCGCAGGATGTGCATCTGGCCGTCACGCTGCTCAACGCCCTGCTCGACAACGCCGGCCACACGGTGCGTTATGTGCCATCGCCGCTCCTCGACGCCGGTGACCGATCACACCGCGCTGATGTGCTGGCGGAGCGGCTCGGTGACGGCGGAACCTCGGCACTCATCATCACGGCCAGCAATCCGGTGTACACGGCACCGTTCGACCTGCCGTTCGCCGCCCCTTGTCAGCGCGCCACCCAATCACTCTACCTGGGCGACTATCACGACGAGACCGCGGCGGTGACGCAGACATTCCTGCCACACGCGCACTATCTGGAGTCCTGGGGTGCTGAACGCGCGTACAACGGCGTGATCTCGCCGGTACAGCCGCTGATTGCGCCCATGTGGAGCGGCCATACCGTCGACGAGCTGTTGGCGGCGTTGAGTGGCGACGCGCGGTCGGGGCTCGCGTTGCTCAAGGCCTGCTGTCCGGCGGCGGCCACGGCGGACGCACTCCGGCGCGGCATTGTCGATTCCACCGAGGCACCGTCGCACGCCACCACCATTCGCTGGAGCGCGCTACCGGTGCTGGCTCCGCCCGCGCTGCCGCGGTCACACACCATCGAGGTGGCGTTCCCTGCTGGCGGCGTGCATGATGGGCGTTTTTCCGGGAATGCGTGGCTCCAGGAACTGCCTGATCCCACCACCAAGCTCACCTGGGACAACGCGCTCTTGCTGGGATCGGGCACCGCTGCGCGTCTCGGCGTCTCGAACGGTGATGTGCTCGAGTTGCGAGTCGATAGGGCCACGATCACCGCGCCGGCGCTCATTGTTCCGGGACATGCGGAAGACAGCGGCTCGCTGTCGTTGGGATATGGGCGTCGGGGTCCGGGGACTCGCGCGCGGCTGATCGGCGCCAGCACGGCACCGCTCCGACGGGCAGCCTCGCCGTTCACGACCGAAAGCGTGCAGTGCGTTGTCACCGGTCAGCAGCACACGCTGGCCGTGACGCAGCAACATTGGTCGATCGCGGGGCGCGCGTCCGAGCTCATCGCCGGCGCTCCGGCCAAGGCGCTCCCGGCGCCACTCTATCACGGCACGCCGCCGGGGCACGACGGCTTTGGCGCCGATCAGTGGGCCATGACCATCGACCTCGACCTCTGCACCGGCTGCAGTGCGTGTGTGGTGGCGTGCCAGGCCGAGAACAACATTCCGGTGGTGGGCAAGACCGGCGTGCTGCACAGCCGCGAGATGCACTGGATGCGGATCGCCCGCTACACCGGCGACAATGGCAACGCCATCTCGCAACCCATGCTGTGCCAGCACTGCGAGGACGCGCCGTGCGAGTATGTCTGCCCGGTCAATGCGACGGTGCACAGCGACGACGGTCTCAACGAGATGGTGTACAACCGGTGCGTGGGAACGCGGTTCTGCTCCAACAACTGTCCGTACAAGGTCCGGCGGTTCAACTGGGTGAACTACCACGAAGAGATGACGCCGGTGGATGAGTTGCTCAACAATCCCGATGTGACCGTGCGGGCGCGCGGCGTGATGGAGAAGTGTACGTTCTGTGTGCAGCGGCTCCGCACCGCTCAGGAACGCTCGGCGCTTGCCGGCGCGCCGCGAACGGGTCCGGTCGTAACCGCGTGCCAGCAGAGCTGTCCCACCGGTGCGATCATTTTCGGCTCGCTCACCAATCCGGACGACGCGGTAGCAGCAAGCGCGGCCGATCCGCGGGCCTTTCGCGCGCTCGACAGTCTCGGCACCCGGCCGCGCGTGCACTATCTCACGCGCCGCAAGGACCCTGCGTGACCGCGCTGGCCGATGTCCTGTCCCAGCGCGCAAGTGAACGCGCGCAAGCGCGAGCGCAGCTCGCCGAGCCGCCGCTGATCCTGCCGGGCGCGCGCGGCGCCGATCTCGCACTGCGCATCATCACGCCGCTCTGGACCGCGCGGCGGGCGTGGCGTTTCCTCTTCATCGTGCCGCTGCTCCTGACCGGGCTTTTTGTCGTGGCGATGGGCGTGACACTCGTGCAGGGCATTGGTGCCTGGGGCAACAACATTCCGGTCGCGTGGGCGTTCGGCATCACGAACTTTGTCTGGTGGATCGGTATCGGGCATGCCGGCACCTTCATTTCCGCATTTCTGCTGCTGCTCAACCAGGAGTGGCGCAACTCAATCAACCGGTTGGCTGAGGCGATGACGCTCTTCGCCCTGGTCAACGCCGGAGTCTTTCCCATTCTCCATCTGGGCCGGCCGTGGCTGGCGTACTGGCTGATTCCCTATCCCGCTACAACCGGCGTCTGGCCCAATTTTCTCAGTTCACTGCCCTGGGATGTCGCCGCCATCACGACGTATTTCACCGTCTCGCTGCTGTTCTGGTACACCGGCCTGGTGCCGGACCTCGCGACCGCGCGCGACGCCGCCCCCACGCGTCTCCGGCGCCAGATCTACGGCATCTTTGCCCTTGGCTGGCGCGGCTCCGGCGATGCGTGGCGCCAGCATCGCATCATGTACGCGCTGCTCGCCGGCCTCGCGACACCGCTCGTCATTTCGGTGCACAGCATCGTCTCGCTCGACTTTTCCATCACGCAGTTGCCGGGATGGCATTCGACCATCTTTCCGCCGTTCTTCGTGGCCGGCGCGATCTACTCGGGCTTTGCAATGGTGCTGATGCTCCTGATTCCCGTGCGCCGGTTCTTTGGCTGGGAAGACATCATCACCGAGCGGCACCTCGATCTCTGCGCCCGGCTGTTGCTGACCACCGGGCTCATGGTGGCGTACAGCTATCTCTGCGAGACATTCCTGGCGTGGTACGGCGGCGATCCGTTCGAACGCTACGCGTTGATCACCAACCGCGCGGTGGGGCCCTACCGGTGGGTCGTTGCGGCGATGATGGGCTGCAATCTGCTGGTGCCGCAGCTCTTGTGGTGGCGCCGCCTGCGGCGCAGCCCGCTCACGCTGTTCATCGCCGCCACGCTCATCTGGGCCGGCATGTGGTGCGAGCGGTTCACGATCATCGTTGCCTCGCTCTCGCGCGACTTTGTGCCGGCCAACTGGCAGACGTTCCATCCCAGCTGGGTGGACATCAGCCTGCTCACGGGAAGCATCGGACTCTTTGCGCTGCTCTTTCTGGCGTTCCTGCGCTGGGTGCCGGCGGTGTCGATCAGCGAAATGCAGGCGCAGCAAGCGCGGTCGTCGGGAGATGCGCGCCATGGCTGAGGCCGTCCTGCCGGATCGTGCGGTGCTCGGGGAATTCGAGTCGGCTGAGGCTCTCCGCCGCGGCGCGCTGGCGTTGCGGCAGGCCGGGTGGCGCATGGTCGAGATGTACGCGCCGTTCGACACCGACACCGTAGCGGATGGTCCGCCGCCGCGGGCGCGATCACCGCTGCCCGCCGTTGCGCTGGCCGGCGGTGCGATCGGTGGGGTCGGTGCGTTCCTGATCGAGTGGTGGACCAACACGCGATCCTACCCGCTCGATGTGGGTGCGCGTCCTCGTCCCGCCATTCCCGCATACATTCCCATCGCGTTCGAATCGATCGTGCTCGCCGCCGCCCTCGCCGTCGTGCTGGCCTGGTTGATCCGTCTCGGCCTCCCGCGACTCTGGGCACCGATCGACGAGCTCGAAGGCTTCCCGCGCACGACACTCGACCGATTCTGGCTGGTGTGTGCACCACCGACCACGTGGCCCGCCGCTCAGGTCGAAGCGTCGCTGCACACCGCGGGCGCCGTCCGCGTGGTCCCCACGGGCCGCGGCGCATGAAGCGCCTGGTCAGCGCGTTGCTCGCGACAGCACTCCTGGCTTCCTGCAGCGAGCGGATGGGCCAGCGCTGGGACTGGAACCGCATGCGCGCGCAACCCAGGACCACGGCCTATGGCGGCAACACGGCACTCCCCGGTGGCGCGGACCTGCACGCACCACCGCCGGGCACAGTGAACACCGGCGAAGACGAGCCTCCGCTGCGGTTCACGCCCGATCGCGGTCGCGAGCGCTACGGGATCTTCTGCGCGGTCTGCCACGGGGAGCAAGGCGACGGCCGCAGCCTCATCGCACTGAACATGGCCTCGCCGCTGCCGTCGTCGCTCATCGATCGCACCGCGGTGGGCTGGCCTGATGCGACATTCGATTCGGCGATGGTTCACGGCACCGGCACAATGATGGGCTTTGGCGCCGACATTCCGGCCGAGGACCGCCGCGCCATCATCAGCTACATCCGCCAGTTGCAACGTGCCGTACCGGAGCGGCGATGATGGCCGGCTACCTCTTTGCGTTCACTGCGGTGGTGACGCTGCTGATCGGAGCGTTGCTGCAGGTGATGATCAGCTATCTCACCAACGCCCGCTGGTTCGCCGTCCTGCGCCGCTGCAATTGGCTGATCGTGAGTGCCGTCCCCGCGACGATCCTCATGGTGCTGCCGCTGGTGCTTGGTTCCGGAGCACTATATCCGTGGACGCAGCGCGGGGTCGCGCACAGTCCGTGGCTCGGTACGCCGTGGTTCATCCTCCGGACGGCCGTCTACATCGGCACCTGGCTCTGGTGTGCCACGCGCATGCGCGCTGCAGCGATCCGCCAGGACACCGGCGACGCCAACACCATCGTGGCATCGACCCGTTCACTCCGGCGGTTGAGCGCGAGCGGCGCCATCGCAGTCGGCGTCACCTTCACCTTTGCCGGCTTTGACTGGGTGATGTCCCGCGACCCGCAATGGACCTCGACGATCTTTGGCGTCTACCTCTTTGCCGGCGGCTACCTGGCCGCACTCGCATTGATCGCGCTGCTGGCGCTGGTCATGCCCAGAGACTCCCTGCTGGGCCAGGCCATCTCTGAGCAGCAACTTGCGGCGCTCGCAACGCTGATCTTCATGGCGGCGATGCTCTGGGCATACATCGCGTTCTCGCAATTCCTCATTATCTGGATTGGCGACATACCGCGCGACGCCTCGTGGCTCGCCGCGCGTGCCCATGGCGTCTGGCGCGCGATCGGCTTTGCCTCCCTCGTCCTCCAGTTCGGACTGCCCTTCTTCCTCTTTCTCTTCCGACCGCTCAAACAGAACCGCAGGGTGCTGGCTGGCGTCGCAACCGCGGTGCTGGCCGGGCATCTGCTCGACAGCTACTGGATCGTGGGGCCCGCCGCACCCGGCACCAATCTGCGGACCGCGACTGAGGGGATCGCTGCCCTTGTCGTGTTGTCGCTCGTGGCTGGGGCGCTCGCATTCCAGCAGCGAAGCCTGTGGTTGGCGCTCCCTGAGGGCGATCCCGATCTCGAGGCCGCCCTCGCGTACCGGCGTTGACATCCGCAGCGGCCCGGAGCCGCTTCGCCCCGACGCGTGACCGCCCTATCTTTGCGGCGAACCCTGTTCCGGAATAACAATGACCGTGCAGACCGCCCCAGCGCCTCTCTCCGTCCTCTCCGAAGAAGAGGAAATGTTCCGCCAGACGGTTCGGGAATTCGCCGAGACCGAGATCGGACCCTATGTGTCCGAGATGGATGAGGCGTCATGCATTCGCCCCGAGCTGATCACCAAGTTTTTTGAGCTGGGACTCATGGGGATCGAGGTACCGGAGCAATTCGGCGGCGCCGGTGGATCGATCTTCCTGGCCACGCTGGCGATCGAGGAGCTTGCCCGCGTCGACGCCTCGAGCGCGATCTACGTGGACGTGCACAACACCCTCTTCAACAACGCCTTGATCCGCTGGGGCACCGACGAGCAGAAGGCGCGACTCTTTCCGCGCCTGACCACCGATCTGCTGGCGGCGTTCGCGCTCTCCGAGCCCAATTCGGGCTCCGACGCTTTTGCGCTGGAGACGCGCGCCACGCAGGATGGTGACGATTGGCTGCTCACCGGCCGCAAGTTCTGGATCACCAGCGGTGCCGAAGCCGGCATCTTCCTGATCTTTGCGAATATCGATCCTTCCAAGGGCTACAAGGGGATCACGGGCTTCCTCGTGGAGAAGGACTTCCCGGGCTTCGCGATCGGCAAGCGGGAAAAGAAGATGGGCATCCGCGCGTCGAGCACGGTCGAGCTGATTCTCGAGAATTGCCGCGTGCCCGCCGCCAATGTGCTCGGCCCCGTCGGCCAGGGGTACAAGATCTCGATCGAGACCCTCAATGAAGGCCGCATCGGCATTGGCGCCCAGATGCTTGGCGTGGCACAGGGCGCGCTCGATGCGGCCACGCAGTACATCAAGGAACGCAAGCAGTTCGGCAAGGCGCTGGCGGACTTTCAGGGGATCCAGTTCCAGCTCGCGCAGATGGTGGCCGAACTCGACGTCGCACGGCTCGCCGTCTACAACGCGGCCCGCCTCAAGGACGCGGGCTTGCCGTTCACGCGCGAAGCCGCGGTGGCCAAGCTGATCTCGTCGACCACGGCGAACCGCGTGACCGGGCAGGCGCTGGAACTCTTTGGCGGTTACGGCTACAGCCGCGAATATCCGGTGGAGAAGTTCTACCGCGACGCCAAGATCGGCGTGATCTATGAAGGGACCAGCAACATGCAGCTGCAGACGATCGCCAAGCTGCACCTCAAGTGAGCGGGCGGCGCTCGCGGTGAGATACCGCTGCTGGCGGCGAGCGCTCGCGATGGTGGCTCTGGCAGCCGCTCCTGCGGCGGCCCAGAGCGCGGCGATCAATCAACAGCTCGACACCTGGATGGCGCACACCAATCGCGTCGCCCCCGGCAAATGGGGCGTCGTGGTGGCGGATGCGTCGGGTCATGTCATCTGGCAGGTCAACGGCTACGATCCCATGACGCCGGCCTCAACGGTAAAGGTGTTGACCACGGGGTTCACACGCACCGTCGTCGGCGGCGATGCGCGGCGCGCTACGCGCGTGGTGGGAAGCGGGCACGTCGATCCTGCCACGGGCACATGGGTGGGCGACTGGGCCCTCGAACTCAACGGCGACCCGACGCTCGAGCGGCCGGGAAAGACCGGCCCGTCGCTGCTGCAGCTCGCACAGCAACTCGCCGCAATGGGAGTCAAGCAGCTGATCGGGCCACTCACGGTGACCACCACCGCCGGTGATCCACATTCGACGTATCCGTCAGTCTGGTCCGATCGCGATCGCGGCCGCACGTTTGCCCCGCCGATCGGTCCGGTGTCACTCAATGAAAATGTCGCGGAGTTTCGCATCGGCCCTGGCGCCCGTGTGGGAGCGCGGCCGGTGGTGATTGGCGACGCACCCAACGGTGTCGCGTCGCTGGTGGCCATGCTTGCCACGACGACGGCCGGCAAGACCAGCCATCTGGGCATTTCGAGCCAGCAGGCCAGTGGCCACTGGGTGGTCAGCGGCAGCATCGGCCTGCACGCGCCATCGCAGTACTACGCGATTGTCGTCAACGATCCCAACACCGTGCTCGACGCCGTGTGGCAGCACGCCACGGCGGCGGCGGGGATCAAGTGGATCAAGTCCCCAGCGCTTACGAGCCCCACACCCGCCAATCGCCGCGTGCTCGCGGAAGTGGTCTCGGCCTCGCTCGATTCGATTGCGCACGAAGTCAACACGCGTTCGCTCAACATCGGAGCGGAGTTGATCCTGCTCTGGGGCGGCGGTCCCGTCGACGCGCCGGAAAAGCTGATGGCGCACGTGCGTGCGGTGACCGGCCTCGACGCGGTGCATCTCGTGGACGGCAGCGGTCTGTCGGATCAGGATCGCGTCGCACCGGTGGTCTTCACGACGTACCTGGCCAAGTTTCCGCTGACGCCCGCCGGCAAGGACTTTCCCATGCTGCTCGCCGCCAATGGCAGCGGCACGCTCAAGCGCCTGGCGCGCGGCCTTCCGGGACCTGGTGTGGTGCGCGCCAAGACCGGCACGCTCGATCACGTCGTGAATCTCGTGGGATATCTCGGCCGCACCGACGGCACACTGCTGATCGCAATGATGTATTCGGGTGCCACGACCGCGAGCGCGCGTCAGGCTGAGTGGGATCTGTTCCGGCAACTCGGAGCGCACGGCATTGTCATTCCGCCGACAGAGACGAGCCCAAGCAACGGCGGCCCGTGACGTACTGCGCTACGGCGCGACCGGATCTTCCCGCCACAACAGCACCCACGCCATTCCCAGCATTACCGCACCCAGAACATCGGTCGGATAGTGCACGCCGAGATACGGACGCGACACGGCCAGGAACGTGGGCAGCGCCACACCGAGCAGGACGAAGAGCGCGACCGCGCCACGCGAAGGGACCGTGCGCGCCAGGAGAAAGAATCCCAGGCCCCAGATCACCAGCCCCAGCATGGCGTGACCCGACGGATATGAGTACCATCCCGCGTCGGCCATGTGCGCAATGAGCTGGGCATCGGGACGTGGTCGACGGATGAGCTGCTTGGCAACCGCGTAACACAGCTCGGCGGACAGACAGGTCAGCACAAAGCGCCACGCTCGGTCACCGCGCCCAAAGCGCCAGAGCACCCATGCCATGACCATGGCCGCGGCAATCTCGAGATAGACGTTGCCCAGCGCGGTGGCGGCGCGAGCGGCCGCGAGTGTGGCCGGGCGCGCGTCGCGAAAGGTCCCGATGGCCTGCATCACACCCACGTCCCACGCCTGAGTAATGCCAAGGACGACCAGCCCGGTCAGCACAACGAACGCCGCGAAAGATGCGACGCACATCCGCGAGGGGCGCTGAATCAACATGTCGCGGAAATTAGTCGTTTCGCTTCTTCCTGGTGCCACGGAAATGGTGGTCGCGCTCGGCGCGCAGGAGTCGCTCGTCGGGATCTCGCATGAATGCGATTGGCCGCCGATCATACGCGGACTGCCGCGGGTGACTGCGACGCCTGTCGATCCCGCGCAATCATCAGCCGCAATTCACCAGGCCGTGCAGGATGCCGTGGCGGCGGGGCGCTCCGTCATCGGCATCGAAGCCGAGATACTCCGCGCACTCGGGCCGGATGTGATCATCACGCAGGTGCTCTGCGATGTGTGCGCCGTCGCCGACGGCGAAGCCATGCGTCTGGCCGACGCCATGACGCCGTCGCCGCGTGTGGTCGCCCTCGATGGCCGCACGCTCACTGGCGTCTGGAACGACATCCGCACGCTGGCGGTCGTCCTCGATCGCGTGGGCGAAGGCGAAGCGCTCCTGGGGCGCCTTGGCGCGGAAGTGGCCGCGATCGCGGCGCAGCGGCGGATCGGACGGCCGCCACGCGTGGTGGCCATCGAGTGGCTCGACCCGCTCTTTCTGGCGGGCCACTGGGTTCCCGACATGATCGCGGCAGCCGGTGGCGTCGATGTCGGCGCTCGCTCGGGCGATCACTCCACGGTGCGGAGTTGGGACGAGCTGTACCAACTCGATCCCGACGTGGTACTGATCGTGCTGTGCGGCTTTGATGAGGCGCGCGCACGATCCGAGCTTGCGGCGCTGCAGGATGTGGCGGCGCGCGCCTGGCTCACCGCGCGGCACACCGTGGTGCTCGATGGAAACGCCTATACCAGCCGGCCGGGGCCGCGCCTGGTGGACGGTATTCGCTTGATGGCGTCGGCGATCAGCGGCCGCTAGCGCGGCGCGCGCTCCGCCATCGCACCAGCGATTGCGGCGACAAATTCGTCGACATCGGCCTCGGTGGTGGCCCAGGTGGTCATCCAGCGCACCTCACCGGTCAGATCGTTCCATACATAGAAGTGGAAGTCGCGCTGCAATCGCTCGACCACCGCTGCCGGCAGCAGTGCAAAGACCGAACTGGATTGCACCGGCTGGGTCACGGTGACGCCGGCGATGGCGCGCACGCCGGCGGCCAGTCGCTGCGCCATTGCATTGGCCTGCTGCGCGTTGGCAAGCCAGAGATCGCCGTCCGCGAGTGCCAGCACCTGCGCCGCGAGATAACGCATCTTGGACGCCAGCTGCGCCGATTGCTTGCGCAGATACCGGAAATCCGCCGCGAGTGTCTGGTCAAAGGCTACGACAGCTTCCGCGCCCATCGCACCGTTCTTGGTAATGCCAAAGGACAGAATGTCGACACCGGCGTCGCGGGTGAACGCCCGCAACGGCACGCCCAGCGACGCCGCCGCATTGGCGATTCGGGCACCATCCATGTGCACGAGCAGTCCCTTCGCATGCGCCGCCGCGCAGAGACTCTCCACTTCGGGCACCGAATACACCGTGCCGTACTCCGAGCTCTGGGCGATGGACACGACGCGCGGCTGCACGCTGTGTTCGTTGCCAATGCCGCGCACCGCGCGCGAGACCTGCTCCGCCGTCAGCTTGCCATCCTGCGACGCCAGGCCAAGCAGCTTGCACCCGGTGAAGAATTCCGGTGCGCCGCATTCGTCCACCTGCACGTGCGCCGTCTCGGCGCACAGGACCGCGTGATATGGCCGCGTGATCGTCCGCAGCGCCATCACATTCGCGCCAGTGCCGTTCCACACCAGCGCGGCAGTACTGTCGCTCCCGAACTGTTCACGGAACCACTCGAGCGCGGCGGCGGTCCAGCGATCCTCGCCGTAGGGCGGCGCCGAGCCATCGTTGACAACGGCCAGGCGCGCCAGAACCGCCGGATGGACCGGTGCCGTGTTGTCGCTCGCAAAGCCGCGCGGCATGCTCATTCGGCGGGCTCTGGCGGTGTCACGTTGTCTTCCCAGAGCGCCAGCACGTTACCATCGGGATCGGCGATCATTGCCATCATTCCGAACGCCTGTTGTGTGGGCTCGGCGAGGAACTTCACGCCAAAGTGGCCCAGCTCGGAACAATAGTCGAGCAATTTGGGCACTTCGATGGTGATGCCGGTCTGCCGGCCCACCATCGCGCGGGAGTCGGGATGCTGCGCCGGATGGACGCTCACGAACGGCGGTCCCTCGAACAACTGGAAACCGAACGCGCCGGCCTTGCCAACCGGCAGCCGGAGGACTTCATCATAGAAGGTGCGGGCGCGGTCGATGTCGGTCACAAAGATCGCGAACGAATACAGCGAAGGTGCAGTCATTGTTTGTCCGGAGTCGGCGGCGCGGCCGTGGCCACGCGCACATTGCGGCGCATCCGTTCGAGCCCGGGACGCGCCAGTGGGGTGTCACCATAGCGGCGCTGGAACTCCGCCTCATCGAGTGCGTCGAACGCCGCGGGATCGGTGCGATCGGGATCGGCCCGGCGCGCAAACTCGCCAATCGTGGTCGGCTGCGCAAACTTCACATTCCAGGGACAGACATCGTTGCAGACGTCGCAGCCAAACGCCCAGCCATCCCAGCTCGCAAGCAGCTCGGCCGGCGGATCGTTCTTGTATTCGATCGTCAGATACGACAGACACCGCGTAGCATCGAGGACGCGCTCTTCCACGATCGCTCCCGTGGGACACGCCTCGATGCACCGCCGGCAGCTGCCGCACAGATCCGGCAGCGGCGCGGCGGCGGGAAGGAGCTCGAGATCGGTAAAGATCGAACCGATGAACGTGTACGATCCCACCCGCGGATGAATCAGCATGGTGTTCTTGCCGATCCAGCCCAATCCAGCGCGCTCGGCAAGTTCCCGATCGGGCGTCGGACCATCATCAACCCACGCATGCGCCAGCGATGCGCCATGCGCGAGCAGCCACTCCGCGAGCACGCGGAGTCGTGCCAGAGTGACCAGGTGATAGTCCGTGCCGCGCGCATACGCCGCAATCCGGTAGCGGTCGCCCGTCCGCGTGCGGTCCGCCAGCGGCGCGGTGTAGTTCTCGAGGACCACGATGGCGCTGCGGGCGCCCGGTGTGGCGGTCGCGGGCGTCTTCCGCTTGCGTGCCTGCCGGTGCAGGTAGCGCATCGTGCCGGCGTAACCCGCCGCGAGCCACCGGTCAAAAGCCTCACCGCGAGCGCTCGGCTCCAACGATGCGACGCCGCAGGCCGCAAAGCCGATCCGCTCGGCTTCGGCCGCAATGTCGGCCACGACGGGCTCGTTCAATGCGGTGCGCCCGACGTGTCGTCGCGCGGCAACTCTCCGGTGATCAGGCGCGCGCCACGCGCGTACGTGACATACGACCATGCCCATTCAATCAGCACCAGCACCCGGTTGCGGAAGCCGATCAGATACGCGATATGGATGAAGATCCACACCAGCCATGCGATGAATCCGCTGAGTGCGACGCGGCCAAGATCGGCCACTGCCCTGCCACGGCCGATCACGGCGAGCTGCCCTTTGTCAAAGTAGTGAAACGGGCGCCGCGTCCGGCCGGCGATCGTATCGCGAATGGCCCGCGCCGCATACTCCCCCATCTGAATCGCCACCGGCGATGTAGCCGGCAGCACGCCACCCTTGGGATCGTGCGTGAACGCCGCGGCGTCGCCCAGAACAAAGACGTCGGGATGCCCGGGCATGGTGCAGTCGGAGTCGACGATCACCCGGCCTTGACGATCGAGCGGTGCGGCGAGTGTGCGGAGCAGCGGACTCGCCGCGTTACCCGCGGCCCATACCACCGTGGTCGTGGGGATGCGCCATTCTCCCGCTTCTACTGCGTCAGGGTGAATGGCGGTCACCATCACATTCTCCCGAACCTCCACGCCGAGTGCCCGCAGGTCGGCCTTGGTGCGGGCGGAGAGATGCGGTGGATAGGCCGGCAGAATCCGGTCGCCGCCCTCCAGCAGTACCACCGTGGCTTCGCGTGAATCGATGTGGCGAAAGTCGCGCGCGAGGGCGTACCGACGGATTTCGGCGAGTGCTCCGGCCACTTCCACGCCAGTCGGGCCGCCGCCCACGATCACAAACGTCAGCAGGTGATGCCGCTTGCTCGGATCGGGTTCGCGCTCCGCTCGCTCAAACGCGAGCAGCACGCGGCGGCGAATCTCGAGCGCATCTTCGAGATTCTTGAGGCCCGGCGCGAGCGGCTCCCATTCCGGATGACCAAAGTACGAGTGGCGCGCACCCGTCGCGACCACGCAGAAATCCCATGACAGTGCCGTGCCATCGGTCAGATGGACCTCGCGCTGCGCAACGTCGACCGCGGACACGTCGCCGAGAAAGACCTCGACGTTCTTCTGCCGGCGAAGCACGGAGCGGATCGGTGAGGCGATATCGGACGGATTGAGCGCCGCCGTTGCCACCTGATAGAGCATGGGCTGAAACAGATGATGATTGCGGCGGTCGACCAGCGTAATACGCACCGGCGCGCCGCGGAGCCGCCGCGTCACATACAGTCCGGCGAATCCGCCGCCGACCACCACGACATGGGGCTGCGCCTGGTGGGCCACAGTCACACGCCCATGGTTTCGCGGCGCCACCGCGCAAAGCGTACCACGTCCTGCACCGGCGGCACGGCAAGTTCGTCACCGTACGCGGTGTACATCCGCCAGCGCAGATAGGTGCGATCCGGGACGGGGAGGAAGGGCGCCTGCCGCCACCAGTCCCGGCGGCGAAAGGCCCATCCCGTGCGGAGAAGATCGATCGCCAGCCGCGGCGAGATCAGCGCGCGCGCTGCGAGCGCCATCGTCAATGAGGCCCAGGAACCGCGGTACGCCTGAGGATCGTCGGCAGTCACGGCAGGAACGTAACTACTCC
>DATAVM010000148.1:0-14340 GCA_036267775.1 Gemmatimonadales bacterium
TGGCCAGACGGTGATGTCGGTCGTGGTCCACGTGATCCTGATCGGTGCCGCGGTCAAGCTGACGGCCGGTGCGGCCGAGCAGCTGGACAAGGCGTTGAAGGACACGACGATGATGTTCGTCAAGCCGCCACCGCCGCCCCCCCCGCCACCGCCGCCGCCACCCGACCAGGTGGTGCACGCGGTCAATCCGCCGCCGCAGGGCTTCCAGACGGTGATGCCTCCCAAGGACATCCCCACGGACATCCCGCCGGTGAACCTGAACGAGCACTTCAACGCGGCCGACTTCTCCGGCAAGGGCGTTGAGGGCGGCGTCTCGACGGGCGTCGTCGGCGGCACCGGTCCGGTGGTGCCCGGCGTGGTGTACACGCTGACGCAGGTGGATGAGGGCGTGCAGTATCTCAGCGGACCGGACCCCAAGTATCCGCCCGCGCTGCGGGCTGCCAGCATCGAGGGCCGCGTGACGCTGCGATTCATCGTCGATCCCGAAGGCAAGGTGCGCGACGGATCGATCCAGGTGATCAACAGCACCAACTCGGCGTTTGAAGAACCGGCGAAGGACGCGATCAAGCACGGGGTGTTCCGCCCCGCCAAGGTGCATGGACAGCCGGTGTCCCAGCTGGTTGAACAGGTTGTGGTGTTCCAGATCAAGTAACGACGGCGTCGTGCCGTACCCAGGCCGCGCCGTCGCGGCCGCTCACCATCAGTTTCGAAAGGCTGAACGATGAATACCAGTATGCTCAAGCTGTGGGCGGATGCACACCTCTTTGCCCGCAGCATCGTGGTGGTTCTCGGTATCATGTCCGTCTTCTCGTTGACGGTCGTGTTCCAGAAGCTGCTCAAGGTCAAGAAGAGCGAGGCGCAGACCCGCAAGTTCGCGCCGCAGTTCTCCCGCGCCATTCAGGAAGAGAATCTCGATCAGGCGATCGCGCTGGCCGAGAAGAACAAGGTCTCCCACGTCGCCCGCGTTCTCGGCGGCGCACTGGCCGAAGTGAAGCCGTTGCTCCGTGATCGTGCCACCGTCACCGCGGCCGATATCAACTCGGCCGAACGTGCCGTCGAGCGGCAGATGCTGATCGTCCTCTCGGAGTTCAAGCGCGGCCTGGGCGTGCTCGGCACGGTCGGTTCGACCGCACCGTTCGTCGGTCTGCTCGGCACCACGATGGGTATCGTCGATTCCTTCCAGGCGATGTCGAACGCCGGTGCGGCCGGCGGTCTGGCGGGCATCGGTTCCGGTATCGCAGAAGCGCTGATCACGACGGCCTTCGGCCTCCTCGTCGCCATTCCGGCGGTGTGGGCGTACAACTACTTCACCACGAAGGTCGAGAACCTCTCCGTCGAGATGACGTACACCTCGAAGGAACTGATCGACTACCTCATCAAGAGCGTGGGGAGCGAGTTCGGCCGCTCGATCTTCACGAAGGAATTCCAGGCGCAGAAGGCGGTTTCGGGCAGTGGCCATATCCACGGGTAGTGCCGGGAAGGGCAGGGTCAATGCGGACATCAATGTCACGCCGATGATCGACGTGATGCTGGTGCTCCTGATCATCTTCATGATCGTGACCCCGCTCCTCGAGGCCGGCTTCGTGGCAACGATGCCCTCGGGCATCAACGTGATCCGGCGCGAGGAACAGAAGGACGAGATCACCCTCGGCCTGGACGACCATGGCGCGTACTTCCTCAACAAGAAGGAGACGCCCAAGGAACAGGTCGAGGCGATGCTCCGGAGCATGTACGCCGGACGCGATGACAAGCTGCTGTACTTCAAGGCCGACGTGAACCTGAAGTACAGCCAGATTCAGGAAGCGGTTGAAATCGGACGCCGGGCGGGTGCCCGGGTGCTGGTCGCCATTACGGACAAGAAGGGCGGCCTCATGGGCGACGCAGACAAGGGGAAGTGATCTATGGCCATGTCAGCTGGTGGTGGCGGGGCCCTGACCTCGGAACCGAACGTGACGCCCATGATCGACGTGCTTCTGGTGCTCCTCATCATCTTCATGGTGGTGATTGCACTGGGCCGCACGGCGATGGATATTCAGATACCGCCGATCGATACCGCGTCCAAGAGTTCCGACGTGAGTACGCAGATCGTGTTGCAGCTCAAGGACGACGGTAGTTATTGGATCAACGGCCACGAGCATCCCAAGGCCGAGCTGAGTCAGGCGTTCCATGACATCTACGATCCGCGTCCGTCCAAGCTGCTCTTTGTGAAGCCCGATCCGAATCGCCTCTACGGCGACGTGATCGAGGCGATGGACATCGCTCGCGGGGCGGGCGTTGAAGTCATCGGATTCACACCGATCGAGGCGAACGGAGGGAAGTAATTTCAGGTCTTCCTGCTGCACCGCCCCCGGACGCGGACGCCCCTGAGGACAGGGGCGCCCGCGTCCATGCTTCGCTCCCTACGCGGGAGCGACGCAGCGCGACCAGTGTGTTCCTGTCCCTGCTCATCCATGCCTGCGTCATCCTCCTCGCCATTCGTCTGACCGCAGTCGTCGTGCTCGACAAGAAGAGCCCGATCGGCGACGCGATCATGATGGCACTGGGCGGTGGTGGTGGTGGCGGCGGAAGTGGCGGCGATGCGTTCTCTGTGGCCAAACCGCCACCGCCGCCGCCCGATCCCACACCACCGGTAGTGCCGCCACCACCGCCGCCGATGGTGATCCCGCCGCCACCACCGGTAACTCCGCCGCCGCAACAGACCGCGGCACCAGTCAGTGACACACCTCCGGCGGCCACGGCCGTCGCGGCCGGCGCCGGCACAGGCGGCGGTACGGGCGGTGGCACCGGCACCGGTGACGGCCCGGGTCATGGCTCGGGACAGGGCCCCGGGAACGGCGCCGGCAAGGGTGGTGGCAATGGCGGCGGCGATGCCGGCTATCCACCGGAGCCCAAGCAGATCATTCTGCCACCGCTCGACGCGCCCAAGTCGCTCCACGGGCGGGTGACGGACGTCACGTTCACGGTCGACCCCGAGGGCAAGGTGACGGACGTCCAGGTGGTGCCGGGGATCACCGACCGCAAGTACGCGCGCGCTTTTGACCTGGCCATGCGCGGCTACCGCTTCCAGCCCGCCAAGGACGCCCAGGGCAAGGCCGTTGCCGGGATTCTCAAGATTCAGGTTACGTTGTAGTTCGCAGTCTCTGCTCCACCCACCACAATCCCGGCGACATCATGAGTCTCTTTCAGCGCAAGCCGATTGCCTCGGAGCGCGACCGCGGTCTGATCCGCTCCCTCGGCGGCGGCGACCTGATCATGCTGGCGATTGGCGCCGTGATCGGCGCGGGAATCTTTGGCGCGATCGGATCGGCCGCCGCGGGCGAAACGGATGCCGCCGGGCATGTCATCCGGGCCGGCGCGGGCCCGGCGCTGCTGCTCTCGTTCGTGCTGGCTGCGGCGGCGTGCGCTTTTGCCGGACTCTGCTACGCCGAGCTCGCGTCGATGATTCCGCAGGCGGGCAGTGCATATGCCTATTCGTACGCGACCCTCGGCGAGATCGTCGCCTGGATCATCGGCTGGGATCTGATCCTGGAATACGCGGTCGGGAATGTGGCGGTGGCCATTTCGTGGGGCGACTATTTCAAATCGCTGCTGAGCGGCTGGATCGAGCTTCCGGCGTGGCTTTCGACGGGATATCGCACGGCGCTGCTGAGTCATGATCCGGCAATTCACGGCCTGATTGCCTCGGCACCGCACCTGGGCCCGATTCCGATTCTCATCAATGTGCCGGCCTTCGGCATCGTCGCGCTGATCACCTGGCTGCTCATGCTCGGCGTGCGAGAGAGTGCCACGACCAACAATGTTCTTGTGGTGATCAAGCTGCTGGTGCTGGCGCTGTTTATCGTGATGGGAACGCAGCACATCAACCCCGCCAACTATCACCCGTTTGCTCCGGGCGGTTTCCGTGCGATCGGCCAGGGTGCCGCGATTGTGTTCTTTGCGTACATCGGCTTCGATGCGATTTCGACCGCGGCGGAAGAGACGCGCAACCCGCAGCGCAATCTGCCGATTGGCATTCTCGGTGGTCTGGCCATCTGCACCGTGATCTACATTGTCGTCGGCGCGGTGCTCACCGGCATGGTGCCTGCCGCGCAACTCGGTGCTGAGGCCGATCCGCTGGCCTATGCGCTCAAGGCGACCGGCCTCACCAGCATCTCCAAGATTGTGGCGCTGGGCGCGGTGTTCTCGCTGTCGGCGGTGCTGCTGGTCTTCCAGTACGGGCAGCCACGCATCTTCTTTGGCATGGCGCGCGATGGCCTGCTGCCGCGCTGGGCGGCAAAGATTCATCCGGTGCGCCGCGTGCCGCACATCACCACGCTCGTCACCGGCGTCTTTGTCGCACTCTGGGCGCTTATTGGCGACGCGGACGAGACCTACAACCTCACCAACATCGGCACGCTCTTCGCCTTTGTGCTCGTGTGCATTGGCGTGGTGGTCCTGCGACACAAGGAACCGGATCGTCCGCGACCATTCCGGACACCGTTTGTGCACGTCACCGCGGCAGCGGGCGTGCTGATGTGCGCGTACCTGATGTATCAGCTGCCGCTGGAGACGTGGATCCGCTTTGTGGTGTGGCTGGCGATAGGTCTGGTGATCTATGCGATGTACGGCGTGCGGCACTCGGTGCTGCGGACCGGCAAGGAAGTGATCACGGACGTGCTCGACTAGCGACCCCACGCCGGCGCGAGTGCGCCGCGGCAGGGATCGACCGCGCGGCGCACCACATTCACGTTGCGCGCCTCGAGCGCGGCGGTTACGACGGCACGGAGCGGGCGGTCGGGTGCGAGCAGTCCGCCTGACAGCGCCACCGGCAGTGGTCCGGCGCCTGCCGCGAGCGCCAGTCGCACAAGGGCTGCCACCGCACTTTCGCGCAGATCGATGGCGACCTGATCGCCGTCCCCCGCACATGTCACGATTGCCGGTCCGAGTGCGGCCACCTGCGCCGGCGTCGCGGTGGTCGACCACCGGATGAGTGCCGCCATGCCCTGCACACCCGCCGCGACGCAGAGCGCTTCCGCCAGGTGCGTCACTGTGCCCCAGCCATCGTGCATCGCACCGACCGCCTGGAGCGCGTGCGCGCCGAGCCAGTACCCGGAGCCCTGATCGCCCATGCGCCAGCCCAGTCCGCCCACGCGATGCATAGATCCGTCTATATGTTTTGCGAACGCGATGCTGCCGGTGCCGGCAATGAGCAGCACACCGGGGCCGCCTTCAAAGGCCGCTTCGCGCGCGAGCTCGGCGTCGGTGGTAACCATCACGCGCCACGCCAGACGCTGGCGGTCGAGCGCCTGTTGCAATTCCACGCGCTCGGCGTCGCGGCCCGCTCCCGCAGCACCCACCACAAAGACGTCCGCACGAGCCGCGCGACCGCGCAGGAGAAGCGGACGCGCGAGATCAGCGAGCCACGTGGCAATCCGCTCGCCTTCGCCGATGCGCATGGCCGTGCCGGGCCCTTCGGTGCGGCCGCGTTCGACGTTGTCGTCATAGAGCACCACTCGCGAAGAGGTACCGCCGACATCTGCGCCGAGAACAATCACGCGGCCACCTCCCGTGCCGGACGCAGCCGGCTCGACAACCATCCCATGCCCACCATCAGTGCCGTTCCCATGGGCACGTACCATGGCCAGGCAACACGTCCCAGGCCGGTGAGCGCCGGCCACCATGCGGCGAGCCGCGCGGCGAACACGGTGACCAGCATGATCGCCATGGTGAGCATCGCGGCGCGGATCACGTCGCGGCCTTCGATGCGCACGCCCAGGCCGGCAAGAATGTACGCGCCGAGGAGTGCGCCGTAGGTGACGGAGGCGATCGAGAGCGCCAGCACCACGACGGGCGTGTCGGTGGTGCTGGTGAGCGCGTTGAAGCCGAGTGCGGCGACCATGAGGGCGACGCCCCAGATGAGCGAGACGATGCGGCCGACTTTGAGCAACACGGTGGGATTCTGCTCGCCGGTCCACGACGCATACTGGTCGTATGTGAGCGACGACGCCATCGCGTTGATCGCCGATGCGTGCGAGCTCATGGCTGCCGCCAGAATGCCGGCGATCATCAAGCCCGCGACACCGGTGGGCAGGTGCTGCAGAATGAACTGGCCAAAGAGGTGATCGGCGGGAGCGTCCGCGGGCGCCAGGTGCGCCGTCCAGAGCGCCACACCAATCAGGAGAAAGAGGGCAAACTGGAGTACCACGACGACACCCGAGCCGATGATCGCAACGCGCGCGTCGCGCAGCGATCGCGTGGCCAGCAGGCGCTGCACGATCAACTGATCGGTGCCGTGCGACGCGGCAGACAGGAGTGCTCCGCCAATGATGCCGCCCAGAAACGTGTACGGCGCCGTGAGCGAGAGATGCCAGTCAAAGATGCGGAGCTTGCCCGCGGCATTGGCAGCGCTCATGGCTGTGTCGAGGCCGCCGGAGAGATGAATCGCGATGCCGAGTGCCACCACACCGCCGGTCACATACACCGCAAGCTGGATGATGTCGGCCCAGATGACGGCCTTGATGCCGCCCATCCAGGTGTAGATCAGCGTGATCACGCCCATGGCGAGGATGGCAGTGGGGACGCTCCAGCCAGTGAGCAGCGCCAGCGGAATGGCGCCGGCAAACACACGAACGCCATCGCCCAGAAAACGAGTGACCAGAAAGACGAGCGAGAGGAGCCGGCGGGTGGACACGCCAAAGCGTGCTTCGAGCCGCGCGTAGGCGGTGTCCTGCTTGCCGGTGAAATACCCAGGCAAGAGCCAGAGGGCGACGCCAATGCGTCCGAAGAGATACCCCAGCGGGAGCTGCAAGAACGTCAGATCGCCGCGCGCACCAATGCCGGGGACCGAAATGACCGTCAGCGCCGATGTTTCCGTCGCCACGATCGACAGCAGCACCGTCCACGCCGGGAGATCGCGTGCGCCGAGGAAGTAGTCCTGCGCCGAGCGTTGCTGGCGGGAAAGCCAGAGACCGACACCCAGGGTGCCGGCAAAGTAGAGCGCGATGACGAGGAGATCGAGCGGAGACACCTGCTACAGACCTGCGGTCGCCGGCTGATGGTGGGTGCTGCCACCAGCCGGCGGTGTGGTCACGCCGTGAAGCTGCTCCCGCAGCCGCAGCCGCCGGTCGCGTTCGGATTGGTGAACGTGAAGCCGCTGCCCTGCATGGCGGTGACGTAGTCGATGGTCACGCCGGTCAGGTATTGCGCGGAAAACGGATCGACAAAGACGCGCACACCGTTGAGGTCGGCGGTCATGTCGTCGTCGCCGGCGTGGTCTTCAATATTGAGCGAATACTTGAAGCCCGAGCAGCCGCCGGGGAGGACCGAGACGCGGAGCCCGGCAGTTTCCGCCGGTACGCCTTCGGCGCTGATGAATTTCCGCACTTCGACCGCCGCCTGGTCGGTCAGGGTGAGGACGAAGCCCTCGGGGAGGGCCTGGGTTGCGGTCGATTCGGTCATATACAGCTCCTGCATCGGGTTACGCCTGAAAACTCACGGGGCCCGGGGCCCAAGTCAATTCCGGAGACGAACAGGACTGGTGAGAAACGGACAGCCGGGCGGGTGGGTTCCCGGGGCCGGTTCAACTGGACGGGGGGCTGCCTGATCCATAGCTTTGGCACACCCCATGAAAATCCTGATCAGCCGCAAGACCTTCTTTTCGCTGCCACGGTTGGCGCTGGAAGGCGCTTTGGTCATGATTGCCATAGACTGGATGAGCCCGCATCCGCACAACTATGGCCTTGCAGCCGCTCAGGGCGGATTCATCTACGTCATGGTGACGCTGCTGTTCGAGCAGATCTTCCTGCGGTGGGGTCGGCGCCCAAGGACCTGAGCATGCCGCAGCAGCAGGAAGAGATCCGGCAGGAATTGGCAGCCCGCAACAGGGAGCCCTAGGCCCTCACCGCCTGACACATCCCCCGGGCGCATCACCCAGCACCGGCGCCAGGCCCACGATCGCGTTGCACCGTGCAATGCCCCGCAGCACCGCATCCGCCACCACCGAGCGGATCATCCCGAACGCCGGCGTGGTCCGCACCGGATTCACGCGATTGGTGAGCAGCACCACCACAATATCGCGATCGACATCGACCCAGATCGACGTGCCGGTAAATCCCGTGTGACCAAAGCTGTGCGCCGACATGATCGTTCCCGCCGACGACAGCGGCCCGGATGGCGTGTCCCAGCCGATGCCGCGCGACGAGCCCACCGGGTGATTCTGCCGAATGGTCCACGTCGCGAACTCTTCCGGCGGCTGCAGCTTGCCTTTGACTTTCTCTCCGCGCGCACCGGCCAGCGCCCATTCGCCAAAGCGCAGCAGATCCTCGGCGTCGCTGAACAGTCCCGCATGGCCCGACACACCATCCATCCGCGACGCGTTCTCGTCGTGCACCTCGCCACGAATGAGCCGCTTGCGCCACGGGTCGTCTTCTGTCGGTGCGATTTCGGGCAGCAATGCCTTGGGCGGCAGATACATCATCCGCTTGAGGCCGAGCGGCCCGGCAACGCGGTCGGCAAAGAGCTTGTCGATGCGGGTGTGGTAGAGCTTTTCGATGATCGCGGTGAGCGTGATCGCGCCCAGGTCGGAGTAGAGCATCCGCGTGCCGGGCAGTGTGTCGAGGTCGGTGCGCAACGTGAGGGCGATGGCGCTCTCCCGGTCGCTCGTCTGCAGGTAGAGCGGCCGGTCGGCAGGCAAGCCGCTGTCGTGCAGCAGCAGGTCGCGCACCGTCACCTTGTCCTTGGCGCCCTTGCCGTTGGCAAACTCGGGCAGATAGTGCACCACCGGCAAGTCGAGATCGAGTCTGTGATCGTTAACCGCCATCATCGACAGCGTCGTCAGTGCGATCACCTTGGTGAGCGACGCCATGTCGTAGAGCGTCTGTCCGGTCGGCTTGGCCGTCTCGCCCACGCCAATCACGCCGGTCGCGTAGATGTCGCGCTCACCGTGGACCGAGACCGCGAGGACCGCACCAGGAGCGGCTCCCGCATCGATGGCGGAGTCGAGCACACGGCGCGCATCGGTGAGTCGCGTGTTGAGTGGAATGCTGTTGTTAGGGAGGAGCGGCGCCGGTGCGACCCGCGGATGTGAGCATGCCGCGACGGCGATCAGCGCAAGGACGGCAACGCTGTGGCGGCTACTGGCGCGCAATGCCGGTTCCGATGGGCCACGACGGTGGGATGGCGATCGGCGCCTTGCCGGTGATCGGCGCGGCGCCAGTGAGTGCGTTGGCCACCGCGAGCTCATTCGACGGACCCGCCGCCCACGCGAGCAGATAGCTCTGCGTCTTTGGCAGCTGCGAAATCAGATACGGTGTCCCGAACGAAATGAGCACCGTCGGCTTGTGCGCGATGATCATCCCGATCGCCTTCTCAGCTCCACTCGGCAGCGCCACAGTTCCTTTGCCCGAGACGACGCGCACCGCGCTCGCCACGATCGCAATCGGCGACAGATCGACCGCGCGCAGCACCGAGTCGCGCGCCGCATTGCTCGGATCGTACGGCAGGAACGCCGTATGCACGATGTAACCCTTCGCCCGCAACTCCGCCGCCAGAGTGCTTCCCACCGTGCTGCCCGCTTCGGCACAGGTCACCAGCGTGACGGTCATCTTGCCCGCGCGAAGGTGGTTGACCGTGCCGAGAGAATCCTTGAGCAGCGTGATGGAACGCTGCGTGATGTCCTGGGCGGTTGCCCGGAACTCGGCCTTGCCAACGACAGCGCTCACATGATCGAGATCGACGAGCCGGTGCTGAAAGAGGCCAAGGCGCGCCTTCATGACGAGAATCTTGCGCACCGAGAGGTCGAGCCGGTCGCGCGAGATGCGGCCGCTGTTAATCGCTTTCACCATTGCGTCGATTGCGTGCCCGGCGTCGCTCGGCATGAGGAGCAGGTCGGAGCCCGCGAGAAACGCGAGTACCGGTGCTTCGTCGGCGCCGACTTCCTTCACGATGGCGCCCATGTTGAGCGCGTCGGTGGAGATGAGGCCGGTAAAGTGGAGCGAGTCGCGGAGGATACCGGTGAGAATTGGCGGCGCGAGCGTGCCGGGACGCTGCTGGCCGGGATCGAGCGCGGGGAGTGCAATGTGAGCGGACATGACTGCGTCCACACCCGCCGCAATCGCCGCGCGAAATGGCACGAGTTCGAGCGAGTCGAAGCGCGGCCAGCCGGCGGTAATCACTGGCAGTGAGAGATGCGAGTCGGTCTCGGTGTCGCCATGACCGGGAAAGTGCTTGGCGGTGGCGAACATGCCGTTGTCGCGAATGCCCTTGATCGTTGCCGTCACAAAGGCCGCGACCATCCTGGGGTCGCCACCAAAGGAGCGGGTATTGATCACCGGATTGTCGGGATTGCTGTTGACGTCCGCGACCGGGGCAAAGGCGAGCTGGATTCCGACGGCGCGCCCTTCGAGCGCCGTGATGCGCCCCATCTGATAGGCGTCGTCGGTGCGGCCGCCGGCACCGATGCCCATCTGCGTGGGAAAGGGCGTGCCACCAGCCAGCCGGAAGGTGGTGCCGCCCTCCAGATCGCTCGCGACGAGGAGGGGAAGTGGCGCCGCACGTTGCAAGGCATTCAACTTGGCGGCAACTTCCGTGGGCGTACCGATCGAAACGATCAGGCCGCCGACCTTGAGCGAGTCGACCCACATGAGCGCCTGGCGCATGGTGGGCGAGTCGAGCGGCTCGTAACTTCCGTCGATCCATGGCATGATCAACTGGGCGACCTTGTCGCGGAGCGGCAGCGAGTCGAGCAGATGCTGGACAAGTTGGCCTTCCGCAGCGGTGAGCGGCGGCGGCCCGGGTGGGAGGGGCGCGGGCACAACGCCGACGGCCGGTGTGTGACCGCAGGCGGCCAGAACCAGGAGTGCAAGAAAGAGCAGGCGGCTGTGGCGGTTCGTCATCGCACACTCATCGTGATCGCGGGCATGGTCCTCTTGCTGACCGGAGCGTCGGCACGGCACGCGGTGCCGCGCGCACCGGTGCGGCCGGGCATCGACGTGCTCCTCAGCGATTCCCTGTCGCTCGTTCGCGGCAAGCGCGTGGGATTGGTCACCAACATCGCCGCGGTCGACGCGAACGGGATCGGCGACATTGCCCGCCTGCGTGGCGCGGGCGTCAATCTCGTGGCACTCTTTGCGCCGGAACACGGCCTCGCGGTGACCGCTGCGCCCGGCGAACGCGTCGCCAACGGCGTCGACAGCGCGGCGACTCCAATCTACTCACTCTATGGCGCCACTACCGCGCCGACCGACTCGATGCTGCGCGGCCTCGACGTCATCCTCGTCGACCTTCCCGACGTGGGTGCGCGCTACTTCACGTACATCTCGACCACGATCGACGTGATGAAGGCCGCTGGCGCACATCACATTCCGGTCGTCGTGCTCGACCGGCCCGATCCCATAGGCGGGGCGATCGAAGGCAATGTGCGCGATTCGGCGCACGTATCGCCGGTTGCCCGCCTTGCCGTGCCCATGCGGCACGGCCTCACGTTGGGCGAAGAGGCGCGTCTCGCGCGCGCTGATCTGTCAATTGCGGTCGATCTCTCAGTGGTGCCGGTTGCGGGTTGGCAACGCGACATGCTCTTTCCGGCCACTGGACTGGTGTTCCGGGCACCGAGCCCCAATCTGCAGGATTTCGAGTCGCTCCTCGACTATCCCGGATTCTGCGTCTTTGAAGGGACGGCGCTGTCGGTCGGGCGCGGGACCGACCTGCCGTTCCACCAGATCGGAGCACCCTGGCTCGACACCACCCGCCTGCTCGCTCACCTCGAGAGCCTCCATCTCCCGGGAGTCGCCTTTCGCGCCGTGACCTTCACGCCGCATGCCGCCGGTGACAAGAAGTTCAACGACACGCTCGTCGTTGGCATTCGTCTCATCGTCACCGACCCGGTGCGCTATCGCTCGACGCGCGTGGCGCTTGAACTCCTCACCACACTCCAGGCGATGTATCCCGACCGTCTGCATATCGGCGCGGCATTCGATCGGCTGGCGGGCGGGCCGGTGCTGCGCGAGGCGATCGTACGCGGCGATTCACCCGACATGATCGAGCAATCGTGGCAAGCCCCGATCGCGCGGTACCGCGAGCGGATCGCGCCGTTTCTGCTGTATCGCTGAAAGAGTAGGGAAACCGGCGGACTGTTATTCCGCTCGCTCGCTGCGCGGCATCAAGCTGCGCACGCCCACACCCACATACGTACCGACAGTCGCCGGGATGAGTGCGACGAGGGTGCCGAAGTTCCAGGTCGCGCCACCGTGCACCCTCACGAGCCCCACTTTGGCTCCGAGTACCTCACCGACAAAGATCGAGAGGCCGAGGATGAGCGCCCAGCGCCACGCGCGGGCGGGGCGGACGAACCCGAGGATCACGCCGCCCGTGACGAGGACCAGCACCGCGGCCTGGACTTCGTCGTTGTGGAGGTCGACCGTGATCGCGAAGGCGCCGATGGCCACGGCAAGCGCCGTGGCGACGAGGTCGGCGGTGGAGGGTGTGGCGGACTGGGACATGGCGCTGGGAAGATATCGCGTTGGCGCCGCGGGCGAAGCGACGCTCCGTCCACCCCATCGCGTTGCCGCAAGCCCGTGCGGCCATTAGGTTTTCCGCGCATTCTGCCACCGGGGAAGGTGGCAGAACTGATCAAACCACCCAGGGCATGGGGGCGCGTTGGAGGAACTGGCAGGCGGGGCGGTTGGGCGGGTCTATCGCAGGGGAACAGCGCCTTTTGTCCGCGCTCTTCTCCGGGCGGGAGTCACCCCCAACGCCCTGACCACGGTCGGCGCGCTGCTCATTGGCCTTTCCGCCGTCGCCTTTGGCTATGGCCAGATCCACCTGGGCGGCGCCCTCCTTCTGGCCAGCGGACTGATCGACACACTGGACGGCCAGGTGGCCCGTGTTGGCCATAAGACCACCAAGTGGGGTGCGTTCTACGACTCGACCCTTGACCGCGCCGGCGACGGCGCGTTGTTCATCGGCATCGCGGCGTACCTGACCAACGCCCCCGACGTATGGCGGCGGCAGTTTTCGATCATTGCATGCATGGTCGGCGTGCTCAGCGCCATGCTGGTGTCGTACATGCGGGCGCGCGCCGAAGGCCTCGGCATGGATTGCAAGGTCGGGATCGCGCAGCGGGCCGAGCGGATCCTGGGGCTGGGACTCTCGACGCTGATTCTGGGCGCGGGGTCCGGTAGCCTGGTACTCATTGTCGTAGTGGTGGTGCTCACGGCGTTGTCGCTCATCACGGTCGGCCAGCGATTCGCGTATGTACGGCGGATTGCTGGGGATGCCGACCTTCAGTAGAAAGGATTGCAGCGTGGCGGA
Source organism: Gemmatimonadales bacterium (assembly GCA_036267775.1). Classification (GTDB taxonomy): domain Bacteria; phylum Gemmatimonadota; class Gemmatimonadetes; order Gemmatimonadales; family GWC2-71-9; genus Palsa-1233. The sequence goes on from DATAVM010000148.1 coordinate 13,285, forward strand.
TGTGAAGGCCCGGACCGTCGCTCCCGCGGACGGCAAGCTCGGAGTGCTCTGCGTCGGTCTCGGCGCGGTCGCGTCCACGTTCATCGCCGGCGTCGAGCTGTCGCGCCGCGGACTCGCCAAGCCGATCGGCTCGCTCACCCAGATGGCGACCATTCGCCTGGGCAAGCGCACCGAAGGCCGCGCGCCGCTGATCCGCGATTTTGCGCCGCTCGCCAAGCTCGACGATCTCGTCTTTGCCGCGTGGGATCCCGTGCCGGATGATGCCTACCGCTCATGCCTGCATTGCGGCGTCTTTGACAAGCATGAACATGTCGAGCCGATCCGTGCCTTTCTCGAAGCGATCAAGCCGATGCCGGCCGTGTTCGATCAGGCCTACGTCAAGCGCCTCGAAGGCATCAACGTCAAGCATGGCAAGAACAAGCGCGATCTGGCCGAGCAGCTGCGCCAGGATATCCGCGACTTCAAGAAGAAGAGCGGGGTCTCGCGCTGCGTGATCGTCTGGTGCGCGTCGACGGAGATCTTCATTGTGCCGGGGCCGGCGCATCAGACTGTCGCGGCCTTTGAAGCGGCGATGGAAGCGAACGATCCGTCGATCGCGCCGTCGATGCTCTATGCGTGGGCGGCGATGATGGAAGGCGTGCCGTTCGCGAATGGTGCGCCCAATCTGACCTGCGACATTCCCGCCATCGTGCACATGGCCAAGGAGAAGGGCGTCGCGATCGGCGGCAAGGATTTCAAGACCGGCCAGACGATGATCAAGACCGTACTCGCGCCCATGTTCAAGGCGCGCATGCTCGGTGTTGCCGGCTGGTACTCCACCAACATCCTCGGCAATCGCGACGGCGAAGTGCTCGACGATCCCGAGTCGTTCAAGACCAAGGAAGAATCCAAGCTCGGCGTGCTCGAATACATCCTGCAGCCCAAGCTGCATCCCGAGCTCTACGGCAACATCTTCCACAAGGTGCGGATCAACTACTATCCGCCCCGCGGCGACAACAAAGAGGGCTGGGACAACATCGACATCTTCGGGTGGATGGGCTACCCGATGCAGATCAA
>DATAVM010000149.1:0-10546 GCA_036267775.1 Gemmatimonadales bacterium
TGCGGGCTCACAACGAGCGACGCAGGACGGCGCCCGCGCTGAGCGACGGTGTGGACACCACAGGATGAACGAGCTGCCGCCTGCCCCTCGAACTTACGATATCGCGCCATCCAGGACACCTCCCTCTCGGAGATACAAGGAGGACAAATGGCTCAACTCCCCGTCGCCGAGAAGATGACCGCGGATCCGGTGCTCGCGACCGCGGCGGTCACGGTGTCGGTGCCGATGGTGGCGGGCAATGTGTAGTGCAGCAGCGCCTGGCCCGTCGTGTCCGCGGTGGATGTCACGCCGCCAAAGCTACCGAGCCACGTGACGGTGGCGCCCGCGACCTTGTTGCCGAACTGATCGTGTACCAGCACGACAAAGGGTGCGCCGAGCGCGGTGCCGTGCGTGCCGGTCTGGTTGTTCCCCGAGACCAGCGTGAGATAGCTCGCGGCGCCGGCCGTGGCATTCGCGGTGATGGTCGCGGTGGAGTTGACGCCGGCCACGGTGGCCGTGATGGTGTCCACACCCACGCTGTTGCCGACGACCACTGTCGTCTCTGCCATGCCCGATGCATCGGTGGCGGCGACCGTATCCGACAGCACGGCGCCGCCGGTGGCGCGGAAGTCGACGTTGACATCGGAGATCGCGCCACCGGAGCCGTCGGTGACCGTGACGATGAACGCCGTGCTGAGCCCGGTGCCCACCACGGCGGATTGTCCATCGCCGGCGGAGATCGCAATGCCGCCCGGCATGGCACCTGTGCTATTGCTCGAGCAGGCGGCGCAGATCGTCGCGATGGCTATCGCAACTGTGCGCGAGACGGAAACACGGAATGGTGCAGCGAGGAACTCGAACACGACGCGACTCCACATCAGGTGATCACATTCGACGTGAAGATCGCGAGGTTCGTTAACGCGATGCGACCTGAGACATGAGGCGCGAGACCTGAGATCTCACGCCCCAATACTCAGGCAGCCCTGCCGCTCCCACTCAGCTGCCGGTCGCGGTGAAGATCGTCGTGGCTGCAGTTCCGCTCAGGCTGGCCGTGGTGGTGTCCGCGCCCGCGAGCAACGGCAGCGTCCAGGTGGTCTGCGCCTTGCCGGTGGCGTCGGTGGTCGTCGTGCTGCTGCCCAGGACTCCGGTGCTCGACGCGGTCCACGTGACCATCGCGCCGCTGACCGGATTGCCGAACTGGTCGGACACCTGCACGATGAGCGGCGACGTCAGGAGCGTGCCGTGCAATGCACTCTGCGTGTTGCCCGAGACGATCGCAATGTTCGCCGCGGCTCCGGCGGTGGTCGTCGCGGTAAAGATGGCCGACGTCGACACGCCTGTTGCCGTGGCGGTAACGGTGTCGGGGCCGGCCGTATGCCCCAGTGTCACGGTGGTCGTAGCCTGTCCGGACGAATTCGTCGTCGCGGTGCTGCTGCTCAGCGTTGCGCCGCCCGTGGCGGTAAAGGTGACGGTCGCTCCGGAGACCGGCGCGCCCGTGGCATCGGTCACCGTCACCATGAGTGCGGTGGCAAGCGCGCTGCCTGCCGTGCCTGACTGCGCATTGCCGGAGGCGACCACAATCGCAGACGCGGTTCCGGTGGTGCCGGTGCTGTTGTCACTCGAACATGCGGCGAGCATCGCCGCGCCAAAGAGGGCGGCAGTGAGGAGGCGCACGTTGCCGGCGGACCGGCGACTGGTCGGAAGGGTGGAGCACTGCATGGTCGGACTCCTTGATCGAGCAGGTTGGTCAGCCGATCGACACGCCAACGTCGGCGGGTCGCCGCATCGGAGATACGGGGGAGACGACTCATGCACGCGCTCCTTCACGCGTCACGCGCTGTTTAGTCAAATTGGAGATAACGCGAACCCAACACGACGACATTCTGCGGGCAAATACAGAGCGCCGGCGCACATTGTCGTGAATGTGCGCCGGCGCTCGTCCTGCGAAGGCCGCCTTAGTGCGCGGTGATCATGAACGTCGCGATGACGATTGTCGCCGGGTTGGTGCCCGTGTTCGTCACCGACGCCTCGACGCTGTCGAGTCCCGCCGTGCTGCCCGGCGTGAATGCCGCGCTCGCCATTCCGCTCGTGGAATCGATTACCGACGACGGTACGCTCATCGTGCCGCCGAACGCGGTCCACGTCACCGTCGCTCCGGTGGTGCCATGACCGAATGCATCGGTGGTACTCACCACCAGCGGAGCCGACGCGGTGCCGACCGCGACCGACTGATTGTTGCCGGACACGATGTTCAGCACCGACGGCGGCCCGGCCACAACCGTCAACGAGAACGTGACGCTGCCGTCGATGCCAGTCACCGTCGCGGTGACGGTGTCGGTCGTGAGCGACGAGCCGCCGACATACGTGGTGGAGGTCAACCCCGCCGCATTGGCAATCGCCATCGGTGTTCCAAGGGTCGCGCCGAGCTTGCTGGTGAAGTAGACGGTGTCGCCCTCGACGCCGTTGCCGGCCGCATCTGCCACCCGGACCACCAGGGTGCCCGTGCTGTGTACGCCAGCCGGCACGAGCTGTCCGCTGCCGCTGATGTAGGTCAGCGAGGCCGCCGGCCCGATAGTGACGGTATCGCTGGAACAGCCGGCAACGAGCGCCGCGCTGAGGAGGAGGACAGTGCTGCGTTTCATCATCGAGTGGCTCCGCGGAGGTCCCTCACAGGACCGGTCAAGGTGCAACATTGCAACGGGCGATACGCCTGTCTATTACGACGACACGCCTCTGGACGTTGTATTTGCCCACATGTTTCCAGCCACCAGCTCGGCCACCACGTCCTGACTGGTGCGGTCCGCCGCTTCGGCGGCAAAATTGGTCATGACACGATGGCCCAGCACGGCGGCGGCGACTGAGCGGATGTCGTCCAGATCCGCCTGGGGCCGGCCATCCATCGCGGCCCGCGCTTTGGCGCCCAGGACCAGATACTGCGATGCGCGGGGACCGGCGCCCCATTCGACATACTCCCGAATCACCGGCGGAGCCTCGTCGCCGCCCGGTCGCGTCATCCGCGCGAGCTGAACCGCGGCTGCAATCAGCGACTCGGAGACCGGAATCCGGCGGACCAGGCTCTGCATCGCCTCGAGCGAAGCCCCGTCGAGCACCGACGTGACCGTGGCGGTGGCACTTCCCGTGGTCTGCGCGACGATGGCCTCCTCTTCCTGCCGCGACGGATAGCCCAGCCGCAGCTCGAGCATGAAGCGGTCGAGCTGCGCTTCGGGCAGCGGGTAGGTCCCTTCCTGTTCTATCGGATTCTGCGTCGCCAGCACAAAGAACGGCGCCGGCAGCGGATAGGTGTGGCCGGCCACGGTCACGTTTCGCTCCTGCATGGCCTGAAGCAGCGCCGCCTGCGTCTTGGGCGGCGTGCGGTTGATCTCGTCTGCGAGGAGGACCTGGGCAAAGATCGGCCCTTTCACAAAACGGAAGCTGCGCTTGCCACTTCCCGGATCCTCTTCGACGATCTCGGTGCCGGTGATGTCGCCTGGCATCAGGTCCGGCGTGAACTGGACCCGGTTAAAGGAGAGCGACAGCGCTTCGGCCACGGTCGACACGAGGAGCGTCTTGGCGAGTCCCGGCACACCCACAAGCAGCGCGTGACCGCCGCTCAGGAGTGCCGTCAGTACGCCGTCGACCGCGTCACGCTGGCCCACAATCCGCGCGGCAACCTGGCGGCGAAGCGCGGCGGTGGCTTCCGCCAGGCGGGCGAGCTGCCGGACGTCGGACTCGGGCGGGGGTACTGCGGTCATGGACGCGTCCTCGATCAAGAGCCCGGCAGGTCCGGGAACCATGTCTCTGGTGGCCCTGTGGTGGCCGCCAAGTACAGCAAAATACCGGGTTTGGTCGCTTGCGAAACTTTTCACAAAGTCCTAGTTTCCGCCCCCGTGAAGCACCCCGAAGACAATGCGGCGAAGGCCATGGGGCAGGGATACGATCTGCTCGCGGTTGGCCTGACGTTCGGGGCAGCGGTGGCCCTTTTCACCGTCCTCGGCGTGTGGGGCGACCGCCGGCTGGGCACCACGCCGCTGCTGACCCTGATTGGTGTGTTCGCTGGTCTCGGACTGGGTGGGTTCTGGGTCTATCAGAAGGTCAAGCGACCGGGATGACACGGGCTCACGCCCAGATTCGACGACTGGTGTGGGGAGCGGTGTGCACGGGCGCGGCGACACTCGTGGCGGTGGCCATCTGGGGAGTGGGCGGATGGCGTGGCGCCGCTGCCTTCGGTGGAGTGGCCACCGGCCTGCAGATGGTGGCGGCGCATGCGATGGCCCGTACCGGCCAGGCGGCGACGCTCGACCATCTCAAGGTCTATGGCCTGGGAATGATGTTGCGGATGTTTGCCGGGCTGGCGCTGATGGCACTGGCATTCAGCCGTGACCGCACGACGTTCGAGCCGCTGCCGAGTGCGCTGGGCTATCTGGGCACCGTACTACCGTTGCTCTATCTGGAGATACGACTGGCACGATGATGACGCAGACGCAGGGTCCGGACTTCAATATCGGCGAGATGATCTTCCATCACACGGGAGACGCTCACGAACTCGACTTCGCGCCGTTCGGCACGATCAACCTGCCGCGCTTCACACCGTTTCATGTGGGGCCGCTGACGGTCGATCTCTCGCCGACCAAACATGTGGTCTTTGTGCTGCTCGCGGCCACGATCGTCTTTACCATGATGAAGGTGGCCGCGAGCGGTGTCGCCAGAGCGCAGCGCGCCGGCAAGGCGCCGGGCGGCTTTGCGGGCGCGATCGAAGCGACCGTGCTGTGGGTGCGCAACGACATCGCCATCGAGAGCATTGGCAAGGAAATGGGTCCGGTCTACGCGCCGCTCATCATCTGTCTGTTCTTCTTCATCCTCGTCTGCAATCTGCTGGGCCTGCTGCCGTTTGGCGCGGTGCCCACCGGCAATCTGGCCGTGACGGGCGCGCTCGCTCTGATCGCGTTCGTGGCGATTGAAATCGGCGGGATGATCAAGCTGGGCTTCAAGGGTTACATGGGGACGATCTTTCCCAAGATCCACGGCCTGCCGCCGGCCGGGGCGATCGCCATGTCGATCTTCATGGCGCCCATTGAACTGATCTCCAAGCTGGTCAAGCCGTTCGCGTTCATGATCCGTCTCTTTGGCAACATGACCGCCGGCCACTTCGTGATTCTGACGATGTTCGGCATCGTGTTCATGTTTGGCCGTCTGGGCGCCGTAAGTTACGGTCTCGGCATTCTGACCGCACTGGTGGTGCTCGGCGTGATGATGCTCGAGCTCCTGGTGGCGGTGCTGCAGGCCTATGTCTTTGCGCTGCTCGCATCGGTCTTCATCGGGATGATGCAGCACGAGCATTAGCTGGTAATACCGCCGGTCTCTCGCGCATGCCGCGAGATCGGTGCTGCGCCGGCCCATGGCCCGGCGCTGGAGGTTGGGAGAAATCCCGACGACCTCCACCGAAGGAGTTCCGCTCCGGAAGAGGCGGACGCTCCGACGAGCGATGCGCACACTCACGAATCTTCCACTGCTACGGATGGTTGACATGTTGATTCACATGCTCTTGCAGACGGCTCAGACCGCCCAGGCGGCGCAGGCCGCAACGGCATCCTACGGCCTTCTCGGCGCCGGCATCGGCTTCGGCTTGGCGGCGATCGGCGCGGGTATCGGCGTCGGTCTGATCGGCGGGAACGTGGCGAGCGGCATTGCGCGCCAGCCCGAAGCGACCGATGCGATTCGCGCGGCCGGCATTCTCTTTGCCGCGCTCGTCGAAGGCGTCGCGATCATCGCCCTGGTCTTCGGCCTTCTCTTCAAGTTCGTCTGATCGAGCTGGGAGCCTTACATGCAGAATCTGCCGCTGCCCTTCCAGCCCACGGCCGGCCTGTTCATCTGGACGCTCGTGGTGTTCCTGCTGCTGCTGGTGGTGTTGAGCAAGTTCATCTTCCCGACGCTGGTGAAGATGACGGCCGATCGCGAAGCCGCGATTGCCAAGCAGCTGGCCGAGGCCGCACAGATGCGCGCCGAGGCGGCGACCGCACTGGAAGAGCATCGTCAGGCGCTGGCGCGTGCGCGAACCGAAGCGCAGGCGATCGTCGCCGAGGCGCGTCAGGCCGCTGAGCGCGAACGCACGCTCGGCGTCGAGAAGACGCATCGCGAACAGGAAGAATTGCTGTCGCGCGCACGGCGTGAAATTGCCGACGAACGCGAGCGTGCGTTGTCGAGCATTCGCCGCGAGACGGTCGATCTCGCAATTGCCGCTGCCGGAAAGGTGGTTGGCACGCGGCTCGATGGCGCGGCCGATCGCAAGGTCGTTGAGGATTACCTCGCGACGCTCGGCAAGTCGCAGGAATCGCACGGATGAGGTCAGTCACGATCGCGCGGAATTACGCCGAGGCGCTGGTTGCGCTGGCCGACAAGGGGCCGGGTAGCGACGAGGATTGGGGCACGCTGATCGACGCGACGTCGGCGGCCATGATGGCGCCTGCCGTGGAAGCGGCACTCATGTCGCCGCGAGTGCCGCGCGATCGCAAGGTGGCGATCGTGAGTGCTGCGCATGCATCGGCGCCGCGGCCGTACGTGCTCTTTCTCGCGGCGGTGATCCGGCGTGGACGTCAGATGCTGCTGCCCCAGATCGCTGACGAATACCGGGCACTCGTGGATATCAAGCTCAATCGTGTGCGGGCGAGTGTCGTCATGGCACGCGATGTCGACGCGCTGACCCGCTCGGTACTGGTCGATCAGCTCGCGCGCGCGATTGGCAAGTCGATCATCGCGGGCTTTTCGACTGACCCCGCGTTACTGGGTGGCGTCGTAGTACGGATCGGCGACCGGGTGTACGACGGCTCGGCCCGCAAGCGCCTGGCGGTGCTCCGGCAGCGTCTGCTGGCGGGGTGACGGCGAACCTCGTAGTTTAGCCCATTCTCATGGACCTCCGGGAACAAATCCAGCAGCATTTTGACGGCACCTACGCTATCGAGCGCGAGCTCGGTGGCGGCGGCATGTCGCGCGTCTTTGTGGCACTCGAGCCCAGGCTCGACCGGCGCGTCGTGATCAAGGTGCTGAGCCCCGATCTCTCGCAGGGGATCAACGTCGAGCGCTTCGAGCGCGAGATCCGGCTGGCGGCGTCGTTGCAGCAGGCCAACATTGTGCCGTTGCTCACCGCCGGCGATGTGAATGGCATTCCGTACTTCACCATGCCGTATGTGGAAGGCGAGTCGGTACGCGCTCGCCTGCATGGCCAGCCGCTGCCGATCGCCGATGTCATGGCGATTCTGCGCGATGTTTCCCGCGCGCTCAGCTATGCGCATGGCCGCGGCGTGGTGCATCGCGATATCAAGCCCGACAATATCCTGCTCTCCGGCGGCACCGCGGTCGTCACGGACTTCGGTATTGCCAAGGCGCTCAGTGCCGCCCGCACCAATGAAGGTGGCGCGACGCTCACGCAACTTGGCACGTCGATCGGCACGCCGGCATACATGGCGCCGGAGCAGGTGGCGGGCGATCCCAATCTGGATCATCGCGTCGATCTGTATGCGCTCGGATGCACGGCATTTGAATTGCTGTCGGGACGCGCTCCGTTTGTGCAGCCCACACCGCAAAAGGTGCTCGCCGCGCACTTGAGCGAAGCGGTGCCAGCGGTGACAGCGCTCCGTCCCGACATACCGGCGCCGCTGGCGTCGCTCGTCACGCAATTGATGGCCAAGGATCCGGCGGATCGTCCGCAGCATGCATCCGACGTGCTGCGCGCTCTTGACGCCGTGACGACGAGCGGCAGCACGCCGGCGTTTTCCGCGCCGGGGATGTTCGGCAAGGCACTCGCGGCGTATGTCGTGGTCGCCGCCGTGGTCGCACTCGCCGCCAAGGCGGCGGTGATTGCGCTCGGCGTGCCGGACTGGGTGTTCCCCGGTGCGCTGGTTGTTGTTGGCTTGGGACTTCCGGCGTTGTTGATCACCGCGTGGGTCCAGCGCGTGGCGCGCCGGACGGCAATCGCGACACCGACGCTCACTCCCGGTGGCACGATGTCGGTGCGAGGCCCGTCGGGCACCATGGCGACGATGGCGATCAAGGCCTCGCCGCATCTCACGTGGCGGCGCGCGCGGCGCGGCGGTATTGCGGCGATCGGTGCGTTCGTGCTGCTGGTCGCACTCTATATGGTGGCGCGCGCCACGGGGATCGGGCCGTGGGGCTCGCTCGTGGCGGCGGGCAAGCTCAGCACCAGCGATCAGATTCTGTTCGCCGACCTCGCGGCGCCGGTCGAGGATTCTGCGGTCGTGCCGATTGTGGGCGAAGCGGTGCGCGCGGCGCTGGCGCAATCGACTTCGATTCATCTCGTCAGCGAAGCGCAGATGGCGCAGGCGCTCGATCAGATGAAGAAGCCGCGCGACCTGCACGTCACCGATCCCGCGATAATCCATGAAGTGGCCGAGCGTACCAATGCGCGCGCCGTCCTTGGCGGCCGGATTGCGCGGCTGGGCGCGGGGTATGTGGTGAGCCTTGATCTGACCGGCACCGACGGGGCAGTGCTCGCGTCCTATCAGGGGACGGCCAACAGCTCGCAGGACCTGCTCAACGTGGTCGACCAGCTGACGCGCAAGTTGCGCGGCAAGGTGGGCGAGTCGCTCAAGCAGGTGCGGCAGTCGATTCCGTTGGAGGAGGCGACCACAACATCGCTCGACGCGCTCAAGGCATACACGGTCGCGGTGCAGGCCAACGATATCGATATGGACTATCCCAAGGCGCTGCAGTATGCGCGGAAGGCCGTGGTCCTCGACTCGACGTTTGCGCTCGCCTGGCGCAAGTTGTCGGTGGTGCTGCTCAACAACGGGGCCGCCCAGTCGTCGATCGACTCCGCCGCGGAACGTGCCGCGCGCTTTTCCGACAAGCTCCCCGATCGCGAGAAGTATCTGGCTCTCGGCAATTACTACACCAATTCGGCAGCTGCGGCCGACCGGGGCAAGACGCTGGACGCCTATGCCAAAGCCTATGCCGTCGACAGCAACTCGATGATCGCAACGAACGCGCTGATGCTCTATTATCAGGGTGCGATGCAGTTCGACAGCGCCGAACGCTACGCACGGCGCGGCGTCGAGTTGCAGCCGACCAACTCGAAGGCGTCGCGTATCGCCGTCATCCGCGCGATGGCCGGCAACACCGCCGGCGCCAAGCACATGCTCGATTCGCTCAAGCTGACGATTCAGGATTCGCTGCTCTATACGACGGGCATCGCGATGATTCTTGTGGACCTGGACCGTGGCCTGATCGATTCCGTTGAGTCGATCGCCCGCTTGTGGAGCCGCCAACCCGATCCGATGCATCGGATGACCGCGGCGGTGGGGTCTGCCGGACTGGACTACTACGGCGGCCAGCTGCGCCAAGGTGATTCGATGTCTCGGCTCACGCTGCGCCTGAGCACGGAGCTCGGCGGGGCACCGGCAGCGGCCGCACTGGTGAGTGCCACTAGTCAGGGGTTCATCGGCGGGCACACGACGGCTGCGCTTCAGGCGCTCGACAGCGTCATTCCTTCCCCCGAGTGGCAGAAGATGGCCGCTGTTGACCGGCCATACACGGCCGTTGCGGACCTCTATGCCGTGCTGGGTCGACCCGACCGCGCGAGGGCCGTGCTGGCGGAGTATCAGGCGCGATCGCCAGCGGCCAAGGCGCCAGACAACCGGGAGATTATTGCAGCGATCAATGGTGAGATTGCGCTCGCGGAACACAAGAACGATGAAGCGCTCCGCCAATTCCACGCAGCCGCCGTCGGCGCTGACGGCCGGCCCGCGATATGCGAACCCTGCACCTACTTTGACCTTGGCCGTGCCTATGACGCTGTGGGCCAGCGCGACTCAGCCATCGCGGCATTTGAGGCATTCTCTGCGATCCCGCCGGCGCGTCGCTTCAGCCCATCCGCCACGCTGATCCCGGACTGGTATGTCCGCGCCGGCATCGAACGCCGGCTGGGCGAGCTCTACGAAGCGAAAAACGATCCCAAGGACGCGCTGCGGCACTACACGCTGTTCGTCGATGCATGGAAGAACGCCGACCCAGAGCTCCAGCCGCAGGTCGCCGCGGTTCGCGCGCGCATTGCGGCGCTTTCGCATCAGGTCCACTAGAGCGACCTCTCGACCCGCGTTGTCATCCCGAGCGCAGCGAAGGATCTCGCGCTCAATGCGACGCCAAACCCGCCGCTGGCGTGTTGGACAGGAAAGCAGATCACTGCGCTGGGGGCGACCACGCCAGACCGCCCACTCGTCGGCGCGGAACTCGCGCGCGCCGCGGCCGCGAGATCGCTGGCCCGGACAGAGGCGCGCTGCTCAGACACCCGCGCCTTCCTCTGGTCGGCTGCCGTGCTCGCCCCGCGAAGCTCCGCTGGCACAACCCCGTGGCGCGAATCACGGGGCGGACCATGGGACGGTGTGTGCGAAGCGGCGTCAGTGCGCCATCGGGGCGGGTCGGGGTGCAGGGATCGCACTGCAGGCGCGTAGCACCACTGTCCCATGGTCACGCCCGCGCCGAGATCCTTCGCTGCCCTCCGGATGACAAAACGACCTCAGGTCTCAGGTCTCCTCGCGCGAATACAAATCCCTGATGT
>DATAVM010000150.1:0-5458 GCA_036267775.1 Gemmatimonadales bacterium
CGATCGCGGCCGTGCTCCTCGGCGATGTCAATCCCGCCGGGCGTTTGCCGATGACGTTCTATCACGCGGTCGGCGACTTGCCCTCATTCGCCGACTACGGCATGGCCGGCCGCACGTATCGCTACTTCACCGGCGACGTGCTCTATCCGTTCGGCTTTGGTCTCTCATATACACGCTTCCACTACGACCGCCTGCGCCTGCCATCCGCGGTGCACACCGGTCAGACCCTCACCGTCAGTGCAGACGTGACCAACACCGGGGCGCGCGCCGGCGATGAAGTGGTCGAGCTCTATCTCACGGATCGCGGTGCGCCGGTGCCGGTACCGATCCGCATACTGGCCGGCTTTGCGCGCGTCTCGCTCCGTCCCGGCGAGCGGCGCACAGTGCGCTTTGTGATTCGTCCGCGTCAACGGTCCGTTGTCAGCGACTCGGGTGTCTGGCAGGAACATGCCGGTGCGTTCGATTTGTCGATCGGCGGGGAACAGCCTGGCCAGCATGGCGGCGCGCTGGCGGCGACAACGGATGTGGTGACGGGGTCGTTCGTGGTGCAGCCTTAGCGCGATCAGTGGCCGCCGGGCAGTCTGCGGCACACGGAGTCGTCCACCATGTGCAATGCCAGCCGCGCGGTCACCCGTGGCGTCACGTCGAGCGACTTTCGCACCGACACGACCGCGGCGCCGAGCTGTACGATGTTGAGCACAAAGTCGAGGCCGCGTTCCTCGCGCACACTGTCGACGATCGACGCGACGCGGCCTTCAATCGCATCAAACCAGTGGCTCTGCTGCTGGCGCAGGCCGTCCTGGACGTCCACGGCTTCCTTGCGGGCGGAATCCTGCATGCGTTGCAGCTGCTGGATACGGGGTGCGCGTGCGGTTCCGGTGAGCAGCGGTGCGTCGTGTTCGTACCGTGCGGCGGCGCTGTCGAGATGGCTCTGCAGGCGGCTGAGATCATGATTGTAGCCGTCGGCAACGCCGCGCCAGATCGAGTCCGCCCAGCTGTAGCATGGTGCCGCCTGCAGCACGGCCGGACCGTTGAGATAGCCCAGGCGGGCGCCCGGCGGCGGACTTTGCGCCGCGCCGGCCGCTGGAATGCCGGCACAGAGCGCCGCCGCCACAAGGCACGACCTCATTGTCAGCGGCATCGGCTCGGATCGGGACATTGGCTCACGCAGGAAAGCTAACCGCAGGGCGCCACTGGCCCCTCGGACAAGGGCGAGCGCGTCTACCGGTACGCCGCGGCCTGCAATTCGAACAGCTCCGCATAGGTCCCGCCGGCGCGCACGAGCTCGTCGTGCGTGCCCCGTTCGACAATCTCGCCGTTGGCGAGCACCAGCACGCGATCGGCCATGCGCACCGTGGAGAACCGGTGCGAGATGAGCACCGCCATCTTGCCGTCCGCGAGGTCGTCAAAGCGCTCGAACACTTCGCATTCGGCCCGGGCATCGAGCGCAGAAGACGGTTCGTCGAGAATCAGGAGCTGCGCATCGCGAAAATACGCGCGCGCCAATGCAACCTTCTGCCACTCGCCGCCTGAGAGCTCGACGCCGCCGTCGACATGCCGTCCCAGCATCTGATCGTAGCCCTGCGGCAATCGCGCGACCACTTCGGCAGCCAGGCTCTGCTGCGCGGCGGCACCGATTCGCGGAGCGTCGTCCAGGGCGGTGATTTCGCCGACCGCGATGTTCTCGCGGAAGAGAAAGTTGTAGCGCACAAAGTCCTGGAAGATCACGCCGAACGCGCGCCGCACCGATTCGATGTCGTAACTCTTGAGATCCTTGCCATCGAGAAGCACAGTGCCTTCGTCGGGATCGTACAGCCGGGTGAGCAGCTTCACGATCGTCGTCTTGCCCACGCCGTTTTCTCCAACCAGCGACAGCCGCTCGCCTGGCTTGAGCGTGAACGAGACATGTCGGACGGCCCAGCGTTCGCTGCCCGGATACTTGAATCCCACGTCGCGAAGTTCAAAGCCTTCCGTCAGCTGCTCCGGCACCTGCGGCGCGCCGGGCTCGGAGACGATCGCGGGCTTCATTTCGAGGAACGTCGCAAGATCATTGAGATAGAGCGCCTGCTCCGCGAGTTGTGCCGTGCCCAGCAGCATCGCCTGAATCAGGTCGCGGCTCTGGCGGAACGACGCGGAAAGCAGCGTGAGCACACCGAGCGTAAAGGCGCCCGCCGGCGAGCGATGGCCGATCACCGTGAGGTAGATGATCCAGGCGTAGGCAAAGTAGTAGCCGAGTGAGCTGACCAGCGTGAGCACCAGAATCACCGCCGTCCGGCGCTTGGAGAGAGCACTGCTTTCCCGGTAGAACCCGTCGGCGAGGCCGCGGTAGCGCTCGAGCAGCCAGTGCGAGAGGCCAAAGAGCTTGACCTCCTTGGCGGTGCGATCGCTCGCGCCCGTGTAGCGCAGATAGTCGATCTGCCGTGTCTCGGCGGTCCAGCGCCGGCGCAGGAGGTAGTTGAGACCGGCGTAGTGCGTCTCACCCAGGAAGGACGGAATCACCGCCACAAAGAGGAGACCGAGCAGCCAGGGCACATAGGCGAGCAGTGTGATCGCAAAGGTGACGAGTGTGACAGCGTTCTGCAGCAGGTCGAGCATCATCGTGATAAGGTTGGTGCGACCCGCGGTCTGCTGGCGGGCCCGTTCCAGATGATCGTAGAAGCCCGGATCCTCAAACTGCCTGAGATCGAGCGTGGCAGCGTGTTCGAGCAGTGCTTCGCTCAGCCGGTTGTTGTAGAGGTCGTTGAGGAGCGATTCGAAGAGCAGTGCCGCGCGCGCGATGATCTCTCCCACAAACACGATGGCCAGCTCGAGCACCACGAGCGTGCCGAGATAGTGCCAGGGCACCGCGCGGTGACCCGTGTGGTCGGCGATCGCCGCCACGACGGCGTCGACGATAAGCTTGCCGACCCAGAGGATGCCGAGCGGCGCGACGGCACGTGCGATCCGGAGACCGAGGACGAGTGCCGCGTAGCTGCGGCGAACGCGCCAGACTTGGCCCAGAAACCAGGGCAGATGGTGGAAGGCCTGCAGACGGTCACGCCAGCCGAGGCGGGACCCTGCAGACTCCGCGGGCGGGGACGATGGCGTCTCTGGCATCTGCTCCAAGAGACGAGCCGGGCGGGGTCGTGGCGCACGGGGGAAAAGCCTTCTCCGCCTCCGACGGTTTTCACTCCACTCGCGTCACCCGGAATCGCGCCACACCAATCTGCCCGTCGTCATCACTCTGGTAGCCCCAGATCGTGTCGAGCTGTCACGCCCGTCCAACGCTGTCCACCTCACGCCCCATACGGCACCCAGATGTTCTTCACCTGCGTCGCCTGGCGCAGGAACTCCGGCCCTTCCCCCTCCTGCGCATCGCGCCACTCGCGAATCCGCCATTCACTCCACGTCCGCTTCATGTTCCCCGCACTGAGCTTCTCGGCCTCCGCACACTCGGCCCGCGGCGCGAACGTCCAGATCGCATCGACATCATCGTGACCCGCCAGCGGCGCCAGCAGTTCCTTCCGGAGCCCCGTGACAATATTCACCACGCCACCCGGCAGGTCCGACGTGTCAAACACCTGATAGAGATCGGTCGCCGACAAGGGTCCCGTCTCCGACGGTACCACCACCACACGGTTTCCCATCGCGATTGCCGGCAACACCAGCGACAGCAACGCCAGCAGCGGCCCCTCGTCTGGTGCAACAATACCAATCACACCAATCGGCTCCGGCATCGCGAGCGTCACGTTCCTCAACGGCGTGTGATGCACCGCACCGTCGTACTTGTCCGCCCATGCGGCGTAGCTGAAGCAGCGCTTGACGGCGGCGTCGACCACCACGCTCCCATCCACGGCCGCCGTCTCTTCCACGCGCGCCGCAAACTCCGCCGCGCGCGCAGCCATGTTCTCACCGATATAGTAGAGCACCTGCGCTCTCAGGTGCGCCGTTGCCCTGGCCCACCCACTCGCCGCATGCGCCGCTTCCACCGCATTCCGGATGTCCTTGCGATTGCCGCGCCCCACCTCTGCAACGAGCTTGCCCTTGAGATCATACGACGGCAGCGCATAGCCTGAATCAGGCCGCACCTGCTTGCCGCCAATGTAGAGCTTGGGCGTGCGATCGATGGGCGGCAGCGGGCCCGCACTCGCCGAGTCCTTTGCCGCAGCCTTGATCTCGCCCTTGTGCGCCACCCGTTCCGCGCGCTCCGGCTTCACGGTCTTCAGATACTCATACATCCCCTCACGTCCACCCTCGCGCCCATACCCGCTTTCGCGATAGCCGCCAAAGCCCGCCGCCGCGTCGAACATGTTGGTGCAGTTGACCCACACCGTCCCCGCCTTGATCCGCGGCGCCACATCGAGCGCAAGATTGAGATTGTCGCTCCACACGCTCGCCGCGAGCCCATAGCGCGTGTTGTTGGCGAGCTCCACCGCCTCATCGTGCGTACGGAACGTCATCAGCACCACCACCGGCCCAAAGATCTCGATCTGCGCCACGGTCGCGGCCGGCGTCACGTTCGTAAACAACGTCGGCGGATAGAAGAGCCCCTCCTTGGGCACACTCCACGACGGCTGCCAGCAACTCGCGCCCTCCGCCACACCCTGCTTGACCAGTGCGTCGATCCGCTCGAGCTGCACCGGTGCCACAATCGCACCAATGTCGACCGCCTTGTCGAGCGGCGAGCCCACGCGCAGCGTCTCCATCCGCGCCTTGAGCTTGGCCACCAGCGCATCCGCGACACTCTCGGCCACCAGAATCCGCGATCCCGCGCAGCAGACCTGACCCTGGTTGAACCAGATCGCGTCGACCACACCCTCGACAACCGAATCGAGATCGGAATCGTCGAACACCAGAAACGGCGACTTGCCGCCCAGCTCGAGCGTGAGCTTCTTGCCGCTGCCCGCGGTCGCGACACGAATCGCGCGCCCGACATCAGTCGACCCGGTGAACGCCACCTTGTCGACCTCGGCGTGATTGACGAGTGCTGCGCCAGTCTTGCCATCGCCGGTGATGATGTTGACCACGCCGGCCGGCAGACCGAGCTCGTTCAGCATGTCCGCAAAACAGAGTGCAGTGAGCGGCGTGTACTCCGCCGGCTTGAGCACCACCGTGTTCCCCGCTGCAATAGCTGGCGCGATCTTCCACGCCATCATCAAGAGCGGAAAGTTCCACGGAATCACCTGCCCTACCACGCCGACGGCCTGCATCCCGGGGAATTCGCGATCGAGCAACTGAGCCCAGCCCGCATGGTGATAGAAGTGGCGCGCAACAAGCGGGATGTCGATGTCGCGTGACTCGCGAATCGGCTTGCCGTTATCTAGGCTCTCCACGACCGCAAAGAGCCGAGAGTTGCGCTGAATACCGCGTGCAATCGCGTAGAGCCAGCGCGCTCGGCCATGACCCCCGAGCGCTTGCCAGCCCCCGAGCGCGCCCCGCGCGGCCTGCACGGCGGTCGCCACATCGGCATCGGTGCCCT
>DATAVM010000151.1:0-5439 GCA_036267775.1 Gemmatimonadales bacterium
GTGACATAGCCGACCACCGGATCGCCCGGTACCGGCTGGCAGCATTGCGCGTAGCGCACGACCAGACCGTCGACGCCCTGGATCTTGATGCCGCGTCCCAGCCGCAACCGGTTGATGACGCGGCCAAAGACCGTCGCTGGCTTCTCCTGCAGAGCGTCTGGAGGAAGATCAGGAAAGAGCGCGCGCATCACCTGCCCGACCGCCAGATCGCCGCGGCCGAGCGACACTTCGAGTGCTTCGGTATCCACCAGATTGAGCGCGCGCGCCGCGGTGTCCGTCACGTCCGGCGACGGCGGATCGAGCCGCCGCCGCTTGAGTTCGCGCGTGAGAATCTCGCGTCCCAGCTGGCTCGAGACGACTTGCTCCTCCTGCCGCACCCACTGCTTGATCTTGCTGCGAGCGCGCCCCGTCCCCACATGACTCAGCCAGTCGCGGCTCGGCTTGGCCTGCGGCGAGGTGAGAATCTCCACCGTGTCGCCGTTACGAAGCTCGCGGTGCAGCGGCGCGATGCGGCCGTTCACCTTGGCGCCTGACGTATGCAATCCCACGTCGGTGTGCACGTGAAAGGCAAAGTCGATGGCGGTCGAGCCCTTGGGCAGCTGCTTCACGTCGCCCTGCGGCGTGAAAATGAAGATCTCATCGTGATACAGGTCGACCTTCAGGAACTCCAGAAACTCTTCAGCCGAGTGGCTTTCCTGCTGCAATTCCAGCAGCTGGCGGAACCAGCCAAGCTGCTTGCCGAGCGCTTCCCCGCTCGCCGTCTTGTAGAGCCAGTGCGCCGCGATACCGTACTCGGCCGTGCGATGCATTTCGCGCGTGCGAATCTGGATTTCAAAGAGCTGGCCGCCGGGGCCAAAGATGGTGGTGTGCAGCGATTGATACCCATTGGCCTTGGGGCTCGCGATGTAATCCTTGATGCGCTCCTGGAGCGGCGTCCACACATGGTGAATGAGCCCGAGGACGTGATAGCACTCGGGTACCGTGGAGACGATCACGCGCATCGCCATCAAGTCGTAGATCTCGTCGAACGGCTTGTCGCGCTTGCGCATCTTCTGCTGGATCGACCAGAGGTTCTTGGGACGGCCGCTCACTTCGAAATTGGCGATGCCAGCGCGCTTGAGTTCCTGCTCGAGCGGCGTCTTGAGGCGCTCGATCATCTGCTCGCGCTCGATCCGCTTGGCCGCGACCTGCTGCGCCAGCATCTGGTATTCTTCCGGCTCCAGGAACTTGAACGACAGATCCTCGAGCTCCGCTTTCACATTCGCCATGCCGAAGCGGTGCGCGAGCGGCGCGTAGATCTCGCGCGTTTCGGTGGCAATGCGATGGCGGCGTTCCGGCGGCAGATGCTCCAGCGTCCGCATGTTGTGCAGGCGGTCGGCGAGCTTGATGATGATGACGCGAGCGTCGCGCGCCACCGACAGCAGCAGCTTGCGGTAGTTCTCCGACTGCTCCTCGGCCGACGACCGGAACGCCAGATGCGAGATCTTGGTGAGGCCATCGACCAGCTCGGCCACTTCGGTGCCGAACTCGCGGACGATGTCTTCGGTGGAGACGTCCGAGTCTTCGACGACATCGTGCAGGAGGGCCGCACAGATGGACGTCGTGTCGACGAGCAGACCGGCAAGAATGGTCGCGACGGCAATCGAGTGTTCGACAAAGTCTTCGCCGCTCATGCGCTTCTGGCCGCGATGCGCTGCGGCGGCAAAGTGCATCGCGCGTTCGATCAGGGCCGCGTCGAGGCGGTCCGCGTGTTTGGCCAGGGTGGCGGCAAACGCGGGGTGTGATTCGATCAGCGGTGCGGTCGACAGGCCAGTCACAGGAGTCCGGCGGTGGCAAAAGAGACAAAGCGGTCGCCGGCCACGATCACGTGATCGTAGACCGGCAGATCGAGCAGCTGGCCGGCAGCCACCAGTTGCCGGGTCACCGCCCGATCTTCCGCCGAGGGAGTAGGGTCTCCGCTCGGATGATTATGCACCAGAATGATACCCGCGGCGGCCTCCGCAATGGCGGCCCGGAAGACCTCCCGGGGATGGACGAGCGAGCTGTCCAGCAGCCCCCGCGTGACCAGTACATCCCTGAGGACGCGGGAGCGGGTATCGAGCGCCAGGAGATGAAACTCCTCTACCACCAGGTCCCGCATCCGGCCGCCGACCAGGCGCATCACGTCGGCCGGCTCCCCGATTCGCGGAAGAGCGGGTCGCCCTTCCCGCGCGATCCGCTCGCCCAATTCGAACGCAGCCAGGAGACGCCCGCCCTTGGCGGGGCCAACGCCGGCGGTCCGAAGCAATTCCGCCGGTGGGCGGGCGGCCAGTCGTCTGAGCCCGCCGTCCGACGTGGCGAGCAGTCCATCTGCGGTGGCCAGCGCGTCACGCCCCCGATTCCCTGTACCAAGAAGGAGGGCGATGAGTTCCTGCGCGGTGAGTGCGGCGGCGCCGAGCTGCCAGAGGCGTTCGCGGGGACGGTCGGGTGTGGTTGGCATGCGGGATAGAGAGCCATCACCGGGTCGACGGAGGGCGCCATCGGGCGGCCCGGTGGACTCGATCACGCAGGATGGAACCGCGTCACGGGGTACGGGCACCGGGGTACGATCCAGGCGGTATCTTCTGCGAACAAGGCTTCCCGGACGTTCCCTCAAACGCGGCGGAGTTGCAATGCACATCGCGATGACCAGGGCGCAGCTGCTCGCCTTCCGCCGATTCGGCGTCCTCGCAGCGCGGGTGTTGCTCGGCGCGTTGCCACTTGCCGTCGGCCCCCATCCCGCGGCTGCACAAGGTACGATCGGCGATACCGTCCATGTCCTGCTGGTGGGCCGCAATGAGACGGCGCAGGTCTACATCTGCGGTGTCGCCAGTGACTCGACGCCCCGGCAATGGCAGGCGACGCAGCTGCCGGTGGCCGTCGGCATCGCGCGTCCCGTGCTGCTGCGAAACGATTTGGCGGTGCAGATTGGCAAGGCGTGGATTTCTCCAGGACGATACCGGTTGTGGACCGTCGGCGCCGACACGGACGCCGTGCTGATCCTGACGGCATATACCGCCGCCGGCGACACGACCTATTCGCGGTCGCTCGAGCGCGCGCGCGTGCCGCTGGTATTGTCACACGAGATGCATCCGGTGCGCGGCACACAGGTGTTTGTTGTGACGACTCGCAACGGCTCGGACACCGTGGGATTCACCGACCGCTCGACCAAGTACATGCAGATCACCCGCATCGATGTGCATCCCGGCTCCACATCCGAACTCGTCATCCGGATCGGCGACATCAAGCTGACGGCACCGATCGCGGCCAAGTAGCGTCAGCGCTCCTCGGCGCTTCTGCGTTGAAGTGATCCAGCCAACGTTCGTCGGAGCGGCAGGCCGCCGGCCGACGCGGCATGATCGTCGGGGTGCGTACCCCTTGCGTTTCGCCCACCGCCGAGCCGAGTGTATGGGTATGTCCGCAACCGCAGCGCCCGAGTTCTGGACCGCAGGAATGGTCCGCGCCCTTCCGCCGGATGGGCAGCGCCACGAAACCGTGCATGGCGAACTGCTGGTGACGCCTGCACCGCGTGTGTGGCACGAGATCGTGGCCGACCGGCTGGTGGATGCATTGAAGGAGTATCTCGCAGTCGAACCGGTCGGGATGGCGCTCAAGGCCACTGCGGACATCTCGTGGGCGCCCGATGTGCTGGTGCAGCCGGATGTGTTTGTGGCGCCGGTGAGCGAGTTGCGCACGCTCGACTGGGCGGCCGTGCAAAGCCTGCTTCTCGTGGTGGAGATTCTCTCGCCTTCGAGCGCGCGCGCCGATCGCTTTGCCAAGCGACGCGTCTATCAGGAGTTCGGGGTACCGCTCTATTGGGCGGTTGATGCCGACGCGCGGCAGGTAGAGTGCTGGACGCCGGAGGCGCTCTTCCCCCGAGTCCAATCGGAGCGCATCAGCTGGCATCCGCTGGGAGCCGCGGCGCCATGTTTCATCGAGTTGGCGGAGCTCTTCCGCGCACTCTGACCGCGAGCGCGCCAATCAGCTGCATCATGGTATTCGCGCGATCCGCGAGAGCGTCTCGCGCTGCGCCGGCAGCAGCAGTTGGATCGCCCGCGCCTGTTCCGCCGCCCGAAGAGCGCGACTCGCATTCACAAACGCCGCTCCCGTCCGACTGAACAGTTCGTTGGCATCGAGGTCGTGACCTTCGCGGAGCGCGAGCGACGTCAACGGTGTTCCCATCGTGTCGAAGCGTGCCTGATACTCCCCTCGCACACGTTGTAGCTCCGCAATCTGATCGCCGCCGAGTTGGAGCGAGTCACGTAGCGCGAGGATCGTGTCCACCGGGTTCCTGCCGATCTGCCGCGCGAGTGCTTGTCGCGTGCGATCAATCAGCTGCATCGTGTCAGACGCCGTGCGGAGTGCTATGCGCTTGACCGCCGCTGGAATTGGCGGATAGCCAAGTCGGTACTCAAGACCCAGTTGCAACTCGAACGGCGGGTAGACGCGGTGCGTCACACCGTAGTCGAGCGGTTCGCCAAAGAGCTGATTCACCCGGTAGACAAATCGATTGGCCGTCGGATCAAAGCCCGTGACATACAGCAGCCGCGGATCGACCGCGGCGCTCGCGGTTGACTGACCGAGTGCGGTGTTCTGCAGTCCAAAGAGTCGGACCAGAGCGCTCCCGGCATTGAGCATCGTGAGCAGAACATGCAGACGCGACCCCGATTGCAATCGCGGCGGCGGCGTAAAGTTGACGTTGAGGTCAAACTGCGAGTGCCAAGGGGTGCGGCAACTGTTGGCACCGGCAATGACGCCGAGTTGCTGCGTGAGACACTGACGCGCCCCGGAGGGCGCTTGTGCCAGCAATCCCGTGATCTGATGAGCCAACGCCGTGTCGGCCGCGCGGGCGGGATCAGGAACAAATGCACGATCGTTGGCTAGACCATCACCGTTGATATCGTTCGCGACGACTGGCGTGTACGACACCCCGGAGTACACTGCAAGCCGGGCACTGACTGTAAACCACCACAGCCGCATGTTGTTCGCGCCAAGGGTGAACTGGTGCACCGGCTGGCCGCCATTCACCCACTCGGTGTTGAGCGGATTGCCCGCCGTTGTCCCACCAAAGCCGCGCTGCTCCATGCGTTCCGCATTCAACGCGTAGATCAGATAGACGGGAATGTGACCGAAGAGTGGCTTGGGTGGCGACAGTGCCAGCGACAACTGCTCGGTGTGATACGCGAGATCCGAGCGCACGGTGATGACGCGTCCGTATCCGCTCGTCAGGCTACTCGCGGCAGGGGCGAAGAGACCGGTCTCGGATACGATACCCGCAGGCGGCGCGAAGACGGGACGATTCCCCTCCGACGGCAACACAAACTGCGGCGTCGACTGCAGGTTCGCATCGACGGCACTTTCGACGTTCACACCCGCCGAGTACGTCACCTGCGGATTGACCCACCAGCCGTGGGCGCGCAA
>DATAVM010000152.1:0-23634 GCA_036267775.1 Gemmatimonadales bacterium
GCCGGAACCGCTCCGACGAGCGATTAGGATTCACGCCTCACTCGGAGGGTTTCATGTCCCGACTCGGTGCGGCGTTCACCTGGCTTGGCCACAGCGCCTTTCATCTGCAGCCGGAGCCCGAAGGCCCCGGCATGCTCATCGATCCCTGGCTCGGCAATCCCAAGGCGCCGGCCAACGCTCGCGCACTCGCCGAACGTGCCGCACTGGTTCTCCTCACGCATGCGCACAGTGATCACGTCGGCGAAACGGTGGAACTGGTCCGGAAGACCGGCGCCAAGGTACTGACCTCCGTCGAACTCGCCGAGGACCTGGTCGCCGATGGCGTCGACCAATCGCAGGTCGTCGGATTCAACAAGGGCGGTGCTGTGCGCACCGACGGCATCACGGTCACACTGGTGCAAGCCTTTCATTCATCCTCCGGCAGCGGCCGCGACGGCCGCGCCCGTTCCATTGGCGACCCATGCGGCCTGATCATCGAGTTCGCCAACGGCACTGTCATCTACAACACCGGCGACACCTGCGTCTTTGGCGACATGGCGCTGATCGCAGAGTTGTACCGGCCAACAGTGCTGATGTTGCCGATCGGCGATTTCTACACGATGGGACCGCGACAGGCCGCCAAGGCATGCGAGCTGGTCAAGCCGGAGTGGATCGTGCCGCAGCACTATGGCACCTTCCCCGCCCTCGACGGCACGCCGGAAATGCTGCGGAAATATCTCCCGGTGGGCCTCAAGGACCGTGTCATTGCGCCGCTGCCCGGAGACACTGTCCGCTAGGCGGACGTTAGTATTCTCGCATGGCATCGATCGGATTGGTCGGAGTTCCGCTGGACCTGGGCGCATCGCGCCGCGGCGTGGAGATGGGGCCGTCCGCGGTCCGTCTCGCGCGCCTCGCCGCTCGTCTCGAGCAGCTTGGCCATCAGGTGGTCGACACCGGCGACGTTGCCGTGCCCACGCGAGAGACGCTGCCGGTCGGCCCCGGTCTGAGTTTTCTGCCGACGATCGCGAGTGTGTGCCGCGAAGTGGCCACGCGCACCGCGGGCCTGGTGCGCGACAATCGCATCCCCCTGGTCCTCGGTGGCGATCACTCGCTCGCGGCAGGATCGGTGGCGGGCGTGGCGACGGCGTTCGCCGAGCGGCAGAAGCGCATCGGCCTCATCTGGCTCGACGCGCACGCCGACCTGAACACGCCCGAGAGCACCCTCACCGGCAACATCCACGGCATGCCGGTGGCGCATCTCCTCGGCCATGGCGATCCGAGTCTCTCGCGGCTGGCCACACCGTTTCCCGCCGTGCGCGCGGCCAACGCCGTGATCATCGGTGCCCGCGATCTCGATCAGGCGGAGCGCGCTCACGCGCGCGAATACGGCGTCACCATCTACACCATGCGCGACATCGACGAGCGCGGCATGCGCGGCGTGCTCGCCGAGGCGATCGCCAAGGCCAGCGACGGCACGGACGGCATTCATCTGTCCCTCGACCTCGACTTTGTCGAACCGCGCGAAGCGCCGGGTGTCGGGACGCCCGTCCGCGGCGGCGTCACCTTCCGCGAGGCGCATCTCGCCATGGAAACTCTCTGGGATACGGGCCGCGTGGTCGCCGTCGACTTGGTGGAGCTCAACCCCGTTCTCGACCGCGCCAACCAGACCGCCGAACTCGCGGTGGGGCTGATGGCCAGTGCGTTTGGCCAGCGCATCCTTTGATGTCCCACATCGAAACAACGCCGCGGGTAGCCGAACCTTCCTGCCGACACTAGGATTTGCCGTTCGTCTGTCCATGACCTCTTGCGCCGAGCTGTCGTGACCCTGTGCCACCGTCCCCGACTGATGCTGACCCATGCGCTCATCATGATCGCAGGGTTTTCGGGCGTCGCGGCCGCACAGACGACGTCCTTCTCCGCCACCGAAAAACCGTTCGCCACGATCTCGCGGATGTTTCTCAAGAGCGCGGGACGCGATTCGCTCGTGCAGCTGGCGCGCTCGCAGATCGGCGTGTCGTACAAGCTCGGCGCCAGGACGCCCGGTGAGGCATTCGATTGCAGCGGCCTGGTGCAGTGGCTCGCCGCGCATTTCGATTTCATCCTGCCGCGCACCTCGAGCCAGCAAGCCCATGCCGGCACCGCGGTGGCGCGCGACACCGCCGCCATGCTCCCTGGCGATCTCCTCTTCTTTGGCCGCGGCAAGCAGATCACCCACGTGGGGATCTACGTGGGCAATGGCCGCTATGTGCAGGCCGCCAATCCGCGGCTTGGCGTGATTGAGACCCCGCTCCCCACGGGCCGCGCCGCGTTGCTCTGGAAGGGCGTCCGGCGCATCTTCGATCCAGCGGACGCCGACAGCGTGCCGCGTGTGCCGGTCGATTCGACCACTCGGGGCGCCTCCAGCAGCTGACGTGTTGTGTGGTGTGTTGCTGGTGCCGTACCCCTCGCTCGTCTCACACTCCGATGGCTCACGACTTCGACCGGATGTCCCCGATGTCCGCAGACCCGTCTCGTCCGTCCCTGACTCGCCGCGACCTGCTGCGCACGGCCAGCGCCGCGAGCGCCGCGCTGGCATTCCCCGGCATGGCCAGCGCGGCCGAAACGGCGATCGCCCCGCCGCGTGCGGCCGGCACGACGAGCATGATGGGCGTGCCGTTCGACCGGCACGATACCGTCCGCATCGGCATGGTCGGTACGGGGCTCCGCGGCAGTTCCGTCCTCGGCGAGTTTCTCTCGCTCGACAACGTGCGGGTGACGGCGCTGTGCGACATCGTTCCCGAAAAGATCCAGCGCAACGCCAAGCGCATTACCGATGCGGGGCATGCCGCGCCAGCCCTCTACAGCAACGGCGACCACGATTTCGAGCACCTCGTCCAGCGCGATGACGTGGACTTTGTCTACACGGCAACCCCGTGGCCCTTTCATACGCCGGTCTGCCTCGCCGCGCTCAAGGCGGGCAAGCACTGCGGCACCGAGGTGCCTGCCGCGATGACGCTCGAGCAGGGCTGGGATCTGGTGAACGCGTCAGAAAAGGCGCGGCGGCATTGCATGATCATGGAGAACTGCTGCTACGACTTCAACGAGATGCTCGTCAACACGATGGTCAAGAAGGGACTCTTTGGCGAAATACTCTACGCCGAAGGCGCGTACCTCCACGATTTGCGATCGATCCTTTTTGAAGACCGGGACGAAGGGCTCTGGCGCCGGCTGCAGCACACCAGACGACAGGGCAACTTCTATCCCACGCATGGACTCGGGCCCGTGGCGTGGTATCTCGACATTCACCGCGGCGATCGCTTCGACTATCTCGTGTCGATGTCGACCGCGGAGCGCGGCCTGTCGCAGTGGCGCGAAGCCCACGTGCCCAAGGATTCGCCCAAGTGGAGCGAGAAATACATCGAGGGAGATCTCAACACGTCGCTGATCAAGACGGCGCGGGGAAAGACCATTCTCCTGGAGCATGGCGTCAGTCTGCCCACACCCTACGACCGTCTCAACTCGATTCGCGGCACCAAGGGCGTATTCAAGGATTATCCGGGTCGGGTGTACCTCGATGGTCAGCGCGGCGGCGAAAGCTTCAAGCCGGTCGAGGATTTCAAGAACGACTACACGCACCTGCTCTGGCAGCAGCTCGGTGAGCGCGCCCGCAAGACCGGTGGCGAAGGCGGCATGGATTTCATCATGGCCTATCGCCTGATCCAGTGCATGCACGACGGACTGCCGCCCGACATCGACGTGTACGACGCCGCGGCGTGGAGCGCACCCTGGCCGCTCAGCGAAACGTCGCTCACACACGGCAGCACGCCGGTCAAGTTCCCGGACTTCTCCCGCGGCACCTGGTCGACACCGCGGCAGGGCCTGTGAATCCGACGGCGCTCGACTGGGGCATTGTTCTCCTTTCGATCATCATCTGTTTCATCCCCGCGCTCTTCTACACCCGGAAGGCGGGGGCGAGCACGGCCGAGTTTTTCACGTCGGGACAATCGGCGCCGTGGTGGCTGATCGGTGTGTCGATGGTCGCGACGACCTTCAGCACCGACACCCCCAACCTCGTCACCAACTTTGTGCGGACCGGCGGCGTCGCGAGCAACTGGCAATGGTGGGCATTCCTGCTCACCGGCATGGCGACGGTCTTCTTCTTTGCGCGTCTGTGGCGCCGAAGCGGCGTGCTCACCGATCTCGAGTTCTATGAGATTCGCTACAGCGGGCGCGCGGCATCACTCGTGCGCGGATTCCGCGCCATCTATCTCGGCCTGATCTTCAACTGCTTCATCATGGCCACGGTGAATCTTGCCGCGGCCAAGATCGCGAACATCGTTCTCGGCTGGCCGATGTGGCAGACGCTGCTGATCTGCGCCGGGCTCAACATCGTCTTTGCCGCGACCTCCGGGCTCTGGGGCGTGCTGGTCATCGATTTCATCCAGTTTGGCGTTGCCATGACCGGTGCGTTTGCCGCGGCGCACTTTGCGCTGATCCAGCCGCAGGTCGGCGGACTCTCCGGCATGGTGGCGCAGCTGCCGGCGCATACGCTCAATCTCGTCCCCGATTTCAACGACTGGGGACTCACGCTGTCGATCTTCATCATCCCGCTCACCGTGCAATGGTGGTCGGTCTGGTATCCGGGCGCCGAGCCGGGTGGCGGCAGCTACATCGCGCAACGCATGCTCGCCGCCCGCTCGGAGCGCGATGCGCTGGGCGGAACGCTGCTCTTCAACGTGGCACACTACGCACTTCGCTCCTGGCCGTGGATCGTCGTGGCGCTGGCGTCCATCATCATCTTCCCTACGCTCGACTCGATCCGCACCGCGTTTCCAAATGTCGACCCGCGCCTGGTCGGCCACGACATGGCGTATCCGGCCATGCTCAAGTTCCTGCCGCATGGCTTCCTTGGCCTGATGATCGCCGCGATGGAGGCGGCGTACCGCTCGACCATCATGACGCACCTCAACTGGGGCGCGTCGTATCTCGTCAACGATTTCTGGAAGCGGTTCGTGCGGCCCAACGCGCCCGAACGGCATTACGTCTTCATGGGGCGGCTGATCACCGGCCTGCTCATGGTCCTGGCGGGCCTGCTCACCTTTGCGCTCAACACCGCGGCGGAATCCTTTCAGCTGATTCTCTCGATCGGTGCAGGCACAGGACTGCTCTATCTGCTGCGGTGGTTCTGGTGGCGCGTGAATGCGTGGTGCGAGATCGCGGCGATGATCTCGTCC
The DNA here is from genome assembly GCA_036267775.1 of Gemmatimonadales bacterium. Lineage (GTDB taxonomy): Bacteria > Gemmatimonadota > Gemmatimonadetes > Gemmatimonadales > GWC2-71-9 > Palsa-1233. Next base: position 5,193 of record DATAVM010000152.1, read on the forward strand.
TTTGTCGTGGCTGTCGGATTCTTTGTGGCCGCCAAGGAAGGCTATGCCGTTCCCGCGCACGCATCGCTGCTCGTCACTGTCGCGGTCACCACACTCGTCTGGGTGATCACGGCCTTTGTGGCGCCGGGCACTGACCGCGCCACGCTGATCGCGTTCTATCGCAAGGTTCGCCCCGCCGGCCCTGGCTGGCGTGACATCCGGGCGGCGGCCGGCGTCACCGCGGCGCCCGACTCGCTGCCGCAGGCGTTTCTGGCGTGGATGCTCGGCCTGATGACCGTGTACGGCGCGATGTTCAGCACCGGCTCGTTCCTCTACGGCCGCCACAGCATCGCGCTCTTCTGGCTGGCGGTCTTTGCGCTGGGCACGATGGGACTGCTGCGCGTGGTGCCGCGCATGTGGAGCGCCGCGGGCGAAACGTGAGACAGCCCGCATGACGACGCGCGCCACGACCGCGGTGATCCTCGCGCGCGGTCTCGGCTCGCGCATGCAGCAGACGGACGCGCACGCCACGATGACCGCGGTGCAGGCCGCGATGGCGGACACCGGCGTCAAGGCGTTGATCCCCGATGCCCGCAATCGTCCGCTTCTCGATCACATTCTCACGGCACTCGCCGACGGCGGCGTCACCGACGTATGTCTCGTCGTTGCTCCCGACCATCGCGCGATCGACGCGCACTATCAGGGGCACCCCACGCGACGCATCGCGCTCGCCACCGTGGTGCAGGCCGAGGCGCGTGGCACGGCCAACGCGCTCCTGGCAGCTGAAGCCTGGCTCGCGGGCCGCAGTGCGCTGGTCCTCAACGCCGACAACCTCTATCCCGTCGCGGCGATTCGCGCGCTGGTCGACCTCGGCGCGCCCGGCCTCATTGCGTTTGAGCCGCAGGCGCTCGTCGCCGACGGCAACATCGCGCCGGAACGCCTTGCCGCATTTGCCATTCTCGACATCCGTGCCGACGGCACACTCGCGCGCATTGTCGAGAAGCCCGATACGGCGACGCTCCCGGCGGGAGGACCCACGCCCTGGATCAGCATGAACATCTGGCGCTTTGACCACGGCATCTTTGCGGCGTGCCGTGCGGTCCCGCGCTCGGTGCGCGGCGAATACGAACTGCCAATGGCAGTCCAGTTCGCGCTCGACGGCGGCGCCATTTTCCAGGCGATCCGGCTCCGAGCCGGCGTTCTGGATCTCTCCTATCGCGCCGACATCGCCGCCGTTGCGGTCCGACTCGGCGCGCTCGCGGTCAACACCTGATGCGCGACTGGCGCGAGCGGGTTGCCGCCCTCGGCCTGAGCGACGCGGCGACGGTGCGTGCGACGGAAACCTTTGCCGGGTTGGCGCAGCATCTCACGGCGCGGGGGATTTCTGCCGCCGCAACGGGAGCGTGGTGGGTGCCCGGCCGGATCGAGGTCCTCGGCAAGCACACCGACTATGCCGGCGGGCGCTCGCTGCTCGCAGCATGCGAGCGCGGTTTCCATGTGCTGGCCGCACCGCGCGCGGATGCCACCATCCGGATCACCGACGCGTCGAGCGGTGCCATGCTCACGATTGCGCTCGATGCCAACGCCCCCCCACGTCCCGGCCATTGGAGCGACTATCCGATCGCGGTCGCGCGCCGCATCGCGCGCGATTTTCCGGCGACCGCCACCGGCATGGACGCGGTCATTCAATCGTCGCTGCCATCGGCAGCGGGCCTGTCGTCATCGAGCGCGCTGGTGATCACGACCTTTCTGCCGCTCGCGGCGTTCAATCACCTCGACGATCGCGCCGAATGGCGGAGCGCGCTCGGGTCACCGCACGCGGTCGCGGGATATCTGGGTGCCGTCGAAAACGGCCGCACGTTCGGACCGTTTGCGGCCGACCGCGGCGTGGGCACGCATGGCGGCAGTGAAGACCAGACCGCGATTCTCACCTGCCGGCCCGGGACGTTGTCGCAGTATCACTTCCTGCCGGTCACACTTGAAGCGGAGATGGCGCTTCCGACGGACTGGATCTTTGCGGTGGCCGTGTCGGGAGTGCACGCGGCCAAGGGCGCCGGCGCTCAGGCACACTACAATCACCTCGCGGCCCAGACCGCAGCACTGCTCGCGCGCTGGAACGAAATCGCGGCAGACCACCAGCCATCGCTCTTCGCGGCGCTCACGAGCGCGCCCGGTGCGGCACGCACACTCTCCGCCGCGCTGGACGACGCCGCGAATCCCGCGCTCCGCCCGCGCCTGGAACAATTCGCCGCCGAATGTCTGACCATCATTCCCGCGGTCGCAGCACAGCTCGGAGCGGGGCACATCAGCGAGATTGGTCCACTGGTCGATCGCTCACAGGCATTGGCGGAAGCGGCCCTCCACAATCAAGTCCCCGAGACGATTGGTCTGGTGCGGCAGGCGCGCGAGCTTGGTGCCGCGGCCGCGTCAGCGTTCGGAGCGGGCTTTGGTGGGAGCGTGTGGGCGCTCGTGCCGAGCGACGGAGCGACCGACTTCCTGGCCCGATGGCGCGAGCACTACCTCGCGACGTGGCCGGCCCGCACCAGCCGGGCCGATTTCTTTCTCACTCGTCCCGGCCCGGCAGCGCGTCCGATCTAGCGCACGGTGAGCTGGAGTGGCACCTGTTGCGAGATCTGGCGGACGTTCATCCGCGACGCGGGATGCGCGTTGCCGGTGAACGAGCCATTCTGGTAGGCAACGACAAAACCGATCACGCTGGTGACGTCGATGGAGAGGTTCGTGGTCACGAGGGTCGCCGTCCGGGCAGACCCGCCCAGTGAATCGACGACCGCGAATCCGTCGCTATCCTCGATTCCGGCCAGGAACCGGTCCGGGTTGCTGGCAGCGGTCCAGACCAGGGGAATTGGCGAGCCTTGCTGGAACATCGTGTTGTTCGCTGGCGAGGTCACCGTCGGAGCCGCGGGGATGTTCGCAGTGCCCGTGACGGTATCGGTACCATCGATGACCATCAGGTTGACCGCGGACCCGGTGCCGAGGGCAGCGGGAAGCGTCCCGGAATACTGGCCGCTGGCCGTTTCTGAGAGTGCCGTGCCATTGATCGTGACCGTGGCCTCATGGACCGGCACTCCGCCGCGGACCAGTGTCAAGAATTCAGTCTGTGGTCCCAGATCGCCGCCGGTCACGACCAGGCGGGTATCGGCCGTCGTCCCGGTCGATCCGCCGCCACTGCACCCGGCCAGCAGGAGCAGGACCAGGCCCCATCGCACTGTCGACATCTCGTCTCCCTTGACTCCCTCCGGCGGAGGGCTATGCTGGTGAGAATGCTCCTGCTCGCACCCCGTCAATGAATCAGCCTACCAGGGCCTGTCCGACCTGTCACACCCCGCTGCCGGGGATGGCCGCGTTCTGCTACGTCTGCGGCACGGCCACACCGCCCGGCATGCATCGGGACAGCGGTCAGACCGTAGCGATCGGCAAGTCGGGCATCGGTCCCGTCGATCTGATGCGCAAGCTGCAGCGAGCACTCGGGCCGGGCTACGAGCTCGGCGAACGGATCGGCGCCGGCGGTTTTGCCGAAGTCTTCCGGGTGCGCGATCTCCGACTCAAGCGCGACCTCGCCGCCAAGGTGCTTCGTCCCGACCTCGGGCTCTCGCCCGACCTGCTGCAGCGTTTCCGCCGTGAAGCGGAAACTATCGCGACGCTCCGCAACCCGCACATCGTGCCAGTGTACGACATCGGCGAAGCCGAGGGACTGGCGTTCATCATCATGCCGTTGATCGAGGGCGAGAGTCTTCGCGCCACCCTCGATCGCGAAGGCCCGATGGCGCCGACCGAAGTCCAGCGCATTCTGTCCGAAGCGGCATCGGGACTCGCCGCCGCCCACGAAGCCGGTGTGATCCATCGCGACATCAAGCCCGAGAACATCATGCTCGAAGGGAAGGACAAGCGCGTCCTTCTCATGGACTTCGGCATCGCCAAGGCCGTAAGCGGTGACGAGACCGATCCCAGTGCTACGCTGACGACCACCGGCATCATCGTCGGCACACCGCAGTACATGAGCCCCGAACAGGCCTGCGGCGACAAGACCATCGACGCGCGCACCGATCAGTACTCGCTCGCCGTGGTCGCGTATCGCATGCTGAGTGGAGCGCTGCCGTTCGAAGGCGAATCCACGCGCGCGATGCTCTATCAGCAGCTTGTCGCCGAACCGCCGCCGATCGCCAGCAAGGTAGAAGGCGTTCCCGCGCCGCTCGCCCATGCGATCGAACGCGCGATGGCCAAGGAGCCGGCCGACCGCTTCCCCACGATGATCGACTTTGCCGCGGCGCTCGAGTCACCGGTGGTGCCACGCGCCGGCGGCACGGGACGCACCGCGGCCGCCAAGCGCCCCGTCAATCGCATGCCGCTCATGGTGGGCGGTGGCGTGCTCGTCGCAGCACTGCTGGGTTTCCTCATCTGGCGATCCAGCGGCGGCAACAGTCCCGCGTCGGCGCAGGCGCAGGCGGTCACGCCGCTTACCACCACCGCGCCCGTCATCATCCAGGCCACGACGCCACCACCGCCGCCCGCGCCGCCACCGAGCAAGACCGTGGCCAGCAAGGATCGCGGCAACGCCGCTCCGCCTTTGACGACACCGCCGCCGCCCCCGGCCGCCACGCCGGCGACCGCGGCCGCCACGGTTCCCGCGGGGCCCACCTGTGCGCATGCCGCCGCCGCCAACGACTGGAAGAACGCCGCCGCGTTCTGTCCCAAGGAGGCCGCGGCCGGATCGGCCGTCGCACAGCGGATCCTTGGCGGCATGTACGATCGCGGCAACGGTGTGACGCAGGATCCGGCGCAGGCATTCAAGTACTACAAGAGCGCCGCGGCAACCGACCTCGAAGCCAAGATGGCCCTCTCCAGCATGCTGCAGATCGGCCGCGGCACGCAGCAGAACACTGACGAAGCGGTCTCGTACCTGCGCGAGGCCGCGGCCGGTGGCCTGCTCAAGGCGCAGATCACGCTCGCCTTCCAGCTGGAGAATGGCGCGGGGATCAAGCGCAACGACGCCGAAGCAGCGTTGTGGTATCGGCGCGCGGCGGAAAAGGGCGATCTCAACTCCGAGCTCAAGCTCGCCGATTTTCTCGCCCATGGGCGCGGCATCAACAAGAACGAAGCGGAAGCACTCGACTGGTACAAGAAGGCCGCCAATCAGGGCTCCGGCGACGCGGCCTGGCACGCGTGGCAGATGTACTCCAAGGGTCAGGGCACGGCCAAGGATGAGACCGCCGGGATGGATTGGCTCCGCAAGGCGGCCAAGCTCAACCAGCCGGACGCGGTGAAGGAGCTCAAGAAGCGCGACGGCTAGCCACCCCTTACTGCGTCTGACCTGACCGGCTATCATTGCCCTCGCCGATTTCGGGACGTAGCGCAGTCCGGTAGCGCACTGCAATGGGGTTGCAGGGGTCGCGGGTTCAAATCCCGCCGTCCCGACTCACAATCAGAAGACGGCAGCACAATGGCTGATGGTCGCTCCTGGGAGCCGCCGTTGGCCATTCGCCTTTCCGCACCTGGCACGGAGTACGCCTCCCATGACCGCACCCGCCCCGCTCGAAGCGCTGATTGACTCCGGATCGCCCACCGGACCGCTCATCGTGCTGTTTCACGGGCGCGGCAGTGATGAGCGCGATCTCTTCCCACTGGGACGGATGCTGCACCCGGACGCCACTGTCGTGTCCATCCGGGCACCCTTTCTGGCGGCGCCATGGGGTTACGGGCCGGGGTATGCCTGGTATCGCTTCATGGGCGGCAACAGCGCTGAGCCAGAGTCCTTCCGGCAGGGCCAGGAGGCCGTGGCCGCCTTCCTGGCTTCCCTCCCAGCTCGGCTGGGCCGCCCCGCCACACCGCCCATCCTGGGCGGGTTTTCGCAGGGCGGCACCACCGCTCTCGCCTCTCTCCTTCGGAACCCCGGTTCAGCTCGCGGTGTGATCGTCTTTTCCGGCTTCCTGGCCGATGACCCATCGGTCCGCGCCGCACCCGACACCGTTGCCCGGACACCGATCTTCTGGGGCCACGGCACCAGCGACCTGGCTGTGCCCTTCATGGCGGCAGAAGCCGGATGGGCGACGCTGCGCGCCGCCAACGCGAATCTCGAGGCGCACACCTATCGCGGCATGGCGCACACCATCGGCAACGAAGAGCTGGCCGATGCGCAGGCGTGGCTGGAAGGCGTGCTGCAGTCGTGAAGGGCGCTGGCGCAAACACGGGGCGGCGCGGCACTGCAAAAACGGCGCTCCAGAGGGAGCGCCGCAGCGTGTCGAAGTCGATTCGTGATGTCTCGGGCAGAGCCGCTGGTCAGATTTGAACTGACGACCGCTCGATTACGAATCGAGTGCTCTACCCCTGAGCTACAGCGGCAAAATCAATGGATGCCCTGGCGCGGACTCGAACCGCGATGCCTTACGGCACTACCCCCTCAAGATAGCGTGTCTACCAATTTCACCACCAGGGCGGGGCGGGCAGAGTATAGCCCGCACGGGTGGCAGGGTCAACAACGGCAGGAAAGCAGAGAGCCGCCGTCTTGCGACAGCGGCCCTTGCCCGCTTCGATCGATATCGCCGATCGTCACCACCAGCGACTGGACTGGAACGTGATCGATGCACCGATGTTGAGCACGCGATCATCGAGCGTCGGCAACGCGCCACCATTCTGGTCGCGCGCCGTAAACGAGCCCTGGTAAAGATCGATCACCGGCCCGAGCGAGATGTTGCGCGACAGCGCAAAGTCCCAGCCCGCACCCACGGTAAAACCGAACCCGGATTCGCCATTCGACGAGCCGTCATCGTAATCAGTCGCGGTGTGCGCCACACCCAGACCACCTTTGAGATAGAAACCCGCGCGGAGCGACGGATAGAACTGACCGGTCAGCAGAAACGCGCCGAACGTTTCCGTATCGCTGCCGCTGAACGCGAATGAGTCGGCCACGCTTCCCGACCATCCAAAGAACTCTGCGCCGAGACGGAAATACGGCGACGGTGTGCCGCCAATGCGCACCGCGAATGCCGGATTGGAAAACGCGCTCGAGTATCCGGGCACATCGGCGTACTGATAGGACTCCATGCCGTCACCCAGCGCGCCGGTGACGAAGAAACCATGGCGCAGCCCGGAGCCGGAATTCACTTCCACCAGGCCGCCGCCTTGAGCGGCGAGTGGCAGGGCAATAACACCGGCAAGAGCGAGCAACGCGAGCGGTCGGACGATGCGACGCATGAGCAATCTCCTTCGGACTGAGGGTACGGCCTGCCGTACGACACGAATCACGTTCGCCACCGGCAGGGCCTGTGCCAACTGACTATCTTGCGCTCGTACATGATCTTGCACCGGCAGCGCAACGCCGGCACCTCGCTTCGATGTCCTGCGGGAGGGTCACCGGTGTCCCGAACACGGCAGGTGATGCTCGGATCGATCACCCTCGTTCTCACCCTCACAGCGCTCGGCCTTTCCCGCTGGCAATTCCAACGGCTCGCCACCCGCAAAGCCATCAACGCTGCCCTCATCGCGGCCGGCGCACTGCCTCCGCTCGATCTCGTCACCGCACTTCGCGCCGGCACACCACTGGTCGGTCGGCGCGTGCGCACCACCGGAACCTTCGACACCACCGGCCAGCTGCTGCTCCGCAACCGCGTCGAAAACGACGGCCCCGGATTGCAGGTCGCCACCGCGTTTCATCCCGACAGCACCGCAGTGGTGCTCTGGGTCGAACGGGGCTTTGTACCATCTCCTGATGCGGTGACGCCGCCGGATACAATCCGTGCACCGGCCTCCGGGGATATCGCGATCACCGGTCTGATGCTCGCGCCACCGGTCGCGCTGGACGCCAACGTGCCGCTGGTGCGCAAGGGAATCACGACCTGGATGCGTCTCGACAGCACGTCGATGCACGAGGATCGCGCCGGAGCGCTTGGTCTCTATCTGTTGTTAGTCGGGGATACCATGGGCCCGGGCCGCCTGACGGCGGTGCCACCGCCCGCACTCGATAACGGGCCGCACCTGAGCTACGCCATTCAGTGGATCGGCATCGCGCTCGCCATCGCGTCGTTCGGCATCATGGTGCTTTGGCGAGAGAATCGCGGACGTGCTCCACATCCCTCAGCACCCTGAGCACGTTCTCACCCGCGAGCTTGCGCAGATCGCCGTCGTTCCAGCCGCGGCGAATCAACTCGGCAAACAACAGCGGATAGCCGGAAACATCTTCCATTCCCACGGGTAGTTCGGTCGTGCCGTCGTAATCGCCGCCGAGGCCGACATGATCGATCCCGGCAATGTTGCGCACATGCTCGACATGGTCGGCCACGTCCTGCACCGTGGCCCGCGGCTCGGGGTGCTTGCGCGCATATGCCGACTCCGCGGCGGTGCGCGCTGCGGCATCCTTGATCCCGGCCACCGCCTCGTCGCGCGCCCTCTCCCACGCGGCAAAGCCCTTGTTCGACACAAAGCTTCCCACAAACGTCACCATCACCACGCCGCCGTTCCTCGGCATCCGGCGCAGGATCGAATCGGGCACGTTGCGCGGCACGTCGACGAGCGCGCGCGCTGAAGAGTGGGAGAAAATCACGGGCGCCGTGGTCGCGTCGAGTGCTGCGCTCATGGTGCCGGGTGAGACGTGACTCAGATCGACGATCATCCCCAGGCGATTCATCTCGTGGACTACCTGCCGTCCAAACGCGGTGAGGCCGCCATGCCTGGGCTGATCGAGCGCAGCGTCGGCCCACTCCGTCGTGACGTTGTGCGTGAGCGTCATGTAGCGCACGCCAAGGGCGTAGTACATGCGCAGCACACCAAGCGAATTCTCGATCGCATGCCCGCCTTCGGCGCCGAGCATCGAGGCCACCTTGCCCGCCTGGCGCGCGCGATCGACATCTGCGGCGGAAAGACAGAAGGCGAGATCGTCCGGGTAACGCGCGATCATCCGCCGCGCGATGTCGATCTGCTCGAGCTGCATCCGGGCATACCCTGAGTCCCTGGCTTCGCCGGGGATATAGACCGACCAGAACTGCGCCCCCACGCCGCCGGCCTTGAGCCGGGCGAGATCGGTGGCGCCGGGCGTGCGCTGATGGAGATCGTACTTGTCGACGTCCATCCGGCTCTGGGGACTCGTGCGAATGTCCCAGGGCAGATCGTTGTGGCCGTCGAAGATCGGACGGTCGGCCAGCAATTGCCGGGCGTGCACGAGAGCGGGGTCGTTGGCCTGAGCCATGGCAGTGGCGGGTCCCAGAATGAGCAGTGTGCAAGCGAGGCGCATCGGGAAGTCACCTCTAGGAGCGTGGACGATAACGTTTGAGCATAGTACAACGTCAATCCGCCAGCCTTTTCCCCGTTTTCCACGCCCGGGGACTCCTGGCAGCAGTCATTGGCGGCGCCGCGGCGCCATGTGCGGGCGACCGGGAACCGCCTAGAATACAGTCGTCACGCAAGTGACCCGACCCGAGGAGTTCCGGGCGATGGAACGTAATACCAGACAACGCGGCGCGATCCGGCGTGCTTTTCAGCGCGCAGGACGCCCCCTCAATACCGACGAAGTGCTGGCGCAGGCACGGACCGAGGTCGGCGGTCTCGGCATTGCCACAGTGTACCGGAATATTCGCACTCTGGTGGACGAAGGCTGGCTCACCCCCGTAGAGCTTCCGGGCGAAGTACCCCGGTATGAACTGCAAGGCAAAGGACATCACCATCACTTTCATTGCCGGCAGTGCGACAAGGTCTACGACGTGGCCGGCTGCGCCGCGGCGGCGGTGGGCGAGATGATCCCGCCCGGCTTTGTCGGCGAGGATCACGAGATCGTCCTCTACGGGCTGTGCCCCGACTGCGCGGGCAGCACATCCTGAAGGCATGACGAGCGCCACCGCGGTCCTCTACCCCGTCGTGCGGGGCATGATCTTTGTGGCGCTCCTTCTTCTGGCGGGCACCGCGGTCGCGTCCCGTATTCTCGTCACCACCCCCGCGCTCACCAATGTGGCGCTGTATTCCCGATCCGCGTTGCTCGCACGGGTACGGCGCGTCCTCTGGCACCTCGCGTGGATCATCCCCACGCTCATCCTGCTCCGCGGTGCACTGCAGGTCGCCATCTACGTCGATCCCGACACTCCGCTCTCCTCCGATCTGATCCAGGGCGTGCTGCTGGACGGCCATTGGGGTCACTCCTGGCTGCTCCAGTTGAGCGCGGCGGCGCTGCTGCTGATTGTCACGTGGGTGCGCAGCGACGACATCTGGCAGACGGTCGCGTGGGCGCTGGGTGCGATGGTGATCTGGGCGCAGACGGGCATGGGGCACGCCTCGGGCGACGCATGGCATGGCCGCTGGGGCCGCGTACTGGACACCGCGCACATCCTCGGTGCGGGTATCTGGCTCGGCACCCTCGGTGTCCTCGCCATCGGCATCTTCCCTGCGCTGCAAGGCGCGGTGCGGCTCCCGGGATTATGCGGTGTCGTCGAAAACTTTTCGCGCTGGGCACGCACTGGCGTTCTGCTCGTCGTCGGCTCGGGTGTGACCGCCGCGTGGACCTACGCCGGCACCATCCACGCGCTCGTCACGTCGACGTGGGGACAGTTGCTGCTCGCCAAAGTTGCAGGTCTGCTTGGGGTCGTGGCGCTTGGCTGGTGGAACTGGCGCGTCACAACGCCGGCGCTTGCCAGCGGCGCGGAACATTCGCCTGCCGCGCTGCGCCGCGCGGTGCGGGCCGAGTTGATCATCGCCCTGGTCATGCTCGCGATCACCGCGGTGCTCGTGGCAACGCCGCTGCCCATGGAGCATTGATTGGCGCGACGAACCACAGAGACATCACCGGGCGCGGCAGTGCAGGCACTGGCGCGCGCGCATCGTGGCCGGCTGAGCACGCTGCTCGCGCCTCACGGCCTGCATGCAGGACAGGACCTGCTCTTGCTGGCGGTGTGGGCGTCGCCGGGAATGCGGCAGAGCGAACTCGCCCGTCACCTCGGCGTCGAACCACCGACAGTCACGCGAATGTTGCAGCGCATGGAGCGCGGCGGCCTGATCGAACGACGACCCGACCCGCAGGATGGCCGCGCGGTGCTGGTGCATCCCACTCCGCGGTCGCGACTGCTCGAATCGACCGTGCGCCGCGCGTGGACCGATCTCGATGAATTGCTGGTCGCGTTGCTCGGCGCAAGCGACGCCGAGCGGCTCGCGCGACTGGCCGCCACCGCAGCCGACGGACTGACGCGACGCGATTGATTCAGGATGACGGCGGTGCGATGCGATCGAGCGCGTCCCGCCACGCCCCGCACGCCGGTCCGCCGATGGGCGGACGCACCGTGTTGCCTTCCCACCCAAAGAGCGCCGCGCACGCGGGGCCGCACACCGCGCCTTGGCACGCACCCATCCCCACGCGCGTCCAGAGCTTGGCCTGCCGCTGGGTCCACGCCGGATCGATCGCGCCGCGCCGGACATCTTCGCAACGACAGATCACCGTGGCATCATCCGCGAGCTGGAGGAGTTCCGCCCGCGGCGCAAAGGTGCGCGCGATTCGTGCGGCAAACCGGAGACCGCGCTGCCGCTCGCGCGCGCGTGTGCGGTCGGCCGCGCCACGCGCATCGCCGGCCGCGGCACGCCCCGCGATCTCGCCTTCCACCATCGCCGCGGCGTCGCCCTTGACGCCCGTACACTCGCCCGCGGCCCATACGCCGGACACCGTGGTCGCCTGCTGCGCATCGACCCGCACGGCGCCCGCATCGAGGGCGCAACCCGCAAGCTCCGCGACATCGGTGACAGGGACGAGCCCGGCGCTGGTGGCGAGCCAGTCGCAATCGAGCGTGCGCAGCCGACCGCGCTCCTGCAGGACCACCTGCGCGAGTCGTTCGTGCCCGTGCGCGCGCACCACCCAGCTTGCCGTTCTGAACGGCGTGGCGAGAAATGCGCCGCGATAGCGCATCGCTTGCGCCATCTTGTCGGGACTGGTGACGAGACTCATACCAAAAGCCATGAGCGCGGCACGACTCGCCTGCTCTGCGACGACGAGCACCTGCGCCCCGGCGCGCGCAAGTGCGGCCGCCACGGGAAAAAGCAGCGGACCGGTGCCGGCGATCACCACGCGCGCGCCCGCGACGCTCAAGCCACCTTTGAGCAATGCCTGCAACCCGCCCACACCGACCACACCCGGCAGTGTCCAACCCGGAAACGGGATGAAGCGCTCGCGCGCGCCCGATGCAATGATGAGCGCACCGGTTTGTTGCGTGTCGATTCTGCCGCGGAAGTCGACGATCAATTCATTGGACGAGGCGACATCCACGAGCCGCGCCTCCGAGGCAATCGTCACGCCGGCTCTCCGCGCGCGCGCCATCAGACGTTGCGCGGTTCTGGGGAGATCGGCTTCGTGCTGATGCCGCCAGATCTGACCGCCCGGCTTGAGGCCCTGGTCGATCACGAGGACGCGGCGGCCGCGTTCCGCGGCGGCCGAGGCCGCGGCGAGTCCCGCCGGCCCGGCACCAACCACGACCACATCGGCCGGTGCGCGCGACTTCACTGCCCTGTCTCCACCCGCATCCCCTCGCGCACGCCGACCAGGCACGACCGCGTCTCCGCAACGCCATCGACGACCACACGACATTCAAAGCAGGTGCCCATCCCGCACAGTGGCGCACGTGGCGCATCCGAAAGATCGCGACGGAACGCGGTCACACCCGCCCGGAACAGTGCGGCGGCGAGCGTGGTTCCGGCAGGCACGCGTCGCGGCACGCCGTCGACGACAATCGTAATGTCGGCGCTCATGCGGCCTCAGCCATCGTGGGCATCGGGCGATCAGGACGAAAAGGTGCGGGATCCACCGGCGAGCTGCTTCCAAGAATCCCGGCGATCACAATGTCCGCCGTCCCCGGCGCCATGGTGATGCCGAGACCCTCGTGACCGGCGGCAATCCAGACACCGGGAATTGCAGGCCACGCACCGATCAGCGGGAGCTTGTCGGGTGTGGCCGGCCGGAAGCCGGTCCAGGTGCGCAGTGCGCGCGCTTCGCGCAACGCCGGGACAAAAGTGCCGGCACGCTCGAGCATCGCCGCGAGCAGGCGGCGATTGATTCCCGACTTGAAGCCGACAAGCTCGCGCGACGACCCGATCAGGAGCTGTCCCGTGCGACGCGGCTGCACGTTGAACGCCACCGATGCGCCGCCAAAGGTGTGCGCGCTGTGCAGGTATCCCAACTCCACCAGTTGATGGCGGACCATCCCGGGCCGCCGATCGGTAATCACCAGATGTCCACGGCGCGGCACGATCGGCAGTGCGGGAATGAGCTGTGGCGACGTGGCGCCGCCCGCAACGACCACAGCCCCCGCGGCGATGCGTTCATTGCCGGCGAGCCGGACACCGCCCGGCTCGATCGCCGTGACCATGGCGCCAAAGCGCAACACCGCACCGCGCTCCGCCGCACGCTGGGCCAGATCCCGCGCGATCGCCGGCGGATAGCAGACCGAATCGTCGGGCACGGAAAGCGCGCCCGCGAGATCGTGACGCAGGTGCGGCTCCGCCTCCCGGAGGGCGGCCGCATCGAGCAGCTCGGCCCGCACACCGCTCGCGGCGTAGCCAGCCACGCGAGACGTGGCTGCCGCAAGCTCATCGCCATCGGTGGCAAGCCAGAGTGTGCCGCAGTGGTCGTGCTCGCCGTCGGCGGGAAGTGTTTCCGACAGCGCATTCCAACGCGTGCGCGAATGGGCGCACAGCGCCAGCTGCGCCGGCGTATCGTCCATCACGACAATGTGCCCCATTGCCGCTCCGGTACTGCCGGCGCCGGGAAAGTCGTGATCGATCAATGTGACCTGGAGTCCCGCCTCGGCAAGACCGAGCGCCGTCATCGTGCCGACGAGTCCCGCGCCGACCACAATCACATCCGGCGCGCGTGATACCGTCATCCGATGCCGTGCACGAACGGATCGTCGGGATCGAAGAGCAGCGTGGTGCGGCCCGTGACGAATGCCCGTCCCTGAATGCGGGGAACAAGTACATCACCGTCGCGCTCGAGCCAACCGGTAAAGAGCGAACCGACGATGCTCTCCTGCCGCCACTTCTGTCCCAGCGCCAGCCGGCCGTGCGCGTGCAGCGCCGCGAGCTTGGCCGACGTCCCCGTGCCGCAGGGCGACCGATCGTACGCCGTCCCGGGACAGAGCACAAAGTTGCGGCTGTCGGCGTCGGTGCGCGTAGGAGGACCATACAGCTCGACGTGATCGATCATCTCGCCACCGGCACCGGTAATATCTGCCGCCACGAGCGCATCGCGGATCGCGGTCGTGGCGGCCAGGAGGTCGGCGCGGCGCGCGAAATCCAGCGGCGGATCGACCAGCTCGGTCAGAAAGAACCAGTTGCCGCCCCAGGCGATGTCGCCGGTCACCGTGCCGATCCCCGGAACATCCACCGACACATCCCCGCGATGCAGATACGCCGGCACATTGCGAATGACGACATCGCCGCTGTCGAGCAGATCGGCGCTCACCGCGCCCACCGGTGTGTCGATCTCCACGCGCCCGGGACGCACGCGCCCCAGATGTTCCAGCGTGCGCACCACGCCGATCAGGCCGTGCCCGCACATGCCGAGATAGCCGACATCGTTGAAGAAAACCACACCGGTAACGGCTTCGGTGCGGTCCGGCTGCGTGAGAAGCGCACCCACGATCGCATCGTGTCCGCGCGGCTCGCGAACAACGGCGGCACGGAGCTGGTCCTGCGTGCGGCGCATCGCATCACGCCGCTCCACCATCGTGCGGCCGGCGGGCTCGGGCCACCCGGAAAGCACCACGCGCGTGGGTTCGCCCTCGGTGTGCGAGTCGATTACCTCGATCGGTTGCATGCGCGTCAGCGGCGTGCGACCGGCCGCGCTGCCAGCCGCTCGCGGATGATCGCCAGCGCCATCTCGCGCTCGGCGCCCGCCAGAATGCTGCGCGGCGCGCGCACGCGCTCATGTCCCAGTCCGACCTCCTGCTGTACCAACTTGATCAGCTGCACAAACTTGGGCACGGTGTCCATGCGCAGCAGCGGCAGGAACCACTCGTAGAGCGCTCTCGCGTCGCTCTGCCGGCCGGCCTGCGCGTGCTCGAAGAGCAGCACCGACTCATCCGGCAACGCGTTCACCAGACCCGCGACCCAGCCGGTAGCGCCGGCTGCGACGCCCTCCACAATCGCGTCATCGAGTCCCACAAAGAGTGCCAGACGATGTCCCAGCAACGCCTTGAGCGCGGTGACACGGCGCACATCGCCACTCGACTCCTTGACGGCGAGCAGATTGGGATGCTGCTCCGCCAGTGCGCGCACATGGTCCGGCAGAAAGTCCGTGCCGTACGCGATCGGATTGTTGTATAACAGACACGACAACGGCGTCGCCGCAATCACCGCGCTCACATGCGCCCGCATCTCGGGCCAGTCGCCCTGGTAGACGTACGGTGGCAGGACCATGAGGCCGGTGCATCCGGCGCCCGCGGCGGCGCGCGCGAGCGCCACCGCTTCATCGGTCGAGAGGGCGGAGATACCGGCAACCACGGCGTTCCGATCGCCGACCGCTCCGACGCAGGTCCGCAGGACCGCAACCTTCTCCTCGAACGTGAGTGTCGCGCCTTCGCCCAAGGAGCCCAGAGGCACGAGACCGCGGCAACCCGACGCCATCAACCGGCGCGCGTGCCCTGCGAGAAAGGGGTGATCGACTGTTCCGTCCGGCAGAAAGGGCGTGGTGATCGCGGGAAACACGCCGCGCCAGTGCTCGGACGTCATCGTGGTCATCAGTACTTCCTCAGGCGTGAATTTGAACGGTATGGATTTCGGTGTAGAACTCGCGGGCTGCGCGACCCTGCTCCCGGCCGCCGGCGGACGATCCCTTCACCCCGCCAAACGGCGCATGGGGATCGACGCCGGTGGTGTCGCCGTTGACGCGGATCAGTCCGGCCTCGATGCGGCGGACGTAACGCATCGCGCTGCTGAGGTGCGCGGTAAACAGCGACGCCGACAACCCGAACGGCGTATCGTTCGCGAGAGCAATCGCGTGGTCGAGATCGTCGGCGATCAGCACGCCCAGAACCGGCCCGAAGAGCTCGCGTGTGGCGAGCGGATGGTGACTGCTGTCAAAGCGGAGCACGACCGGCGCAAACCAGTTGCCGTTCGCGTAGTGAGCATCGGCGGGGAGTGCGCCGCCAAACAGCGGCTCGGCCGCACCCGCAATCGCCGCGGTGATCCGCTCGCGCGATTCGGGCGTAATCAGCGGCCCCACAGCGCATGTCGCATCGGTCACCGGTCCCAGCGGCAGCGCGGTCACCGCCCCCTGCAGCTTGGCCAGGAACGCCGCTTCGACGCCGCGCTCGACGATCACACGGCTGGTGGCGGTGCACTTCTGCCCGGCGTAGCGCATCGCGCCGGCCGCGGTGAGTACGGCCGCACGATCGAGATCGGCGTCGCGCGCGACGATCACCACATTCTTGCCGCCCATTTCGGTCTGGGCGCGCACGTTCCGCTCGGCCGCCACTGCCGTGACCTGGCCTCCCACGGCATTGGAGCCCGTGAACGAAATCGCGCGCACCGAGGGATGACGGATGAGCGCGCCGCCAGTCCCGCCGTCGCCGTGCACCACGTTGAACACGCCCGGCGGCATGCCGGCCGCCCGGGCGGTTTCCGCCAGCAGCTGGCCCATGTTGGGCGACAGTTCCGATGGCTTGAGGACAACGGTGTTGCCAAAGGCGAGCGCGGGTGCAGCTTTCCAGAGCGGAATCGCGAGCGGAAAGTTCCAGGGCGTGATGAGCGCCACCACGCCAAGGGGTTCGCGCAGCGTGAACTGAAGGGTGTCGGTCGTCTGCGGCGGGATCACTTCACCAATCTCGCGTACAGCTTCGCCGGCGTAGTAGCGGCAGATCACGCTGGCACGCGCCACCTCACCGCGAGCTTCGGCAATCGGCTTGCCCACTTCGCGGGTCATCGCCTGCGCCAGTTCCTCGGCCCGCTCGCTGATCGCACTGCCCCAGCGGAAGAGCACCTCGGCGCGAGCCGGGCCCGGGGTCGCGCGCCATGCCGGGAGGGCATGTTCCGCGGCGGCGACGGCCGCGGCAACATCGTCGGCGGAACCCACGGTGATCCGCGCAACAAGGTCGCCGGCATCGGAGGGGTTCCGGCGTTCGCGCACGGTAGCCCCGTGCGCGGCGCGGAACTCGCCGCCGATGAAGGGCAGCAACAGGTTGGTCATCGAAACCGCGGGCTACGGATTGCGCGTGTAGATGAGCTTCTTCTCCACCTTGTTGTGTCCAAGGTCGAGGGTCTCCTTGATCTGCAGCGTCTTGCCATCCTTGCTCACCGTAAATTCGCGCTTGAGCGAATGCGACGACGGCACGCCACGCATGGTGTCAAACTCGGCGTCGCTCCACTGTGCCTGCAGTTCAAGCATGCCGCCTTCCATCAACGCCTGCTGACGCTTCTTCCCGTCGGCCCGCCACAGCACCGGATCCGTGCCCGGCGCGGCAATCGTGACGCTGGTGTCGTTTGCCGTGATCGTAAGTGTGGGCACCGCCCGCATCTCGGCGACGACGTACTGCATGCCGGGCGTGCGATCGCCGCCGCCGCGCGGTGCCGGAGCAGCGGTGCTCGACGGATCGGTCGGCGCGGTCGCGCCGCCCCCGCCGCCTTTGCCCTTGCCCTTTCCGCCCCCGCCGCCACCACCACCGCCGCCGCTCGCGGCAGCCGGAAAGGCCATCCCGCTGGCAGCCATCGAGAGGGGATTCGCGGGAATCGTGTCGCTGCGCGCGGCATCGAGGGTCCAGCTTCCGGCCAGGGCGGCGATCGCCGCGTGTGTGGGCTTGTCCTGAGCGGCCAGCGCGGGAACCACGGTCAGCATCAAACCGAGAGAAAGCAGAGAGCGCACAGTCGACAACTCCTTCAGAAAACGAGCCCGGCAGCGTGAGGGGGCGCACCGGCTTCCGGCGCGGTACGGAGAGTATGCCGACGCGGGGGCTGGCGAAAGGGGGAAGACGCCGGTCCGGCGTGCAACGCCTCCCTGGCGAAGCGTCAGAATTGGTACCGGGTTGATCGCACGGGCGGACCGGCGCGGGACGGCGACCACGAAAGGATGCGCACGATGGGCGGAGGACTGCGGGACTGGTGGCGCGCAGCCACCAGCGATCGCGACGCGATCACCACCGACGCGGTGGTGCGCACGACGATCTGGATCAAGGGGTATGGACCAGCAGAACACTTCGAGGATTGCGGCTTGCTCGCGCGCGTGCTGCGCGCGCGTGCGGGCGAAATGAACAGTGTCGCGCGCGACGCCGGCATGGTGCCAGTGTCCGAACTCGACAGCCGGCCACAATTACATCAAGGCGGCAAGATCCGCGGCGCCTCACGGCGCGGGATGCCACCGGCGGGTCCGGTCCAGTGGGTCAGGGCCTCATGAAATGCGAAACGCCCGCACCGAACGGTGCGGGCGTTTCATGTCATGCCCCGACCAGGACTCGAACCTGGAACCTAGTGATTAAGAGTCACGTGCTCTACCAATTGA
>DATAVM010000153.1:0-4852 GCA_036267775.1 Gemmatimonadales bacterium
CATCGCCGCGAACGCCAGCAACGTCACACTCGACATCCTTGATGCTGGCGGCAAGCTCGTGCGTCACTACACGAGCGACACCAAGCCGCGCAACCCTGACCCCGCGGTTGATCCGGTGGCGTACAACAAGGTCTGCCAGCAGACCCCGAACGCCGCTGATTGCAGCCTGCCGCTCAACTGGCCGGCGCCGGCCGTCTGGCTGTCGACGGAGCACGGAATGCATCGCTGGAGCTGGGACATGCACTATGAGCCGCTCACCGAAGGTGGGGGTGGCCGCGGTGGTGGCGGGTCGAACGGTGCAGTGCCGCATCGCACCTATCCGGGAGTGAGTTCGCCGTGGGCGGTGCCTGGAACGTACACCGTGCGACTGACCGTCGATGGCAAGAGCATGACACAACCGATGACCCTGCATCTCGATCCGCGCGTCAAGTTGACGCTGGGCGTGACGCAGTTGCTCACGCTGACGCGCGAGATGTACGACGGAGCGCGCACGGCGCATGACGCCGCGACGCGCGCGCGAGCACTCGATGCCGCGCTCGACCAGGCCAAGGGCGACGACATCGCCGCATTCAAGGGCAAGCTCGACTCGCTCATTGGCGGCCCGGCCGGTGGCGCGGCGGCCGGTGGGCGCGGCGGCCGCGGCGCTGGTGGTGGTGGTCGCGGAGGACGCGGTGGCGGCGCGGCGACGACGTCAACAGCCTCCCCGACGCTCGATGGCGCGAGTACCGCAATGATGGCTGCTGCATCGGCGATGCAAGCGGCCGACGTTGCGCCGACGGGGACCGAAGTCGAGGCCTGCACCAAGAGCCGTGGCGAGTTCACGGCGGCGATGCTCAAGTGGAATAACTTCCGCACACTCGGACTCGCCGCATTCAACGCGCGGCGCAAGGCGGCCGGGGAAAGCACGATCACGCTGCCGGATTGATCACGACGACGCACACAACAAAGCGCCGACCACCGCAGCGAGTGGTCGGCGCTTTGTGCATTGTGCGGTGAGGTCAGCCCGCGAACACGTACTGCGCGCTGAACTCCTGTGCGCGCGCCACGGCCATGACGCCGGACGGCACGATCTGAATCCCCGGGTAGAGACCAGCAATCCATTCCTTCTTCACCGCGGCGGCGTCCATCTTCATCTTGGTTGCCGCTGCACCGCTGTACACCGTGATGGCCACATCGCACGCGCCGATCAGCACGCCGGTCTTGAGCAGTCCGGTGATGCCGAGGTCGGGCAGCGGCAGCGTGGTGATTTTCGCGTAGGGATTGGCGATGGCGGGAGCCGCGCCGTTCTTGATGTTGAACATCTCGCCCAGGTGGTACTTGGCCCAGATGTGATCCTGGAATGCGAGTGCCAGCGCCTCGTGGCGAATAATGAGCATGGCCGAGGCGCCGTCGGCGGGATAGGTACCGGTGGTGGTCATGAGATAGACGCGCGGCCACACGGCCGGCATGCCATCATTTGCATGCGGCGCGTCAAAGACCGCGCGATGCTTTCCGGTGAGTCTGCCGAACCAGGCTTCGAGTTGCGCATCGGCGGACGCCGTCGTCTCGGCCCGTGCGCTGGTGGGAATCAGACCGGCGACACCAATGCCGAGTGCGGCCGCTGCGGTGCTGCCGAGGAAGCCGCGCCGCGGCATCGTCGACGTGAGTTCGTCCGTCATCGTATTCTCTCCTCCATGACGCTGTGTGTTCAGAGGGACCGGGACAGAAGCTACAGGATGGGTCGCAAAACGGGAGGGGGTTATCGAACCGCCCAGGTCCGCCATGGGAAAGAGTGCGATGATTTCCTGTTCTATTCCCACTTGACCGCTGCGGACTCCGCCGCGTGCGAGTCGTCAGGGTCGTGCGTTCGCGCCCAGCCCCGCCGCCCAGTTCCGCACCAGGATCAATTGATATGTTCCCGGCAACTCCTCGGAGACCAGGATGCGCCCGTCCGGTGCGATGTCGAACAATCCGCCGTTCTGTGCACCGCCGGTCGCAAGTGCCGGATGTCCCGGAACTTCGCGCGTAGCCGTCACGGCAAGCGCGGGCTTTGACTGGATCGACGCAGCCATCAACTGTCCCCGCTGATTCCAGTAGTAGAGGAGCTTGCCATCGCGCGACCACCGTCCGGCCGTGGCACCACTGTCGGACACCAGCAAACGACCAGCTTCACTCAGCAGCGGTTGCACGTACAGGGCAGGCATCCCGCTTTCGTCGGACGTGTATGCGAGCAACGATCCATCGGGTGATGGCACCGGTGAGATCTGGTTGCCGGCCATCACGGCGATCGGTCGAGCCTTGCCGTCCTGTCCCAGCGTGATTGCGTAGATGTTGCGGCCGTTGGGATCGTCGGCGTACGTGGACACCAGCAGCGTCCGGTGGTCCGGCAGCCAGCGCGCGCCGCCGATGGAATGACCCAGCATGGCGCGCGACAGCACCAGGTGCTCGGGCTCGGATGCATCGGCGCGTCGTTCCTGAAGGCTCTGCAGTTCCGCTCCGCCGATTCTCGCCCACAGCACATACTTGCCATCAGGCGACCAGCTCGGCCGCATGTTCCGGAACGCCGACGTAAGTCGCGTGCGACCCGCGGTCTTGAGATTCTCTACCCAGACATCAAACGACTGCCGTCCGTCCGCTCCCGTCGCGCGTTTTTCCGAGAAAGCGACCTCTGTGCCGTCCGGCGAAAGTGCCACGCCCCAGAGGTCGCCGGCGATATCGGTTGGCGCCGACGCCTCGCCGAGCCAGCGCATGCGCTCGAGCACCGCGCCGGTGAGATAGACCATCGTGCCATCGTCGGCGACACTCATCTGCGGGTAGAAGCGGTTGCCGGAGTTTTGACCGAGCGTGACGCGCGCCACGAGCGCACTCGGGCCAGTGACGCGCAAATGCGCCGGGTCAAACGGATCGAGGAAGACGCTGCCGTCGGCAACGGTGCGCAGCAGACCATGCCCGGGGATGTATCGCGCGAAAACTCCGGCGGCAATCGTGACGGAGTTGGCAGATCCAAATGGCAGGCCGCGGACCTGCATGGAACTGGTGTCGTCGACGCTCTTGAGCGCCGGGAATACCAGCGCGGCGTGCTCGCCCGGCAAGATCACCACCGGCCGAGCGGAATACACGGTATCCGTCGCGGCGTGCGGTACGGTGTCGAGACGGCCGCCGACATGTTGTCGCACGAGCGCGCCTTTGCCGCCACGCGGGAAGTAATAGAGGGAGCCGTCGTCGCCCCAGGTTGCCTCACGCATCCCGGGCAGATGAATGACCTGGCCACCATCGACCGACACGACGGCATTCTGTGGATCGGTACCACCGCCCGTGGCAAAGAGGAGCGAATGGCCATCGGGAGACCACTCCACGGAGTATGCGCCGGCCGTGCCCGCGACAGGCGTGGCGGTGAGCGCATCGAGCGGCCGGATCCAGAGTTGGGTGCTGTTGGCGTCGGTCCCGGGACCAACATAGGCCAGGCGAGATCCGTCACGCGAGAGATCGAATGCAAAACCGAATACTTGCGGTCGCAGCTCCTGCCCGGCGGGAAATGCCACGGCCACGCGAAGCACGCGTTCAGGTGTCGCGCGTCGTGACCAGCCGACCACGGCGACGGCAGCCAGTACCGCGAACGCTGTCACGAGCAGGCCCCGCCTCAGTCGCAGCGCAGCAGACCCGTGCGCCTGCTTCACGTTGCGAGTCTCCCGCGCGCTGCCTTGTCCCGTTCCCGCGAGGGCCGTGCTGAACGCTGCTGTCGTGGCGAAGCGGTCTGCGGGGAGCTTGGCGAGTGCGGTGAGCACCGCGTCTTCGACCGCTGCCGCCACCGTGTCGCGAATGGTATGCAGCGGCGTGGGCCGCTCTGTCATCACTTTCGCGACAATCGCCTGCACGCTCGGCCCCGTAAACGGCGGTTCGCCCACCAGCATCTCGTACGTCACGGCGCCGAGGGCGTAGATGTCGCTCCGGGCGTCGATGGTGCGCTCGCCCATCGCCTGTTCGGGACTCATGTACTGTGGCGTGCCGAGGGAGAGGCCGGTCTGCGTCATGCGCGCGTTGCCGGCGCTTTGCACGGCGAGTGCGATGCCAAAATCCGCAACGAGGGCGTGACCGCCCTGCAGCAGAATGTTCTCGGGCTTGATGTCGCGGTGAATCACGCCAAGGCCGTGCGCATAACCCAGGGCATCGGCCACTTCGCGCGCAATGGCGATGACGTCGGCAATGGGGAGCTGGCGTTCGCGCTCGAGCCGTGCGCGGAGCGTTTCGCCAGTGACGAGCGGCATGACGTAGTAGAGCAATCCGCTGGCGTCGCCCGAGTCGAGCAGCGGGAGAATGTGCGGATGCTGCAGGCGTGCGGTGGTGCGAATTTCGCTCAGAAAGCGATCGGCGCCAAGCACGGCTCCGAGATCGGGATGCAGCACCTTGATCGCGACATCGCGCCCGTGTTTGATGTCGTGCGCGAGATAGACGGTGGCCATACCGCCGGCGCCGAGTTCGCGGTCGATGCGGTAGCGACCGGCCAGGGCAGCCGTCAAGCGAGCTGGTGCGGTCACGGGCTTTGCTCGGCTCCGGTGGGGGGCGGTTGTGGGGGCCAGCGCCACAATAGTAGCGCGTCCGCGCCGGGCGCTCTGCCGACGGCGTCCGCGTTCGGGTTGAAGCACCCTGCCCGGCATTGGCCGCTTGCCGGGCAGGGTCGCGAGCGGCGTGGCAGGGTGCGCTGCGGTGTGGGCGCGGTGCTACCAGCGGGTGGGTGATGTGGCTATGTTGGCGGGCCCGTTGGGCGCGCCGAACGTGGTGCGTGGTGTGCCGGCGACGAGTTGGCGAAAATGATGGATTGGTCTAAGTTCAAGTGCTGCATGTGTTTCGGGGCGTAGCGCAGCCCGGTTAGCGC